>JBEKTN010000618.1:0-2648 GCA_049516015.1 Isosphaeraceae bacterium | reverse complement strand
AACGATAGCCTGCTATTCCGCCGCGATTTCCAGTGAGCCGGGCAACGCCACGGGCTGTCATCGCGGCGGAATAGCAGGCCGTTGGACGAAACCGGTCGCCGCAACCCAGTTTGTGGCGTCCCGTCGAAAGCCAATCTGCTGTGGGGGAGGCGACTTGGGGAATTGTATCTCGGCTTAACAGCTGTCACCAGCTTTAGCTCAAGCTGAAGGATGGCAAACTGCGGCTGCCACCAGGGATGGAGTCAAAGGATCGCTGGCTAATATGAGGATCGCCGGAATTGATCCGATGGTGACGATAACCTGCGGTGGACCAATCGCCGGCATTGCCCCGTGCGGGCCGTGAGGGGCCGGTCCCAGCCGGAGCGGGTGGTGATAAAACTGGGATAAGCGTTTCAGGTACATTCGGGTTATGAACTATCGAGAATGGAAATGCGTTGGCGCTCTTCCCGCCTGGGTCGGGCGGCTCGCCAGATCGTTTGCAGGTGCCCCACGCCACAACTCGGGCAGCGATCCTCGACGATAACCGCGGCTGGCGGCACAGCCGGGGACGAGGCAAACGAGGCCGTGTCCCCCAATGCAACGATGAGCGAAACCAAGACCACCAGCACGGAGATACCCATCGGAGACGGCGATGTCGACCTCGGCTCGACCAGAGAAGACACCGGCCCCGCCCCACCCGGTGACTGGTCGCTGTCCGTCGATCCGCCACTGGCACTCGGTGGCGGCGACTGCGTCTCTGGGACCGGCAACGGTCCGGCCGCGGCCGCCAACAGGGATCGGCACAACGCCAACCGGTCACCACGATCTCGGTGGGCCAAAAGTCCATACTGCCGAATCCGGACCAACCCCTTGGGTATGATGTGCAGCGCGAACCGGCGCACGAATTCGACCGCGTCCAGCACCATCTCCTTGCGTCGGCAGCCGTCGGCATAGTCCTTCCAGGTGAAGGTGACCCGATCGTCCTGGAGCTTGAGTAGACGGTGATTGCTCAGGGCGACCCGGTGCGTGTACCCGGTCAAGTACATCAGTACTTGCTCGGGCCCCCCAAAGGGCTTCTTGGCATAGACCACCCATTTCTTCTGGTACAACGCCCGTATCGAGGTCCTCCAAGCCGCCGGGCTCGCCAGTGGCAAGGTGCTCCCTGCGAATTGGAGTTGGCCGGCTTGGTGGGCGGCCCTCAAGGCCGCCAGGTATTTGCCGCGGAAGACCCGACCCAGCACACGGACGGGCAGGAACCAGTTGGGCCGGCAGGACACCCAGCATGGTACCTGGTCGCCAGGACCAGTCGCGGTGCTTCCCGAGGTCTTCGACGGAACCGCCAACCCGCCGCCAGGCACCACACAGTGAACGTGGGGATGATGCTCCAGCTTCTGCCCCCAGGTGTGCAAGACCAAGCACCCCGATCCGCGCTCCCAGGTGCTTGGGGTCGGCCGCCACTTCCAGGAGAGTCTCCTTGGCGCTGTCGAAGAGCAGCCGATACAAGAGCTCGCGATTGCCCAAGGCCAGCGCGCTGAGCTCGTGGGGCAAGGTGAAGACAACGTGGAAGTAGGGCACCGGCAGGAGGTTGGCCTGACATTTGGCCAGCCAGGCTGCCCGCTTACTTCCACCGCACTGAGGACAGCTTCGGTTGCCGCAAGAATGGTAGTGGTATCGAACCTCGCCGCAGTGATCGCACTGGGTAACGTGCCCGCCCAGGGCGGGTGTGCGGCAGAGCGCCAGGTCCTGAAGCGTCTGCCGCACGTGGGGGCACTGGGGCCAACGCTCCAGGAACTCGGCTCCATACTGCCGCACGAGCTGACCCAAGGTTAGTGGCTGGTCGATGGGCCCTGCGGCGGGGGCAGACGGTCGAGCGGGCTGACCACCTGCCGCAGTCCCGCCAAGGTGACGTGCGTGTACAGAGCCGTGGTCCCGATGCGATGATGGCCCAGCAAGGCTTGGATCGTTCGGGTGTCGACTCCCGCTTCCAAGAGATGCGTGGCATGGCAGTGGCGAAGAGTGTGGGGAGTGATCCGCGGCAGTCCCGCGTCGCGGCAGGCCCGCTTGCAGGCTTTCTGCACCGTCGCCGCGTTCAGAGGTTGGTGGGAATCCTTGCCCGGAAACATCCATTGCGTCGGCCTCGTTTCACGCCAGTAGGCACGCAGTTCTTCCAGGAGTTGAGGGGAGAGCGGTACCAGCCGTTCCTTCTGACCCTTGCCCAGCACCCGCACCACCATACGACTGCTGTCGATCTGAGCGGCGGTCAGGTGCAAGGCTTCGCTGATCCGCAGCCCGGTGGCGTAGATGGTTCGCAGCACAATCCGGACAGTCCGGTCGCGCACGGTATCGAGGAAGAGGGCCACCTGTTGGGGTGAGCGGACCGCCGGCAGGCGTTTGGGCCGCTTGCCGTAGGGGAGCCGCGTGACCACCGTGTCACAGGGATAGGTTACCCCATAAAAGAAGCGGAGGGCGGCCACGGCTTGGTTGTAGGACGACCATGAAACCTGTTTGTGGTGGAGAAGATGCAGGAGATAGCGATGGATCTGGTCGTCGCCGAGTTGCTCTGGGGATTGGTTGTAGTAGCGTGCGAGCTCGCGGACGTGGTAGACGTAAGCCTCGATGGTCTTGGGCGAGCGGTTGCGTAGCTGAAGGTCTTCGATGAAGCGTTGCCG
>JBEKTN010000617.1:0-13408 GCA_049516015.1 Isosphaeraceae bacterium | reverse complement strand
TGTCCACGAAACAACGACGGATAGCGGGTCGCGAAGGTTGAAACGAGGAGCCGTGTGCGTTAATTGCGCGAGCACGGATTTGTGGGGGGCCTGGGTGGGCGACCACCCAGGCCTACCCGGCGGAATGAATGGCACTCGGATTAGGATTAACGTCTTACGGATTAATGACTTACGTTCCACTATGACAAGTATTAGAGTTATAGCGTTATATATACACAATATAGAATAAGCCTCAGAAACGCAGGGTTTACCGTCACGTGAAATAGAGATCATGTTATTAATCATTGGCCGACGTGCCGGTGTTTTCGTCCGTAACACCTTAAGGCCCAGTGTGTTAGGCTTAACCGAGTGCCATTCGTGTCAGGAATCGTTACTAGAGAAGAGATGACACTTGGTCCCCGGAGGCGGCCCAAGAAGCAAACAACGGTTCCTGAAACGTTTTCCTCCGGGGACCAAGTGTCATCTCTTTTGTTTTACTCCGTTGACCCCTGGCAACTTCCCCTCACCCTCTACCGACCCTAACTGGGAGAGGGCATTGAACGGAGGACTCATCCGGCCACAAAATCGGCGTCGAGAAAGAGTTCGCCCACAGCCAGAGGTGAAAGCTTGGTGAGCGTCGGTCGGGGGCGAGACGCACGAGCAAAACTCGCCTTGAATGCATCGGTTCCGGCTGTGTGGGAAGCTGCGAGCGTCTCGGCAACGGACGACTTCGCCATCGGGGTTGCCACGGAGTTGGTCATTGCCGTTGCAGTTGGGGCCGGGTCGCGGTGAGCCCCGCGACCCGGCCGGTGCGTCTTCGGTGGTTCTCGCCGAGCAAACCGATCAGGTGACCCACGAGAGGTCGAAATCGTGCTGCAAGGTGTCGAGCGCGAGGTCGAGGTGGAGCGCCGCACGGGCCCTCTTGGGGACCTGGGTCAGGACTGGCGGTACCGGGAGGGCGGCCTCTGGCTCGGCGATGACCAGCGCCGGGACGGCTCGCGGGGTCAGCATCGGAGCGCTCGGAAGCGGAGACGAAGGCGCGGGCGCGGCGGTGTCGAAAGCACACGCCATCATCGGGCCTCCCGCGACATTCGCGCCGGACGCGGTCGAGCCAGTGCTGACGCCTGTATCGATCTCGAGCGCCATCATCGGGCTTCCCGCGACATTCGCGCCGGACGCCGTTGTTCCGCTCAGAAATCCGTAATGCCGGGCGAAGCGATATTGACGCCAGCCGGCGTACCAGGCTCGCCGGGCCCGATCCCGAGTTCGCCGTGCTCGTGAGCCATCCATCGTTCGGCCCCCCTTCCCGGAGAAACTTGATCTTCGATCCCACCGCATCACGCCACGTAGACCCGGCACTCGGGCGGCGAACCGCGGGGCACTCGAGAGGAGGCGCCCTGCCCTCTCATCACCCGAGAGCGGCTCTTCGCCTCCCTTGCCTGTGAACTCCACACCTGGCCCGCAAACCCAACATCGATTCTGAAACAATGGTTATTACCGGCTTCTCGGTTGCTGTTCGATCCTGGCGACGACCGCTGGCGCGGCCGCGCACTCCGGCTGTCTTTGGGCCGCTCGCCTATCGGCCGTCAGCACGAGCGGGGCCACCGAAGCGGCGCAGGCCACCCGCACGGTGGGCCGAACCGCAACGGGCCGGCCATGACGCTGGCCGCGTAGCCCCGCGGGCCCAGGGACCCATCCCGGCCCCCGCGCAACCGGATTGGCCCGAGCGTTCGAGGGCGGGCCGGCTGCCCTGGGGCCGAGGTAGCCGCGGCCTGGTGAGGCCGCGCGGACCTGTGATGCATGCCGGGGCCTAATTCCGCCGGATTTTTCAGAACGTCTTGATATTCCAGACTTACCTGGATATTGACACTCGGCTCCGCCCTGTTCATGCTAAGTAAGAAGATGGCGAGTTGCTCGTGACGGGCAACTGACGCTCGGCTACGGCGGCCTCGCTGTGCGAAAGCTGGCACGGGTGGGGTTCTTAGTTGCGCCCACTCAACCATGGGATCGACGTAGGGCAAAGATCAGGGGGTCCCGAAAAATTCCTGCTCGTGGAGGGAAATCGGTGGTCGGGAGTGCGATCGGTGGCCGGGGCAAAGGGAAGCAGCCTCAGAAGTTCAGGTAGGATCATAGGCTAGGGCAACCGGGGTACGGAGATTTTGCCCCCGGCCACCCCAAGACCTTCACCAGTTGCCCGACATAAGCCATTCCTTAAAAGTGCGCACATTTTTGGGAATTTGGTTCTGTTTATATGGTGAGCCCCCCGCCGGCTGAAGGAGGGTTTCACCACTCAGACTTGTCGCGGGGCACGATGGCGATGGCGTCTGAAGGGTCGATCACCCACTGCATTCAGTTGCTCAAGGCCGGGGAGCGAACCGCCGCCCAGCAACTCTGGGAGCGGTACTTCCAGCGGCTGGTCGGGCTCGCCCGCGCCCATCTCCGGGACACCCCGCGGCGCGCGGCCGACGAGGAGGATGTGGCCCTCAGCGCCTTCGAGAGCTTCTATCAACGGGCCGAACGCGGCCAGTTCCCTCAGCTCAACGACCGCGACGACCTTTGGCAACTGCTGGCCGTCGTCACCGTGCGCAAGGCGATCGACCAGGTGCGCCACGAGGGTCGGCCGACACGGGGCTCCGGCCGGGTGCTCGTCCTCTCGGAGCTGGCGGGACCGAGCCTCGAACAGGTCCTCGATCCCGAGCTCACCCCCGAGCTGGCGATCCAGATGGCCGAGGAATGCCGGCGGCTCTATGGCCGCTTGGGCGATGACACGCTGCGCGCGGTGGCGCGGTGGAAGATGGAAGGGCACACCAACGCCGAGATCGCTGCGAAGCTCGGGTGTGTCCCGCAAACGGTCGAGCGTAAGCTCCGCACGATCCGACGGCTTTGGGCCAAAGAGGTCCCGGATTGACGACCGGCGCCATTTTCCGGGACGGGTGTTGGGTTTCAGGGCGAAGTGTGGAGTTCTCTTGTAAGGGGAACGCCATGAGCGCGACCTTACCGACGATCGACGCCAGCCTGTCACCATCGAAGATCAATCGCATGGATGAGGTATGCGACCGCTTCGAGGCGGCCTGGAAGGCGGGACTGCGTCCCCGGATCGAGGATTACCTGGAGGAGCCGGCCGGTCCGGAGCGATCGGCGCTGTGGCACGACCTGCTGGTGCTGGAGGTGGTCTACCGCCGTCGCCACGGGGAGCGGCCGACGCCCGAGGAGTACCGGGCGCGGTTCCCAGCGCGGGTCAACCTGGTCGACAAGGCCCTGGGCGAAGAGGACCTGTCCGTTCCCCAGGACACGCGATTACCCACCGGGTCGTATCATCCCGGGTGGGAGTCCCCCAATCCGGAAGGATCCCTCGCGCAACTCCCTGAAAAAAGTATCCGCAAGGCGGGTTGGCCCGAGATCGCTGACTACGACATCCTGGCGGAGTTGGGCCATGGTGGCATGGGGGTGGTCTACCAGGCCCGGCAGCACCAGTTGAACCGTTTGGTCGCCCTGAAGATGATCCGTGCCGGCATTCAGGCCAGGCCGGAGGAGCTGGACCGTTTCCGGCTCGAGGCGGAAGCGGTCGCGCGGTTGCATCACGCCAATATCGTGCAGATCTACGACATCGGCGAGGTCGCCGGCCTCCCCTTTGTCGCGTTGGAGTTGTTGGAAGGGGGCAGCCTCGCCGACCGGCTGGCCGGCACGCCCCATCCGGGACGCCAGGCGGCCGAACTGATGGTCACGCTGGCGCGGGCGATCCACGCAGCCCACCTAGCCGGCATCGTGCACCGGGACCTCAAACCCTCTAACGTCTTGTTCGACCGGGATGGGATTCCCAAGATCGTGGATTTCGGCCTGGCCAAGCGCCTGGAGGTGAAGGAGGGCCCTACCCAGACCGGACAGGTGATGGGCACGCCCAGCTACATGGCCCCCGAACAAGCCCGCGGGCAGATCAGGGAGGTCGGCCCGGCCGCCGACGTGTACGCCCTGGGAGCAATCCTCTATGAGATGCTGACCGGCCGACCGCCTTTCAAGGGCACGACATCGGAGGAGACCGTCTGGCAGGTCATCCACGAGGAACCGGTGCCGCCGTCCCGCTTGCTCTCCCGAGTACAACGCGACCTGGAGACCATTTGCTTGAAATGCCTGGCCAAGGAACCGCCCAAGCGTTACGCCAGCGCGGCAGCGTTGGCGGAGGACTTGTGCCGTTACTTGGCGGGTCAGACTATCCTGGCCCGGCGGACCCCTGTCTGGGAGCGTGGACTGAAATGGGCTCGGCGGCGACCGGCGACCGCCGCCCTTCTGGTGACGCTCGTGGGCCTGGTTGGGGCAACCCTATACTATTACCATCACGAGAGCGAGCGATTGACGGTCCTGCGGATTGAAAGTGTGGACGCCCTGTTCAAGGGCCGGGATGCCTTGGCCCAAAAAGAATGGACCAATGGCCAACTGATCCTGTCAAAGCTGTTAACCAAGATCGAGGCCGAGCCCCGGCTCGCGGACCTGCGCGCCCGTGCCACCGACACGCTGGAACAGATCAAACGCGGCCTCGCCGACCAGCAAGCGTGGGAGGCGGACCGCGGCCGGTATCGCCAGTTCCTCCAGCGGCGGAATGAAGCCCTCTTTCATGAAACGCGTTTCACGGGCCTGGATTTACCCGGCAGCCTGGAGGCGACCCGCAAATCGGCCCAGGCCGCGCTGGAAATGTTCGCCGAGCCGAGGCCGGACTGCGCATGGATACCGCGACCTTTGCCCCCCTCGCTCACGCCGCAAGAGCAGGCGGAAGTGACGGAGGGCTGCCACGTCCTGCTGCTCATCTTGGCCGAGGCGATGCCGCAGGCCGATCAGGGCCTGAAGGCGCTGGACGAGGCGGTCAAGTGGCACCCCGCGACCCGCGCCTACCATCTGCGGCGGGCGGCCTGCCTCGCCCGGCTGGGCGACGTGGGAGGCGCCGAACGGGAGCGCGGCGCGGCTGAGTCCCTCCTGCCGGTCACGGCCTTCGACCAGTTCCTGACCGGCCAGGAGAGGTACGAGCGCGGCCGGTGGGACGAGGCGCTCCGCCACTTCGACGCCGCGCTGCGGCACCAACCGAATCATTTCTGGGCCCAGTGCCTCTCGGTCATCTGCTACCTCCAGCTCCGACGGCCGCTGGAGGCCAAGGCCGGCCTGAACGCCTGCCTGAATCAGGATCCCGACTTCGCCTGGCTCTACCTGCTGCGCGGGTTCGCCTCGGGCCAGGTGGGGGCGATCTTCGCCCAAGCGGGCGGGGTCGCGGCGCAGGCAAGCAACCTCCCGGGCAAAGCGGAAGATCACTTCGCGGCCGCCGAGGAGGACTACGCCAGGGCGCTGGAGTTACTCGAACGCAAGCCCGTGGCGGAGCTCCGCTACGTGCTGCTGGTCAATCGCGGCTTGTTGCGGTGGCAGCGTCGGGACCTGGACCGGGCGGTCACCGACCTTCGGGAGGCCATCCGGTTCGACCCTCGTCTGTACCAGGCCCACACCGGATTGGCCCAGGTGCTCCGGCAGCAGGGGAAGCCGGACGAGGCCGTCGAGCAGTTCACCCAGGCCATCGCGCTGCGGCCGGACCTGGCGCCGTTGTATCGCGGTCGCGCCGAGGTGTACCGGGGGCACGAGGACCTGACCCCCGCCCGGATCGAGGCGGCGCTGCGCGACCTGGACGAGGCCGTTCGGCGGGAGTCTCCAGCCAACCCGGTGCTCGCGCTCGATCACACGAACCGGGCCAGGCTGCTGGAGCGCGTCGGCCGACACGCGGAGGCACTCGCCGCCTGCGACGCCGCGCTGCGGGCCGTGCCCGACCACGCCGACGCCCACCGCCTGCGCATCGGGGTGCTTTTGATGTTGAAGCGCTATGACGACGTCATCGCTTCCTGCGACGCCGTTCTAAGGGACCGTCCCACAGCCGAGGTGTTCGAGCTCCGCGGCTTGGCCAAAGACCGCCGGAAGGATTTCTCCGGCGCCATCGACGACTACACGCAGGCGTTGGCCCAGCATCCCGACCGGCCGGGGCTCTGGAACCGCCGCGGCTGGGCCCACCTCGTCACCAATGCGGTCCAACTGGCCCTGGCGGACTTCGATCGGGCGCTCCGGCTCGACGCGTCCGACGGCGACGCGCTCAACGGACGGGGCTCGGCGCGAGTCCTGCTAGGCCAGCATCGCGCCGCGGTCGCCGATGCCGAGGAATCGCTCCGCCACGGCGCGCCGGACGCGCGGAGGTACTACATCGCGGGGCGGATCTACGTGCGCGCCGCGTTAGCCGCGGCGAACGAGGTCCGCCAGGCGGGTCGCTCGGCGGTGGCGCTGACCGCCTCCTATCAGGACCGCGGCGTAGCCTTGATCCGCGAGGCGGTGCGACGGACGCCCGCCGGACAGCGCGCGGCGTTCGTGCGCGACCAGGTTTTCACCGACCCGGCGCTCCGGCCGATCCTCCGCCGGTTGAGGTTCGAAAGCCTGGCCGAGCACAGGGCGGCTTTGACCCGTTGAGCCTGGCTTGGGGTAGCGTCAAGAACCACGACGCGGAGAGCCCGCCATGTTTCCCCACCGGCTTTTCCGATCCCCGACTGCCGGGGCCGCGCTCCTCCGGTCATCTCGCCCTCTGCTGCACCACGGGAGACATCGGTTCGGCCTGGGTGTGGCCCGGCTTGAGGACCGCACGCTGCTGTCGGGTCCATCGGGCGACGTCCTCGCCGCCGTCGCCCCCAAGATCGAGCTGGGCACCTCCAGGACCGGCACGCTCGCCCCGGGCGAGGTTGTCTTCTTCCAGATCGACCCGACCACCGACGGGCGTCTGCGGGTCCATGCCGAGGGCGCCACCACGCAGCTCTCGCTGCTGGACGTCCAGGGCCAGGTACTCATGCAGAGTGACGGCCCGTCACCCGACGACCCCGACCAGATCGACCTGCATGTCTCGGCGGGGACTGACTATCTCGAGGTGGAAAACCTCAGCGGCACGGGCGCCTACACCTTGACGGCCACATTGACACCAGCCTCCACGCCGTTTCAGCCGATTACTCTTTCCACGGGGATCAACCCAGGCGCCATCGTGGCGGGGGACTTCAACGGCGATGGCCGCACCGACCTGGCCGTCGCTAACCAAGGCTCCAACGACGTGTCGGTGTTGCTGGGCAACGGCGACGGCACCTTCCAGAAACCGCTGCAGTACGCGGTGGGGATCGGGCCAAGTGCCCTCGTGGCGGGGGACTTCAGGGGCGACGGCCGCACCGACCTGGCCGTCGCCAACACCCTCTCCAACGACGTGTCTGTGTTGCTGGGCAACGGCGACGGCACCTTCCAGAACCAGGTGCGGTACGCGGCGGGGCTCGGGCCAAGTGCCCTCGTGGCGGGGGATTTCAGCGATCACGGCCGCACCGACCTGGCTGTCGCCAACGCCTCCTCCAACGACGTGTCAGTGTTGCTGGGCAACGGCGACGGCACCTTCCAGAACCAGGTGCGGTACGCGGCGGGGACCGAGCCAAACGCCCTCGTGGCGGGGGACTTCAGGGGCGACGGCCACACCGACCTGGCCGTCGCCAACACCGCCTCCGGCGACGTGTCGGTGTTGCTGGGCAACGGCGACGGCACCTTCCAGAACCAGGTGCGGTACGGGGCGGGGGCATACCCCATGTCCATCGTGGCGGGGGATTTCAGCGGCGACGGCCGCACCGACCTCGCCGTCGCCAACGGTGGCTCCAACGACGTGTCGGTGTTGCTGGGCAACGGCGACGGCACCTTCCAGAACCAGGTGCGGTACGGGGCGGGGGCATACCCCATGTCCATCGTGGCGGGGGACTTCAGGGGCGACGGCCGCACCGACCTGGCCGTCGCCAACCACGACTCCAACGACGTGTCGGTGTTGCTGGGCAACGGCGACGGCACCTTCCAGAAACCGGTGCAGTACGCGGCGGGGACCGTGGCATATGCCCTCGTGGCGGGGGACTTCAGGGGCGACGGCCGCACCGACCTGGCCGTCGCCAACTACTTCTCCAACGACGTATCGGTGTTGCTGGGCAACGGCGACGGCACCTTCCAGAACCAAGTGCGGTACGCGGTGGGGACCGACCCAACCTCCATCGTGGCGGGGGACTTCAACGGCGACGGCCGCGCCGACCTGGCCATCGCCAACGCCGCCTCCGGCGACGTGTCGGTGTTGCTGGGCAACGGCGACGGCACCTTCCAGAACCAAGTGCGGTACGCGGCGGGGTACAGGCCAAGTGCCCTCGTGGCGGGGGACTTCAGGGGCGACGGCCACACCGACCTGGCCGTCGCCAACCAAGGTTCCAACGACGTGTCGGTGTTGCTGGGCAACGGCGACGGCACCTTCCAGAACCAGGTGACCTACGCGGTGGGGTCCGAGCCGTACGCGCTCGTGGCCGGTGACTTCACCGGCGACGGCCGCACCGACCTGGCCGTCGCCAACGCTGGTTCCAACGACGCGTCGGTGTTGCTGGGCAACGGCGACGGCACCTTCCAGAACCAAGTGCGGTACGCGGTGGGGACCGAGCCAAGCGCCCTCGTGGTGGGGGACTTCACCGGCGACGGCCGCACCGACCTAGCCGTCGCCAACGCTGGTTCCAACGACGTGTCGGTGTTGCTGGGCAACGGCGACGGCACCTTCCAGAACCAAGTGCGGTACGCGGTGGGGACCGAGCCAAGCGCCCTCGTGGTGGGTGACTTCACCGGCGACGGCCGCACCGACCTGGCCGTCGCCAACGCTGGTTCCAACGACGTGTCGGTGTTGCTGAGCAACGGCGACGGAACCTTCCAAAACCAGGTGCGGTACGCGGCGGGGTCCGGGCCAAGCGCCCTCGTGGCGGGGGACTTCAGCGGCGACGGCCGCACCGACCTGGCCGTCGCCAACTACGGCTCCGGCGACGTGTCGGTGTTGCTGGGCAACGGCAACGGCACCTTCGGGGACCAGGTGCGGTACGCGGCGGGGACCGAGCCAAGCGCCCTCGTGGCGGGGGACTTCACCGGCGACGGCCGCACCGACCTGGCCGTCGCCAACTTCCTCTCCAACGACGTGTCGGTGTTGCTGGGCAACGGCGACGGAACCTTCCAGGGCCAAGTGCCGTACGCGGCGGGGGCATTCCCCATGTCCGTCGTGGCGGGGGACTTCAATGGTGACGGCCGCACCGACCTGGCCGTCGCCAACGCCGGCTCCAACGACGTGTCGGTGTTGCTGGGCAACGGCGACGGAACCTTCCAAGACCAGGTGCCGTACGCGGCGGGTTCCGACCCAACCTCCATCGTGGCGGGGGACTTCAATGGCGACGGCCGCACCGACCTGGCCGTCGCCAACGCCGGCTCCAACGACGTGTCGGTGTTGTTAGGCAACGGCGACGGCAGCTTCCAGAACCAGAAGACATACCGGGTGGGGAACGAGCCCGTCGCGATCGTGGCGGGGGACTTCACCGACGACGGACGCATTGACCTGGCCGTCGCCAACGCCGGCTCCAACGACGTATCGGTGTTGTTAGGCAACGGCGACGGCACCTTCCAAAACCAGGTGCAGTACGCGGCGGGGGACGGGCCAAGCGCCCTCGTGGCGGGGGACTTCAGCGGCAACGGCCGCACCGACCTGGCCGTCGCCAACCACGACTCCGGCGACGTGTCGGTGTTGCTGGGCAACGGCGACGGCACCTTCCAAAACCAGGTGCGATACGCGGCGGGGTTCGGGCCAATCGCCCTCGTGGCGGGGCATTTCACCGGCGACGGCCACACCGACCTGGCCGTCGCCAACCAAGGTTCCAACGACGTGTCGGTGTTGCTGGGCAACGGCGACGGAACCTTCCAAAACCAGGTGCAGTACGCGGCGGGGTTCGTGCCATACGCCCTCGTGGCGGGGGACTTCACCGGCGACGGCCGCACCGACCTCGCCGTCGCCAACGACTTCTCCAACGACGTGTCGGTGTTGCTGGGCAACGGCGACGGAACCTTCCGGGACCAGGTGCGGTACGCGGCGGGGTTCGGGCCAAGCGCCCTCGTGGCGGGGGACTTCACCGGTGGCGGCCGCACCGACCTGGCCGTCGCCAATGATGGCTCCAACGACGTGTCGGTGTTGCTGAACCTCAACGGGACTTTCGCTGCCCCCGGCCCGTTCGCAATCAACCCCCACGCCACACCTCTCGTGACGGACCTGAGCGGCGACGGCGCTGACGATGTGATGGTGATCAATGGAGCCGGGGATATCCTCTGGAGAAAGGGACGGCCGCAAGAGCCCGGGACCTTCGATCCGCCCATCAAGATCAATCCTGGCTACCCCTCGCGGGACATCGTCGCCGTGGACACGAACCAAGGCCGGGTGCTCGCCAGTGTGGACGCCACCGACAATGCGATCTCGTTGTACGCCTGGCACGACGGCAACTTCGTGCGGATCGGGTCGCTCTCCACCGGTTCGCTCCCGGCGCAGATCGTCACGGCCGACCTCAACGGCGACGGCTGGGACGACCTGGTGGTGCGCAATGCGGGCGACGGCACCCTCACGGTCTTTTTCAGCAACGATTCCGGGAGCGATGCGACCGGCAACGCCCTCTTCCCGTCCTCGGTGACTCTGCCGGTCGGCCTCGGCGTTTCGGACGTGACCTTGGCGGATGTCGATCGCGACGGTGCCATGGACATCATCGTCACCAACAAGGTCTCCGGTGAGGTCGGCATCTTGCGCAACCTGTACGGGTTTGACCTGCGATTGATGTCATCTGTGAACGACGTAAGCGATATGCCGACAGATGGTAAGAATCTGATCATCGTGGCCGACGTGCAGAATGTGCTCCACTTCCGCATCTTCGACGCCGATGGCAAGAGGGTCGTGGACACTGACGAGAACCAACTGCCTGATAAAGCACCACAAATTGCAGAACTGAAGTCGCTACTCAGCGACTTGTGGGGTGTCCCGCCGCTTTCCCAGAGCGACAAAGACAGGGTCATCACCGCTGTCACATCAATCGTCGGTCCCGCCGTTTACTACCGCGCCGGCGGCGGCCTGTATGGGGTGACGAACAACAGCGACGGCTCGGCGACCCTCACGACCTTGGAGGCGACCTCAGGCGTGGCCGCCGGCGCGTTCACCCAGGGCAGCCCTCCCGACCTGTTGACGGTCAACCCCGGCTCGAACACGCTTGGCCTCCTCGCCGGCCTGGGGGCGGGCCGGTTCGCCAACCCCGTGAACATCTTAACGGCGGAACCCGCCCAGGTCGTCCGCGTGGCCGACTTCAACCACGACGGGATCCCGGATGTCGCCGTGCTGGGCAAAGATACGGTGAGCATCTACCTGGGCAACGGCCGGGGGGGGTTCTCCGCGCCCGTCTCCTACAACGCCGGCCTCGACCCAACCGGGCTGACCGTTGCCGACCTCGGGCACGACGGCGACCTCGACCTGCTCATCGGCAACGCGTACGGTGACGTCCTGGTGCTTGCAGGTCAGGGCGACGGCACGTTCCGGCCGTTACTCGACGCCGGCCAGAACGTGGCACTGGCCGTGGCCGACCTTACAGGGAATGGCACCAAGGACATCATCTACGCTAGCCAGAACCTCGACAACGTGGTCGTCGATTATGGTGGGGGTCAGAGGATTTCGGTGGGCGCGTCGTCGGGCCTTCTGGCCCCCGGGGCGGTCGCGGTGGCCGACCTCAACGGCGACGGCAAGCCCTACCTGATCGTCGCCAACAGCGGCGGCAACAACGTACTTGTGTATCCCGGCCTGGGCAACGGCCGGTTCGGCCCCGAGCTGAACGGCGGCAAGGGGTTCTTCACCGGCACCGACCCGGTCGGGGTCACCGTGGCCGACCTCGGCAACGGGCGGCTCGACCTGGTGGTCGCCGACCGGGGTTCCAACGACGTCACCATCCTCCTCAATCAAGCGACGGCCGACGGCGGCTTCACGTTCGTGCCGGGCCCGCGGCTCAACCTGAAGACGGCCACGCAGCAAGGGATCGGGCCCGTGGCGACGGCGATCGTGCCGTCGCCGACCGGCGGCCCTCCGAGGAGCCTGGCGGTCAGCGTGAGCGGCTCGAACCAGGTCTGGGTGATCCCGAGCGTCGGCGGCGGGTTCTTCAACGACCAGAACCCCACGATCTTCGACGTCGGTTCCAACCCAGGGCCGATCCTCGTCGGCAACTTCACGAGGCCGGGGCAGCTCGACCTGGTGACGGTCAACGCCGGGTCGAACGACCTGACGCTGATCCCCGACTTCCTCCACGGCGGGCAGCCTAGGGAGATCTCCTCCGGAGGGACCGACCCGGTGGCGGCCTTCGAATTCAGCTCCGGCAGCGGCTTTGACAACCTGGTCGTGGCCAACAATGGTGACGGCACCTTTGCGTTGCTAGAGGGGGGGCCCGATGGCCTGAACCTGACGTCGACCGAGACCGCGCCGGGCCTTCTCAACCCGACCGACCTGGCATTCTTGGCGTTTACCGGCGGCCAGGTCCAGTTCTACGCTGCCACCGAGGGGAGCGAGACCGCTACGCTATTGACTTTCCAGCTCGGGTTGCAACCCCTGCGCGACGCGGCGCTGCCCCTGATCGCCACCCTGCTGACCCTGACGATCGAGACCTCGACGGCCGAGCTCAACCCAGGCGCGTTCGAAGGAGAGGCTGCCGCGGCCGTTTCATTCCTACCCGTAAGTACGGTGACCGTGGGGCAAAGCCTGTCGGAGCATGCCGGCACTGGCGAGGGTGAGAACGGCGATGAGGAAGAACCGAACGAACCCAAAGAGCCCGATCTTCCTGTCGCGCAGGAATCCTCGTCCTGGCAGCCGTTTCTCATGGGGCTGGACGAGGCCCTGGATCAGTTCTGTCACGACTCCCTCGACCAGTTCATGAGTCGAGACAAGCCCGCGCCGGACAAGGCACAACCACCGCATGCCCTGAGTAAGCCGTTGAACCTATTGCAACCCGATCAGGCTTCACCGGAGGCGCACGGAGCGATCGGGACGGATTCGAACCACTTACCCCAGGCGAACCAAGGCCAGATCATCGATGAAGCGATCCGTTCGCTTTGGGCGGATGAGTCGCGGCCGGTTCGGACGTCTCTCACTCCGACCTCAGTACCCTTGACCTCTGACGGTACTACTCCAGCAGAGACCGCTCCCGCAGACGCCACCTTGTTATCGCCCGAGCCCGTCCAGAGACAGGATGGGCCTTTACTCTCGTCGCATGAGCGCGGTTTCGAGGCGTTGACCGAATTCGCCGTGTCACTGTTGCTCGCTGCCTTTGTTGCCAGGCGGATTGACCCGCCCAGCACGAGACACTGTACTCCCACGAATCCGTTCTCAAGCCTTCGGTTGCTTCGTCGGCCCTTGTCTCGGTTCAGGTGAAGCCTCAGATCTCCTGACCTGCGGGATTTTGATGTGGGGCCGAACTTGGGCTCTCGGCCTCGGCGGCGATCGAGTAGACGAGTTTCAACTCGGTGCCCGGATAGGTGAACTCGGTCGCGT
>JBEKTN010000616.1:0-4804 GCA_049516015.1 Isosphaeraceae bacterium | reverse complement strand
TAGAGTCGGCCTATCGTCCCACGGGTCGCCCGCGAAAGGTGGGCCGAAATCAAAATGCCTCGCCCGGGTGAAGATCGCTCGGACGTCGGCGGGGCCGCCCAGTTTAACAATATCGGACCCGTACCGCTTCCCGCTTCGTCCCGCTTTCGTCCCAGGTTGCTGGAAAATAACTGAAGACGACGCAGATCACTGTCAGTACGATTCCGGCGCTGAGAAGCCTCTTGATTCGGAATGCGTATGGCATTGTATTGCAGTATTCTTCGAGACGCTTGAAGAGTTTATACATGTTTCTCGCGTGTGGTAGAAGATGCTGGGGGTTCGGGCCGTTACCCTTCCCCAGCACCCAGATGTGGCATTACAGGCCGGTGGTGTTAACCCCAGATCACGGCGCCAGGGGCGCAATCTCTGTCACTGGTGGCTTCTCACCCGCCTTGAAGTAAATTCGCGAGAAATTCAATGAGATCTTACCACGTGGAGCAAACCCAGGCCGATCAGTAACCAGGCTCTCGTCGCTCTTGTACGATCTAAGATAAGCAAGTTGAGCCTGAATACCAAGCAGGTTCTTCTTTGCCTGCTCAATATCACGCCCCATGTTGTGAATCTTGGCGGAGTAACCCAGAACGTCGCCCTGGTAACTCATTGCTTGCTCAACCTGAGCAATTCTCGACCGATACATTGCGATACCGCCCTGTAGAAATTCTTCCCACTGCAGTAACCGGCCCTTGATCTTGGTTTCGGCTACACCGATGTTGGATCGAATCAGGCCCGGGGTATCAGAATCGGGCAATTCTTCGTTGTACAATTCAAGTAGGTTGATCCAACCGATGAGGCCGGTGTCGTTAGTTGGATCGTTGGCCCGGTCGGTCGACTTCGTCATCTGCAGGTAGTGATCGATACTGGCGGCGCGACTGTTGTGTTTCATCTTCTTGTTGTACGCGTCGTTAACCGCTTGTTGGGCCTGTTGGGCGTGATCGATGCTATCGCGTGTTACCTCGTCTGGCACCTCGTACGACTCGATCATGACGGGACCGCCGAACTGATTGACGCCGCGTACGTTGCCGACAAACTTGAAGGTACCCTTAATCGCCACCATATTGGGGCCGACACCACCGCTGAACACGTACTTGTGTTTCAGATGAGCCGGAATGTGGACGACTTTGTAGTCGGTCTTGACGGGGACACCGTCGCTGGTCCATTCTGAAGCGATATAGTAGTTGTCGCCTTCGACGAGGTAGGTGAGGCCGGAGACGCTGTGGAGGGCGGCGTCTGGGGCCACGGCGCGGGCTGGCCGATATTTGCGGGTACGCGGGGCTTCTGGCGCCTGGGCGTACGCGATCGGACTGGTTACCGGTACAAGAAGAGCGGAGATAAGCAGAAAACGTCGAATCATTGTGGCCTCGTGTGGTAGAGGAGAGGGGCCGGGGTTCGGCCCCTCGGTATCCGGGTGTGGCATGCCGGGCCGGAGGAGTTAACGATCGCTGGATCAGAATTCGAAGAATGTGGCTGGAATGCCACTGGCGACACACGCGCCGGCCATGTCCGCCATATCACTCGCCTCCTGATCACACTGCCCGGGTGCTACCGGAGTACAGACACCGACGTTAGCCGTGCCGGTCGCTGTGTGGGCAGTACCGTCATAACTGTAGCAGCGAAATTATGGCGAGCATTCGGCAGAGAAGCCACAGCCGACCAAGTATTGGTTTGTGAATTGTAAGCATCAACAGTGTGTCTGATTCCCCGTCGGTCCCTCCTCCGAGCCCGAGCTGGCCCCTGCCAAGACTCCAGACCGATCGACCCTCGGCGTTGACTTGGCCACATAGTGCGATGACTCCCATATTCGAGGTGTATGCCTAGTACCCGGTTCGTCGTCCAGTGACGGTATCATCTTGCATGCATGCGAGCGAAATGACCGGATGCGCCCCGCCAATCGTTGCGGGTGGCTCTAGTGGGAAGGATAGGTCATACTTCGTACCACCCACGGTGGGTGTTCTTTCCAGGCAACGTTGTACCACGCCCGAAATGCGGCCTTGGAAGGGGGTGAACTCCGGGTCCGTCTCGGGACCAACTCGCGAGTGGCTCAGGGGACAGGATCCCGTCTCTTGACCTGTTCCCTTGAAGGGTGGGACGCCGTCTCGAGAGGCTGGAAACCTCGATCGTCCGCGTGCAGGCTTGGACCATGCACATGGTGGAGGCCGTGCGGGAAAGTGAAGGGTCTCTGGGAATGACGAACAACAGGGTTAACTGAGGATGCGGCGAGGATTCCCAGAGGTTGGGGCGGCTCGCGACATGGCGAATCACACCATGGGAGGGTCCTCCGGCTCCCCGCGTGACATGCCCCCCTTGGCCCCTTTAGACGTTGCAGGTAGACCGGTGTCAGTTCATCATTCTTGCCCGAAAAGATGAACCGACATCGCGCCAAGAAGCTCGGGAGAGGAGGATAGCCGAAGCTTGAAACCTTTCAGATGGAACCCTGCGGGTAACCAATCCCGTCCGGTAGAGCCGGACCAGCAGCCGGAAGCGAGTCTTGCGTGGCGGGTGGGTGACCAGCCCTGCGAAGCGTAGACAGCCAGATCAAACGCTGTGCGATTGAGCCCCGAAATCAAAACTCGTGGTGAGCCCTCGTCGTTGTCGGTCGCGGGGGCCGCGCCAGGCAACTCACTCATGGTCCACTCAGCCTGCTTAGTCACACCGGGGTCGGAGGAGTATGGCGAATGATCACAAGGGTTCCTCCGGGAACTTGGGAGACCCTGTCGTTTCCATCGAGCCAGGAGGCTGGAGATAGGCATGGTTCAATTCCTGGGTTTTTCAGGTAACAGTACGGACCGCCCCGTGCCTCGACGGCGGAGGTTCTTTCTGTCGTCGGACCGATAGCCGGCTCAGGAACGCTGGAAGCGAAGGATTCGAGGCCGAAGCATTGCGTGACAATGTCGTAAACTATGTATGTCGCGATCGTGCCGTCCATCTTTGGCAATTAGGTGAGAGAAGCAAGCCCGCGTGTCGCCCACGCCGAACGGCGGCACGCGGGTGTATGCTCATTGACACAAGGAAAGCTGGCCGCCCGACATGCGGATTGCGCAAGACTTGTCGATCAGTCAGGCAAGTATGATTGGCAGAACTTGACGGTCCGCAGCGCGGCCAGGTTCACCCCGGGTTGATCTGGCAGGACGCGGTTCGGGCCCGACCGTCGTCACGAGAGCGAACGTGGCCACTCTCTTTCCTTGGGTGCCGGATAGCGGCTGGCCCCTGCTACTCTCAAAGCCGATTGGAAGGCATAATCGGGGTAGAATGCTACAAGAAGGGGGCGAAATCGAGCAAGATGCTACACACCCTAAAAACAGCGCAACTCTTTATTCTGTAAGTAATTGCGTTAAATTAATCATAACGAATGCTTATAAGTATAATTGACATAAGCTTCATCAAAAAAAGGATTTATGCCGAAAATCGAGTTCTTGTAGATTGCAAAAAAACCGGAAAACGTAGCATTTTGTAGCATATCACGCATGCAAAGCGGACTTAATTCCGGGTCGCTCCAAGAGGGGACATCGAAGCACGGGCCATGCCGGAAGCCGACTCAGAGACGAATGGCACTCGGTTAAGCCTAACACACTGGGCCTTAAGGTGTTACGGACGAACACACCGGCACGTCGGCAAATGATTAATAATATGATCTCTATTTAACTTGACGGTAAACCCTGCGTTTCTGAGGCTTATTCTGTATTGTTTATATATAACTCCATAAATATAATACTTGTCAGAGTGGAACGTAAGTCATTAATCCGTAAGATGTTAATCCTAATCCGAGTGCCATTCGACTCAGAGACGAGCTTGGTCCGCAGGGGATCAGGCATGGTTCAACTCCCGGATCTTCGCCGGTGACGAGAGCGGGGTGGCTGGGGTCGAGCTGGCAACAGCTAGCGAGCCCCCAACTCGCCTGCCTCGGATCTGGGGGCGTCGCCCTTCGGGCGTCGACCCCAGCCACCCCTGAGCTGTGACCTGCGTTTGAACCATGCCTGGAGATACCGCCTACCAACTCCCGATTGATCCACGGCTCCGCGTCCGGGGCCGGGGGGGACGAACAACGGACGCAACGATGGTATCGCCAAGCGAAGGAAACGAAGCGCGGCGAAATGAACGGCAGGGAGTCGCAGCACCTCATAGTACGGTGGAAGCGGGGGAACCAACCCGAGGAACCCCGTCAAGGGAAGGGGGTGCCGTCTCATGAGCCGTTGAAGAGAAACCTGGCAGGTACATCGTGACCTGAACCATGTCCACGTACCGACAACGGATCGCGCGGGTCGCGAATTCATGAGATGAGGAACCGGGTGCGCGTGATGTGCAAGCCCGGATCTGGCCTCATAAAACCTCCTTTGTCACAATGCTTGATCCCCGATCCAGGTAGAATGGATATAGGGGATCAAGATCTCAAAACTGATAACCTTCTTCATGACGACGTTTGTTCCGCAGACTTGCTCGAACGCGAGTCTGCCATGAGCTTCCGCAGTCGGCGTCGTTCCCGCCCATCGGCCCAGACGGCCCACAGACCTCGAGGCGGGACCTGCCGCGAGCGGGAGGCGGAAAGCGGGACAGGTACGAAGCGGGACAGGTACGACGAAGCGGGACAGGTACGATATTCACAAGATGGGGAGTTTTGGATTATGCTTCGGTGATGCCACGGACAGCGAGGGTAGCTCCTGGTGGAATGGTTTTTCACGTCTTGAATCGCGGCGTGGCGCGAATGCAGTTGTTCGAGAAAGCGGCCGACTACCAAGCATTCGAGCAGGTTTTGCGGGATACTCTTGATCAA
>JBEKTN010000615.1:0-22863 GCA_049516015.1 Isosphaeraceae bacterium | reverse complement strand
ATCCTCGATCGCCCAATGTCCATGCATTGTGCCACAGGCTCTTACGCGGCGAAAGACCCCGTCCGATTTGGCGGCTAACCATAAGGTCGGGTGACACTCCGGTCAGCCCCAGCCACCCAAGCACCCTTGCCCGCCATGAGATACGACAAATCTCAGTGAAGTTCACCGAGGACTGTCGTTATTTCCCGTGGCTATCGCCGGGTGATGCTTGTTGAGAGGGCGCGAGCACGGGCATCATCCCGTCGCGAGCCGGCTCAGTGTGCCTGCCGACAAGGATTGGAACCAACGGCGAATGCCTAGGGAATTCCCCCATTACCACGAGATCTGTCAGCGGCTCATCGTGTTCTAGGCTCGTAGCGTTGGAATCGAGTCGCGGTCCCAGAAGTCAGCCAGGCTGGCGATTGCGGCTGGTCGCGGTCAGGTGATGGGACCCCGAGGGATGTCACCGCGCTCGTTGAGTAGGAGCCTACTCGCGTCACCTGGTTGCCTTGAACGGCGGTACAAATCGTTAATACTTAGACACTTGCGACACTTCAAAGACCTCGACGTCGAGTCAAACACCAGAGCGAGTCCAGAATCTTCAGGGGAGTCGAACGATGAATACGTTCTCCGCCGCGGCCAGGTGGTTCAGTGCGACCCAGGTGCATGACCGGCGCCGCCGAGACTCGCGGATGAGCCGCAAGAAGCGAAGGGCCGGGTCGCGGGCCTTCGCCGCGATGCTGGAACCTCTCGAAGACCGGATCGTGTTGAACGTCTCCTTCCAGACAGGGACGAATTCCATCACCTTTACCACCGACACTGGCACGGACAATCTGTATTTGAAAGTCGCTAGTGGGGTGGTGGAGTATAACACCGACGGTTCGAGCACCTACACCAGCACCAGCGTTGCCGTCAATTCGGACCCGGCGGTCACCTACGAGGCCACGGTAGGGCTCGTGCCCACCGGTACGCTCGACTTGGCGGGAATGGATCAAGGTGGCGGCAACTACAGCACGTTAGGGCCCGTTGAGGTCACCGGAAACCTGACCACGCTGGGCGGCGCCCTTTCGATCACCGGAAGCAGCATCACCGTCGACAACGGTTCGTCCTCCCAGCCGATCACGATTTCCACCTCGTCAGGGAGCGGCCCGGCCGGGGCTCTCACGCTCACGGCTCCCTCGATCACGGTCGGCACTTACGACCAACTCCTGGCAAAAGGAAGCAGCACCAGCGGTGATGGCACCATCACCTTGACGGCGACTGATACGGATGCGGGCCAAACGTATTTTACGCTGGCAAATCAACTCGCGGATTTGGCCAACCCCAATTTCACGGCAACGATTTCCATCGATCAGAATGTTGTTATCACGGGCGGTGATGTGTCGTTGAAAGCCACGTCGGGTGATAACAGCTTACTTGCGGACGCCTCGTCTGCTGCCTCGGCCGCCGCTTCCGCGATCGGCTCCCCGATCGCCAATTACATCAACCAATTCCTGTCCTTGCCCATCTCGGTTCTGATCACCAAGGCGACAGCCACGACCGAGATCGGGCAATCCGCGTCGATCCAGAGCTCCGGTTCCGTGACTGTGTCGAGCTCGGCGACGGCTAATTCGACTGGCGAGGCCACCTACTGGTACCCGAGCCTTTTCGGCGTCTTGGCGGGGAGTTTCGCTTTCTCAAAGGCGAACTCCGATGCCGAGTCCACGGTCGATCCGGATGCCACGATCACGGCGGGCGGAGATGTCTCAATCACCTCGGATACCACCACGACCACGTCGGGGACCGCCCTGGTCATGCAGAACACGGGGACCTTCCCGACCAATGGAAACAATGTTCAGCTCTCGGGTGCCTACAACAACCTGACCACGACCTCGCTTGCCACCGTCTCCAAGGGCGCCGCGATCACGGCCCCGCAAGGAAACGTGACTGTGTCGTCGACCGCCGACGATAACGACTCCGTCAATGTTCAAACGGCCTCTTATCAGGACGGCAGGGTCGGTTTGACCGGCGCCGGGGCCGATGTCAATGCAAACGTAAAAGCCTATGTCGATGGAACGATCGTTGCCGGCGGCCAGGATACGGGCAGCCAGCAAACCATCAACCCATTCCTGACAACTACGTTCGCCGCGGGCACCAGTAGCTACAGCGCCGCCAACCAGATCGATTACACCAATAACCGGTTTGTATTCAATACAAATCCGGGCTACTCCACCGGGGAACCCTTGGTCTACAGCAGCGGACTGGGCGGGCCTATTCTCGGGTTGGCGAATAACACGACCTACTATGCCGTCGTATCCGACAATGCGACCGCGAGCACCACGGCTACTCAGTTCTATGTGCAACTGGCGGCGAGTCAAGCGGGTGCACTCAGCGGCACGTTCATCGCTTTCGGCCAGTATCCCACCATTGACGGAATTCCAATCACTAACGTCAATACCTCCAGTAGTGAAATCCTGTTTGATTTCAATCCTGGCTTCACGGAAGGGCAGACTGTCACGTTCTCTCCGGCTTCAGGGCAGTTCCTCGGTTACGACAATAGCAATGGCAGCTTGGCTGGTTCGCTGAGAGGCACCTACAAGGTGCATATCGTCAGTACCACGATCGACAGCACCGATCAATATACGATTCAACTATTTGACTCCAACGGCAACCTGATCCAGCTCGACGACAGCCCCTACCTCACGACGGCGTCCGGAACGGTCCTGCGAATCGAGTCATTCAATACCGCGGCCAACCTGTTGGTCCTCAATCAGGCCGACCTCGCCTCGGGATTCAGCCTGAATAACGGTGCCGCGCTCACCTACCACGCCGGTCTGGCGACGGATGTCACGGGGTTGAGCGAAGGAACCACGTATTTCGCGATTGTTGACCCCAGTGAATTCACCAACGTCAGTTCCGGTACTACTGTGACCCTGATGCTGGCCTCGACCCTGGACGACGCTGAGGCGTCCAACCCGGTCCAGCAAGATCCCACGTTTACCTGGACTGACAGTAACGAACACCCCCAGACAACGACCATCCAGCAAGTTCAAACCGGTCTTACCGAGCAGTTGATTGGATCGACACAATCGTTCACGATCGTGAGCAGCGACAGTACGACCAATATCCTCACAGTCGCAGAGGAGCCAGGGGCCAGCGTGACGACGCTGACCGAGGGGGAGCTGCTGACTTATCAGGGGGCGATCGGAACCAGCAGCACGCTCCAGGACGGCCACACCTATAGCGTTCACATCATCAATCAAAGCAACCTGAACGCGATCCAGCTCCAGTTGCAGGACACCCTTCGCCTGCCGACACTGGGAACCGTGACGGAGACGGGTGGTGCCGGGCAATCGTTCACAATCGGCTCGTACGGAACGGTCGGCGACGTTGTCACCATGGGGTTGAATGGAACCGGGACGTTCACGAATCTGACCGAAGGCGAGACGCTGACGTACAGCGGCGCCGCGATCCCCGGGTTCTTGACGAACGGGACGACGTATTATGTCCACATCATCGACCAGTCAGACCCGGCGCTGATCCAGGTTCAGCTCACCCCGGATAACTTCATCACGGCCGCGGGCACGTTGGTGGGAACGGGGCATTCGTTCTCCATCACCAGCAGCGATCCGGATACCCAGATCCTGACCCTTTCCGAGTCGGCCGGGGCGACCGTCCCCAATCTGACCCAGGGCGAGACGCTGACCTACCAAGGGCCGTCGGTTCCCACGGCCGGTTATCTCCAGGACAACCAGCAGTACACGGTCTCGATCATCAATCAGAGCAACCTCCAGGCGATTCAGGTCCAGTTGGTGTCAGCCGGCTACCAGGTCGGCAGTTCCGGGCTTTTGGAAGGCAGCGGTCAGTCGTTCAGTATCATCGGCAGTGATCCCGGCACCGGCGTCCTCACGGTGGCCGAGCAAGCCCAGTCGGAATTCAGCTCACTGACCTCGGGCGGAACGCTCCTTTATCAAGGGCCTTCGGGGACTGGACCCAACACCTTGCAGAACGGACAGTCGTACACAGTCAACGTGATCGACCAGAGCAACCTGAGCGCCATCCAGATCCAGCTCCAGACGACCTACCAGCAGGCCGGCTACGGAACGCTCGTCGGGGCCGGCGGTTCCTATGTGATCCACGAAGCCGACCCTGGAACCGGCGACCTGACGCTGTCTCAGGTCGGCTCCGCGGAGGCCCTGACCGATGGCGCGACAGTCACCTTCCAGGGGAGCTCCGGCTCCGGATCGGCCTATTTGCAGAATGGTCAGCCATACACAGTCATCGTGCTGAACCAGACTGATCCCAACAACATCCAGATCAGGCTGGCTCTGTACCAGTCGCCGACGTATGGCACCCTGGCTGGGACCGGCCAGTCTTTCACCATCCTGGGCGATGATCCGACGTCCCAGACCGTGACCATATCCGAGGATGCCGGGGCCACGGTCCCGGCCCTGACTGAGGGGGAGACCCTGGTCTTCACCGGGGCTTCCGTGGCCGGCACGGAGCTGCTCCAGAACGGCCATTCGTACGTCGTTCACATTATCGATCAGAGCGACCTCAACCTGGTCCAGGTGCAGTTGCTCGATACCTCCGGGCCCTACCTGCCCGACTCCGACTCGAACGGGACTGACCCATTGAGCAACGCGGTCGTCCTGAATTCATCCCAGGCGCTCATGCCCAACGGCACCATCGTCACCTATAACGCGGGAGGCCCGGGGACGGAGATCGGCGGCCTCCAGAACGGCGTTTCCTACCAGGCCGTGGTGAATTCCAGTAATCCCACGCTCATCTACCTGGAACAGTTGGGACCGAACAGCGGCCAGCCGGTCCAGCTCACGCTGAATGCAACGCTTCAGGGCGGCGGCAACACTTACACGATCATCGACAGCGACGGGATTCATCACGCACTGCAAGTGTCTGAACAGGGAGCCGCGCCAGGGAGCTCGGACCTCGTGGAAGGCGAAGCCGTCACCTACACCGGAGCACTCGGCAACCAGACCGGCAGTCTGGTGGACGGACAGACCTATTACGTTCACATCCCGAACTCGTCAGACCCAACTCTGATTCAGTTGACGGATAGTTCGGGGACAACGCTGGACATCCAAACGAACGTGTCTCTGGGCAGTCTCGATCAATCCTACATGTCGGGCAGCTCGCACACGTTGACTCCCGTTACCTCCGCGGGCGTCAACATTACCGCGACGCTAACGAGCGAGGAAAGTCTCTCGGTCTCCTCGGGAATCGGCGGCCAGCCGGATCTCAGGAATCGGCTGCCTTTCGTGACCTTCGGAGGCTCTCAGGCTCAGATCTCGGGAGGGGCCATTGCGGGTAGCTCGTCTCTCGGCAGCTTATTGGCGATCACAGGATCATTCCTGGTCGAAAGCATCACCAACTCGGTTGATGCCGAGGTCGGCGCGGATGCCGTTCTGAAGTCGAGCAGTAACATAACGGTGAGCTCGGCCATCACCGAGGAAAACCAGACTGGAGAGAATTCAACGATCTACAGGCCGGGGGATTCGCAGGCGACGACGCTGAACGTGGCGGTCGCGATCCTGGTCGATTCGCTCAATAACACCTCAACAGCGTTGATTGACGGCGGCGCCCGGGTCGATGCGGGCGGTGCGCTCTACGTGACTTCGAACGTCACTTATCCGTGGGTGGGGCAGATCAACAACCCGAATGGCTTCGACGCGGCGACGATGTTCGGCTCTGACATCTCGGCCACCATCCTCAAGTTCTTTGACGCCACTCTGGGCTTCGAGTCGGCACTCGTCAATAATTGGGCCGATGCGGCGGCCACGGCGAGCGAACAACCCGCGGACATTGCCGGATCGGTCAACTGGACCAACTACACCAATGAGAGCGAGGCGCTGATCGAGGCCG
Organism: Isosphaeraceae bacterium; assembly: GCA_049516015.1. Classification (GTDB taxonomy): domain Bacteria; phylum Planctomycetota; class Planctomycetia; order Isosphaerales; family Isosphaeraceae; genus Aquisphaera. The sequence continues at coordinate 17,022 of JBEKTN010000615.1, read as the reverse complement.
GTGCCCTGATCAACCAGGATGCGCAGTACCAGGGCTCGGCGCAGGCGGTTTCGGTCAAGGCGACGACCACGTTCGAGGCCGTCAATTTCGCGGGCAACACCAGCTTTGACTTCCTCCCCGCCGATTTGGTCGCGGCTTATAAACAGACCACGGATGGGGGATGGACAGGCGTCGCGAACACGGTACTTGGTGCCAACGCCGGCAAGACGGTCGGCGTCGGGGCTTCGCTGATCGTCGCGGTCATGAACAATACCACGCTCGCCATGGTAGGCGGGCCGGGAACCCAGCTCAACTTCGGCAATGGCGGTTTCAGCGTGACGGCCGACCAGGAAGTCGTACAGGTCAACATCGGGACATCCGGGGGCCTGGGTACATCCGGTCTGGGGGCGGGTGGCAAGTATGGTGGGAATGGGACCTTCTCGTATTTCACCGCCGATACCAACACTTCTGCCCAGGTTGCCAGCGGCACGGTCGTGACCGGCGACAAGGGGACTGACGGTGCCGTGAATGTCAATGCTGATGACACTGTTCTCCTGATCGCGGTCGCCGGCGCCGCCTTCAAGGGACAAACCATCGGCATCGGGCTCAGCGGCGTCGTGAACGACGTGACGCGCACCACCCAGGCCATCATCGGCACGAATCTCGACGACGACGCAACACCAGGGAGCTCTACCTGGCAAGTCGCGGGGCCGGTTACCGTCAGCGCGACGGAGGACGGCGACGTGGTCAACTTCGCCCTCTCCGGGGCGGTTACCACTCCTTCCACAGGGGGCCCAGCGGGCAGCCAGGCCGCGGCACAGCCGTCATCCTTCGGTTCCTGGGGCATCGGGATCTCGGGCGATGCCAGCTACACCGACGAGACCGACACCACGCTGGCTTACATCAACGATGCCGGCAGGTTTTCGACCGGGGCGATGGACGTCAGTGCGGACGACAAGACCGTGCTGGCCGGCTTCACCGGTTCGTATGCGAGCGCATCATTATCCGATGCGGCCGCTCAAGGCGCCGGCACGAGCGTGGGAATCGCCGGGTCTTACAGCGAGGTCGACCTGGGCGGCTCGGACGAGGCTTTCATCCAGGACGCCCAACTGACGGTCGATGGGGCGCTGTCGGTCGAGGCCGAGCGAGACAATTACCTGGGGACACTCGCCTGCTCAGTCGCGGGCTCACCGCTCAATTCGAGCTGGGAGGTGGCGGGTTCGGCCTCGCTCAGCTTCTTCTCGGGCGACACGGAAGCCTACCTGGTGGATGTCAGCGGCAGCGTGAACGGCGCGCTGACCGTGACCGCCGAGGACGACACGATTTATGTGGCGATCGGCGGGCCGGTCACCAAGGCGGGCTCGGGGGGCCTCGGGCTTTCGTTCGGCTACATCTCGGTCGAGCATACCCTCGAAGCTTACGCCGAGGACACGTCGCTCATCGTGGGGGGCGATGTCGCAGTCGAAGCGACCGCGGACACGTCGATCGGCTCGCTGGGCCTGGCTTTAGGCTTCTCGACCGGGTCGTCCAGCTTCATCGGCGCAGGCAATTGTTCGGTGAACACGGTCGAGATGACACTCGAGGCGTACATCGGCGATACGTCGGATATCGTCTCCAGCGGGGCCGTGACGATCGAGGCCCAGGACAATTCGTACCTGGTATCGGCCTCGGGCGGCCTGGCCATTGCAAGCCAGTCGACGGTCTCCGTGGGAGCGGCGGCCAGCTATAACCTGATCAACAACACCATCACGGCGGATATCGACGATTCCACCGTGGACGCCAACGGTGGCGCATTGACAGTGTCGGCCCAGTCGTCGCCGATGCTGATCGCGCTGGCCGCGGGGGGCGCGGGCGCGGACCAGGTGGCTGTTGCCGGCTCGATCACCGTCAACTCGGTGGCCAACACGGTCTCCGCCTACATCGCGGACAGCTCCGACGTGTCTTCGAGCGGTGATCTCGCCGTGCTGGCCTCCGAGTCGGCGCTCATGGTGGTTGTCGCGGGGGCTGTCGGCGTGGCGGGCGAGGCCGCCGTCGGTGCCGCCATCGCTTACGATTACGTCGGCCAAACGTTCGATACGGCCAATCCCGACGTGGCCGATCACGCCGAGCCACACGGCAGCTCGTGCGCGGCCTACATCGACGATTCGACCGTGAGGGTTGGTGGTAACTTGAAAGTCTCGGCCGGGTACCAGCCGCCGACCCCGTTACCCGGGACGACCACGGCCACGATCAACGGCGACACGGGTTTTGGAACCAGCCTGAGCATCCCCGTAGCGGTCGACACCCAACTGGTCTCCGTCGCCGTCGGCGGCGCCGGCGCAAGCGGGTTCGCACTGGGGGCCTCGCTCACCCTGAGCTTCATCCGCCAGACGATCCAGGCCTCCATTTCGGGTAATTCCACGGTGACCGTGACCGGCAGCGTGACGGTCACGGCCATCGATGACTCGTCGATCGGCAACGGGGCGGGGGCCGTCGGCATCTCGAAGGGCGCGGCGGCGATCGGGGCCGCGGTAGCCTCCAACGACATCGCCGACAACCTCACGGCCGACATCGCGAATTCGAACGTGACCTCGACGGCGAGCAGCATCTCGGTTGTCGCCCAGGAAGAAGCGACCATCACGGCCGTGGCCGTCGGTGTCGCGGGTGCCGCGAGCTTCGCGCTCGGAGGGTCGGTCGTCGTCAGCAATATCGACAACACGATCGATGCCGGCATCACCGGCTCAACCGTGAGTGCCGACACCGGCGTGACAGTGTCCGGCAGCGACACCGCGACGATCAACGTGGGAGCAGGCCAGGTCTCGATCGCCACCAGCGGGGTCTCGGTCGGGGCCTCGGTCGCCATCGATGTGATCAGCAACACGACCGACGGGTCTATCGACAGCTCCACGGTCACGTCGACGTCGGGAACCATCCAGACGCTCGCCAACTCGAAATTGAGCATCACGGCCGTGGCGGCCGGCGGCGCCGGCGCGTCCTCGTTGGCGCTGGGCGGCTCGGTGGTGTACAACAGCGTGACCGACACGACCCGGGCGTACATCGACGCCGCTTCGCACGTCTCCTCGGCCGGCGGCCTGACCGTGTCGTCCAGCGACAAGTCGACCATCAGCACGGGCGCCGGTGAGGCCGCCGTGACGACGGGTTATGCCGCCGTCGGCGCGGCGATCATCGTCAACCGCATCTCCAACACCGTGACGGCGTACATCGCCGGGTCGACCGTCAGCTCCAGCGGCGACGTCTCCGTCTCGGCGTTGTCCAATGAGAGCATCGAGGCCATTGCGATCGGCGTCGGGGTGAGCGTGTCGAACAAGAAGTTCGGCCTCGACCTCGTTGGCTCCGGCGCGGGGAACCAGGTCACCGACAGCACCGAGGCCTACATCCAGGACAGCTCGGTCACAACCACGGGCACCGGCGCCGTGAGCGTGACCGCGGAGGACGAGGCACAGATAACGGCGATCGCCGGGGCGGTTTCGATCGCTGTGGCGATGAAGGGCGGGGCATCAGCGGCGGTGGGCGCATCGGCGGCCTACAACTTGATCGGGACGTCCGGCACGCCCGACCCGGTCTGGGCGCTGATCGACGGCGAGTCGACGGTGACCGCGGCGGGCGGCGTCAGCCTGACGGCGACGGCCTCGCCGTCGATCACGGCGTACACGCTCGCCGGGTCGGGCGACTTCAGCTCGGGCGGAGATGGTGCCAGCGTGGGCATCGCCGGCGCGGGGGCCGGCTCGGACAACCAGATTTACACGAGTGTGCAGGCCGCGATTTACCAGGGCAACGTCAAGACCGGCGCGGGGGGAGTGAATGAGTCCGCCACCGACTCGTCGGACATCACGGCTGTCGCTGGCGGTGCGTCCTTCGGGGGGGCGTTCGGAGGCAACGCCGCGGTCGCGGTGACGGTCGGGGCCGCCCTGGCGATCAATGACATCGACGATGACACGATCGCGGGCATTTTCGCCTCGACGGTCAGCTCCGCGAGCGGAGTAAGCATTTCCGCCGCCAATAACGAGACCATCTGGTCGCTCGCGATCGGAGTCGCCGGTTCCCTCGCGGCAGGGGAGGAGGCCGGCGTCGCTGTCGGCGGGGCCGGTTCGGGATCAGGCAACCAGGTCACCGACACGACCGAGGCGCTGATCGCCAATTCCGGCACCGACCCGCTCGCGGGGCAGGAGGTCACGGGAACGACGAGTGTTACCACGACCAGCGGCGACGTCGACCTGAGCGCGACGGAAACCGTGAGCATCATCGCCGGCGCGGGCACCGGGGCGTTCACGGTCGGCCTCGGTGACACCGCCGCTGTCGCGGCCTCCATTGGCGTCTCGGTGGCGGTCAACACGATCACCGACACCGTCGAGGCGAACATCGATGATTCCACGGTGAGCGCCGCTGGCGGGGTGAGCTTGAGCGCCAGCACGAATCCTCCCACCGGGGCCGATTCGATCAAGGCTGTCACGGTCGCGGGCGGACTCGCTGTCGGCGTCGGCGAGGTGGGGACCGCGTTCCCGTTCGCCGGGGCCGGGTCGGGTAATACGATCACCGACACGGTGACGGCGTCGATCACAGCCGACAGCACTGTCAGCGCGACATCGGGGAATGTGACCCTATCCGCCACGGATGATTCATCCATCGACGCGGATGGTGGCGGTGTCACTGTCTCTTTTGCCATCGGGACGACCGCGGTCGCGGCCGGGGCTGGCGCGGGCAAGGCCGTGAACACCATCACCAACGCGACGAAGGCGTTCATCGACGAATCCACGGTGACGGCGCAACAAGTGTCCTTGACCGCCATTGCAGCGCCATCCATCGTCGCTACGGCCTTCGGAGTCGCCGTTTCGGCTACAGTGGGCACCAACTCGATTGCCGCCGCAGGTTCAGGTGCGGAGGCGGAGAACACGATCAACGACACGACTTACGCCTCTATCCAGGATGGCAGCAATGTCACCGCGAGGGCAACCGGTGCCAGTGCCGTCAGCCTGTCTGCGCAGAACACATCCTCCGCCACGGCCAACAGTGGTGCCGGCAGTCTCGCGTTCTCATTAGCCATAAATGGTGTTGGCGCGAGCCTGGCCGTTGGAGTGGTCGAGGCCAACAACAACATCCATGACGATATTGAGGCGTTCATCGCCGGCACGAAGGTGACCTCCGCCGGCGGCGTGGAGGTGCAAGCCACGTCCAAACCCACGCTCCAGGCGCTAGGCGTCGCGGTGTCGGCAAGCGTCTCCATTCCCGTCAACCCGGACGACCCAGTGGCGATTGCGGCCAGCGGCGACGGCGCCAGCTCGACAAATACGATCGGGGGCAAGGTCTACGCCGACATCGAGAGCGGGAGCACCGTCCAGGCGAACGGCGGGGCGGTCCTGGTCTCCGCGACGAACACGGCGTCGATCAACGCCACGCTCGGCACGGGGGCCTTGTCCATCGCCGTGATCGGTCTGTCCGTCGGCGTCTCGCTGTCCACGAACACGGTGAATCCCGACGTCGAGGCGTTCATTAACGACGCGTCGGTCACGACGTACGGGCAGGATGTCGACGTGCAAGCCAGTTCGTCGAACACGATCACTGGCAAGGCCATTGCGACATCGCTCAGCGTCAGCATCGGCGGCGCGGGGGCGGGTGGCAACGCCACCTCGACCGACGATACGAAGACGAGCGCCTATGTCACGGCCGGCTCGTCGATCGTGACGAACTCCAACGGAACCAAGAAATCGTCCAGTTTTGGCGCCTTGAACATCAACGCCCAGAACACCAACGGGACGGTGAGCGCCGAGTGCGATGGCGGCTCGGGGGGGATTGGTTCGATCGGCGTCTTCCTGGCCACGGCCAGCGTTGGCGGGTCCACCAACGCTTACCTTGCCGCGGGCTTGACCACCCTTACGGTCGGCAACCTGTCCGTGACGGCCGAAACCCAGCACGTCGTCACCACGAACACCGTCGCGGCCGTCATCGGTGGCCTGGCTGGCGCGGGAGCGAGCTCGACGACCACGGTGACGGAGGACGTCGAGGCCTATCTGGGCTCGCAGGCCAGTTCCACGCCCAACACCAAGCCGAGCAGCTACACGCCCAACGGGTCTGTCGAAGTCAAGGCCACGGCGAACAACGACGGCACGGCGCAGGCCGACGGCGGGCTCGCCGCGCCGGTCGGGGCCAGCGGCAACGTCGCCCACGCCACGGTCACGCCCACGGTGCGCGCCTACGAGAACGACGACGTCGATCTGACAACCACGGCGGGCCACAACGTGACGATTTCCGCCACCGCGACCAACACGACGTCGAGCAACATCGTCGGGGCCGTCCTCGCCGGTCTCGCGGTCTCGGTCTCCGATGCGTCCGCGACCGATGGGGCCACCGTCGCCGCGTATGTCGGCGCCGTCACCCTGAACGTGGGTGGGGACCTCACCATCAGCGCCACGAGCAGCGACGTCGCAACCACCGACTCTCAGGCGTACGGTGGATCGCTCGTGGCCGGCGGCACCGGGGCGGTCGCCAATTCCACGATCAACCCCAACGTGCAGGCCTACGCGGGGGTGCCGAGCGCGCAGAACACGAGCAACCCCGAACCGCGGGCCGTCATCACGGTCGCAGGCAACGCCAGCATCACGGCCACGGAGACCCCCGATGCCAAGGCGGTCGGCTCGGGCGTCTCGGCGAGCATTTATTGCGCGGTGGGTGTGGTGCAAAGCGACGCCACCGTCGCCGGGTCGGGCACGACAGGGATCGATTCCGGCACCAACACCGTGACCGCGGCCAGCTACCTTGGCGCCAACACCACGTTCACTGCCGGCAGCCTGTCGATCCAGGCCATCCAGCAACGGGATTCGAACACCGACCCGACCACTTCGGCCACCACGACTCCGAGCGTCGGCGTCGCCGTTCTGGTCGGCGTCAACTGCGTGTCCAGCACGGCCTCCACGAGCGGCTTCGTCGTGGCCCGCACGGGTAACGACGTGTCCCTTAACTGCGGCGTCTCGATCAGTGCGCAGAACACGACCGTTCAAGACGCCTGGACCCTCGGGGTAGCGGCGGGCGCCCTCGCGCTTGGCGAATGCTCCTCCAATGCCGGCTCGAACGTCACCACGAATGCGTTCCTGGGGGCCGGCGCGAAGATGGGCAGCCAGGCCGATCCGGCCGGGGCGTTGGCCATCATCGCGACGGGCTCCGATTCCAACGCCGCGGCGTCCACGCCCGGCGCCGGCGGCGTCGTGTCCGGCGACTGCGGGCAGGCCTGGACGACGGACGGCTCGACCGTCACCGCCGAGGTCGAGGATGACGCGACGATCTATACCAATCAAGTGACGATCCGGGCCGCCAACTCGAGCGCCTTCACGCCCAGCGTGAACGCCATCAACGCGTCCGTGGTGGGCGGCAGCGGCGCCAAGGCGTGGACCACTGACAACACCTCGGCGACCGCGACCGTCGGAAACAGCGCGGCGATCATTGCCACCGGGACGGTGTCCATCACCGCCTCGAACAGCTTCACCGAAAACACGAGCGGGGCCAGCGTGCAGACCGGGTCGGGCGGCGTCATCAACGGCTCCTCCGCCGAGAACTACACGACGCTCGGCGGCACAAACAGCGACGGCCAGAACGCCAGCGACACTGCCAGCGTGATCGTGGGCAATTCGGCCTCGATCACCTCGGGGAGCGATCTGGTCTCCAGTCCGGGCGGGATCACCATCGGCGCCGCGAGCACCGCGAATGTCATCGACTCGATCACGCAGTCCGCGGGGGGGCTCGTCGAGATCCTCAACGACATCGACCAGATCGATGTCACCCTGAACAACATGGTCTCGATCGGCCAGAGTGCCAGGTTGCAGAGCGACGGGAACATCGGGATCGGTACCGATACCACGATCGATGCCGAGACAAACGCCTCTCTGCACACCTATGGCCTGTCGGGAGGAGGGACCGCCGAAGCTGACACCGACGCCACGAGCAACCAGACGGTCACCGTGGGCCAGAACGCGACCATCACGGCCGTCGGGAACATCAACCTCACCGCGGGAGTCGACCCCACCGGGCTGACGACCTCGACCATGACCGCGTCTTCCACCGCCTACTCGCAGGCGGAAGGCCTCGTCGGCGTTCCCAACGCTTACCCCGGCACGACAGCCACGAGCAACGCCACGGTGGACGTCGACACCGGGGCCAGGATCAGCAGCGGCCGCGACGCGACCGTCGGGGCATACCCCGGCAGCCCCGACGCCACCCAGCTCGGCACCACCGTGAGTTCCGCCTTGTGGATACCGATCCATGGCGGTGGCACCACGACCACCGTGACGCCCACGACGTCGTCGCAATTCACCAACGACGGCACCCTCACGGCCGGCTACTATCACGAGCTGACCATCGACATCCCGAGCCAGCAGAACGCTGGTAGTTACAGCAGCGCGATCACCGTCAACCCGGATGGCTCTCCCTCCTTGATCACCTCCTCCGAGCTGGCCTCGGACTACTCATCGAGCTGGAACGCGCAGAGCTTCGTCACAAACAACTTCGTCGACCCGGAACGATCGATGCTCGCCGGTTCGGTTTCCACGCAACCGGTCGGAGCGTTCGACCTGAGCCAGAGCGCGCTGTTCGCCTCGGGGGGATCGGTGACGGTCAACGCCGCAACGATCGCGGGCAACGGAACGATAGTGGCCTGGGGTGGGCCGACCGTCACGATCACCAACGAAAGCCCCGACTATCTCATCCTCGGCGCCATCGGGATCCCCAACCACTCCGGCGGTCAGGTCAACTTCACGGGAACCGGCACCAACCCGTCCACCATGACCGTCACGCAGAACCAGAGTACGTCCACCCCGACGGTGACGATCACCCTGAGCTCCACCAGCGGGCCCGCCCTTTTCCTGACCGGGCCGATCGACAACCTGGGCGGGACCGTGTCGATCACCAACAATGAAGGATCGATCGGGCAAACCAGCGCCATCTCGGCGCTGACGGTCAACATCTCCAGCCCCAATGGCACCTTCGGCGTCAACGATCCGAACGAAGGCTATCTCGTGGGTTCCGATCCGATCGCGGCCTGGAACTCGTACTTGACCTGGCCGGGAGGAAGCTCCACAGCGAGCGCGAGTACCGCGGCGGCCAATCCGGAATTGGGTACATACACGGCCAGCTCATACAGCTCCGCAACTCCTCCCGCCAACACATACCCGGCGATCACCGCCGCGAATGTCGCGATCACGGCCCAGTCGATCGACCTCGCGGGCAAGATCCTCGCCGGTCAGGCGACGCCCCCGAACTGGTCGGTGTATCTGCCCAGCTTCCTGAAAGCGGAAGTGAGTGCCTCCCAGCCGGCGAACGACCTGGCTCCGACGACGAGTGTTCGACTGAGTGACATCTCGGGCGTCGTCACGGTCACCAACGGCATCGTCAACGACGATTCCCTGATCGACGGGACGTACGATCCAGTCAGTAACCAGATCACGCTCGACGACGTGACGGATCTCCAGAGCGGGGGATCGGTTTACCTGAAGGGCACGATCATCAGCACCAACACGCTGGGGCAGATCAGCGTTCAGGGCGGGAGCGGAACGGTCGACGTCAACAATCAAAGCGGCATCCCGCTCGAGGTGCAGGACATCACGGCCGGAGGAAACGCGGGAACGCCGGAGGCGGGGGACTACTCGGTCGAGATCGACGACACGAACCCCGCGGGCCCCTCCGACAAGAAGTACGTCTACGTCACCGGACAGCCGATCGAGGTCTACAATGTGGCCAGCGACGGGACGCTGGGAACGCCGACCCAGGTATCAGGCCCCTCGACCGCCTTCCAGCCCGTTTCCGGCACGGAATTGCAGTGGGTCGAGAGGGCGCGCCTCAATGACAGCACGGGACAGTGGACCTGGAACTACCCCGTCAGCACCCCGAACAATCCCTGGGTCCTCGGGGGCTCGCCGCCGGTCGGAGATCCGAGCCAGTACCTGTCGACCCTGGACCTCGACGAAGGACAGGTCTATATCAACCAGCAGACGTTCCTCGGCAATGAGAACCCTTACTCCTTCAACTTCTACGCGGGCACGACCGGTCATTACGTGACGCCGCTTGTGTTCTCAGTAAACGGGGGCAACTACACCCTGGCGGCCGTCTACCAATCGATCTACGTCACCACGACCGGGCAGCAGACCCACGTGCTGAATCTCCTGAGCGGCAGCCTCGACCCGAACACCACCTATGTCTTCGGTTTCTGCGACCAGCAGGTCACGTCGGGGCAAGGTATCACGACGCTCAATTCCTATCCCGGCACGATCCCCTACGAACTCAACTCCTCCGGCGACTGGCTGTACACCCGACTCGGGCAATATTCCCCAGTCGGCTTGGGCCTCGGCTTGATATTCTCTACTTCCGGCAGCGTTGGTGGTGGTTTGTATACTGGGCGAGTCTACTCTGCCTCCGTGTCTTTCAGTCCTCCAACCAATGTGACGGGCCAGATCGTCAATCCGGGTAGCCCCACCTATGTGTCATTGGGAAGCAATGTCTTCCAGGAGACCATCAGCGATACGGGAGGTACATCGACATACAACGACTTGACCCTGACGAACACCGTCAAGGCGGACAACCCGATCGCGATCGATTTCTCGGGCGTCACCTCCGGTTCCTCGGTCACGATCGTCTCGAACGCTCCGGTTGCCTTGACCGGAGACATCCAGCACGCGGCCGACGACACGAGCATCACCGCGGACGGAGACATCACGAACACGGCGAGCGCCTTGATCGGAGCCAAGGACCTGGCCCTCACCGCGACGGGCGGAAGCATCGGCAGCAGTGCCCAGCCGCTGAACGTGGCGCTCTGGCCGGACGGGTCGCTGACGGCCACGGCCGACAATCAGGGGGTTTACCTCGATCTGAGCTCGGGCGCCAACATAGGCCAGATCAGCGCCGGTCCCTGTCCCCGGGATTGGACGGACAGTGATCAGGGACAGGTCTACATCAGCCCACAGACATTCCAGGGTGATCAGGATCCCGACGACTTCTCGTTCTACTCCCAAGCCGTCCAGACCGGCGGTCAGTACGTGACACCGCTGGCGTTCTCCGTGAACAACGGAATCTACACTCTGGCGGCTGTCTACCAGTCGATCCCTGTCATCGACACGGGGAACCAAACCGCCGCTCTGACTCTGTTGCAAGGGAGCCTGGACCCCACGGTGACCTACGCGTTCGGCTTCTGCGACCAGGACGTGGCCGCCGGCAGCGGCGGTGTGCTCAAGTCGATCGCGAGCTATCCTGGCACCATCCCGCACGACGACAACCCGGGCGGCTTCTGGCTTGACACCCAGCTTGGCCAATCGACGCCAGTACCGCTGTCGCTCGGCGCCACCTTTTCGTCCCAGGCAGGCTACGCTGGGATCCAGCTTTACACCGGACGCATCTACTCCGCCGAGGTTTCCTTCTCGGGGACTCCGGAAAGCTCCGCTGATGTGGACATCCAGGCCACTGGCAACCTGGAAGCCGAAAACGCTCAGTCACCCGGAACGGTCAACATCTACGGTGGTAACATCACGCTCACCAGCACGGGCGGCGAGGTCGGGAACCCGGCTTCTCCGCTGGTCATCCAGGCGAACAGCGTTCCCGCTGCCAACGGCGGCGTCGTGGGCGGCGTCGTCAATGCCACGGCCGAAACGGACGTCGGCCTGGTTCAAAACTCGGGCGACCTGCTGGTCGGCACGATCCAGTCGACGGGTCACGGCGCCGTGGCCGTGAGTGCTCCCGGCGGCAGCATCCTCAACGCGGCAACCTGGGTTGCCGGGGGGCTCTCCCTCGCCCAGGCCAGTGCCACCTGGAACGCCCTCGGCCTGACCGATCCCGCGCAGTCGCAACAGACCGTCACCGCCTTCGAGAACCAGGTGGACGCCAACTACCAGCAGTACTGGCAACTGCTCGGCAGCGGGACCGTGCAGAACCGCTCGTTCACCGTGCGCGCCGGCACTCAGGCCGTGTGGAACAACGCCACCGGCGGGTCGTTCACCCTCTCGGCGACCGTCAACGGCCAGATCGAGACGACCGGCCCGATCGACTACAACGCCAGTGCCGCCGCCATGCAGACGGCCCTGGCCCCGTTGCAGGCAGGCACGCTGACCGTGACCGGCTCCGGCACCCAGGCCGATCCCTGGCTCATCAGCGCCACCGGCCTGGGCCCGCTCACCTCGAATGATAGCCTGTTGACCCGGGGCGTGAGCACGGTCAAGCCCGTGCCGCTGGGGCCGCAACAGGTCTGGACCAGCGCCAGCGGCGGGACGTTCACTCTCTCGGCGATCGTCAACGGCCAGATCAAGACGACCGGCCCGATCGACTACAACGCCAGCGCCGCCGCCATCCAGTCGGCCCTGAGCCAGGTGGGCGTGCCGGCCGCCGTGACCGGCCTGGGCACACCGGCCGACCCCTGGCTGATCAGCGCCGCCACGCTGCCCACCCTCACCATCAACACGGCCAACCTGACCACCAGCAGCACCGTCCAGGCCGCGGCCGCCGGGACCGTCGAGGTGTGGAACAGCGCCGCCGGCGGAAGCTTCACCATTTCCGCGACCGTTAATGGCCAGGCCGTCACGTCCGACCCAATCGACTACAACGCCAGCGCCGCCGAGGTGCAGACGGCCCTGATCCCGTTGCTGGGCGACACGCTGACCGTGACCGGCTCGGGTACTCAGGCTGACCCCTGGCTCATCACCGCGACCGGCCTGTCCTCACTCACCACCAATGATTCCCTCCTGCTGCCCTCGGGGACAGCGCAGGCCGCACCTGCCCTGGCGTCGACGTTGTGGACCAGCGACACGGGCGGGCAATTCACCCTCTCCGTGATCGTCAACGGCCAGGCCGAAACGACGGGCCCGAACCCTTACAACGCCAGCGCCGCCACTATCCAGGCGGCCCTGAACAGCCTGGCGGGCGTGCAAGCCACCGTGACCGGCTCGGGCACGCAGGCCGACCCCTGGGTCCTCAGCGGTAACGGCCTGACGTTCCTCGTCACGAGCGGCGGCCAGTTGACCGGCGGCGCGAGCACGCTCCAGGTGGTACCCACCGGACCCCAGCAGATGTGGTGCGACGCCACCGGCGGTACCTTCCGGATCTCCCTGGTCGTCAACGGCCAGGCCGTCACCACCGGCCCGATCGCCTACGACGCCAGTGCCACCGCCGTCCAGGCCGCCCTGAACACGCTGACAGGCGTGAAGGCCACCGTGACCGGCCTGGGCACACCGGGCGACCCCTGGCTCATCACCGGGACCGGCCTGGCCGCTCTCATGACCGACGTGTCGCTGCTGACAACCAGCAGCACGGTCCAGGCTGCACCCGCGGGAGCGAGCCTGCTGTGGAACAGCGCCACGGGTGGGACGTTCACCCTGTCGCTGACCGTCAACGGCCAGGTCGTCACGACCGGCCCGATCGCCTACAACGCCAGTGCCGCCGGCGTGCAGACGGCGCTGGACAACCTGGCGGGCGTGCAGGCCGCCGTGACCGGCTCGGGCACGCAGGCCGATCCCTGGCTGATCGGTGGCACCGGCCTGTCCTCGATCACGACCGATGACAGCCTGCTGACCGGCGGCGCGAGCACGGTCCAGACCATGCCCGCCGGCGCACAGTGGCTCTGGAACCACGCAACGGGGGGCCAGTTCACCCTCTCCGCGATCGTCAACGGCCAGACCGAAACGACCGCCCCGATCGCCTACAACGCCAGTGCCGCCGACGTGCAGGCCGCGCTGAACGCGCTCACGGGTGTGCGGGCCGCCGTCACCGGCCTGGGCACACCGGCCGACCCCTGGCTCATCACCGGGAGCGGAGTCTCCGGTCTGACCACCGGCAACTCCGGCCTGATCGGAGGCATCGCCGGAGGCGCCTACAACCTGAACCCTGACGCCTTGTCGGCCTACAGTGCGCAGACGGCCGCGGTCCTTGGAATCACGACTACCCCGACGGCGGCCCAGGTCCAGAGCTATACCAATTCGTGCTTACAGCAAGTGGTGTCGTTCTTCGACGCGAACCTCCCGGCCGGCTGGATGGACCAGCTCGACTTCCAGGCCTACAACCCACTCTATGACTATCAGGCAACGCCCGATCAGGTCGCGGCCCTGACATTGAACTCGATCTGGACCGAGGACGAGCTGATCTACGCCATCGCCGAGCAGGCCCTCGGTGTGCCCGTCGCTTCGAGCTCGCCCACGACGGCGAACATCATCGGCGGCACGGTCACTCTCACGGCCGGGGCGGGGGTCGGGGCCAACCGCGAGCCGGAACAGATCCCGCTCGCGAACATCAAGAGCGCGAACCTGACGGCCGACCAGAAAGCGCTGCTGGCCCAGGCCACCCAGGCGGGTAACGTGGTCATGGTGGGGGTCGACGCGCAAGGCAACACCACGACGTACGAATACGGAAACGGGCCGCCGGCGGGCGTGACCCCGACGGCCATCGAGTTGAAGATCAATCGGCCCGTTTACGTTTCCTGCTCGTCCACGGCAGGGCTGAACGTCTCGGCACAGAGCGGGGTGAACGTCTTCGAGACGGACGGCAACCTGACCGTCGGTCAGATCTCGAGCGCCGGCGGCGCCGTCGCCCTGGCCGCGACCGGCGATATCGTCACACCCGATCTGGGGTTTCGGCAGTAACGGGACGGGCTGGACGACGCAGACCAACGCGACCGGCAGTCCGACCGTCGCCAGTGACGTGCTCACGATCACCACGGCCAGCGGTGGTGAGGCCCGCGCCGCGTGGTTCAACACGCCGGTGTCCACGGGCAGCTTCACGGCCAGCTTCACCTACACCGATCAGGGCGGCGGCGGCGCCGCAGAACGACCCGAAGGGCACCGCCGCGATCGGCGCCTCGGCCGGGTCGTTCGGTTATGGCGGCATCTCCGCGAGCGTGGCCTACGAGATCAGCATCTGGAACGGCCGCACGGTGGGCACGAACTTCGTCACCGACGGCACGACCGGGACGTACAACACCACCGGCTCGGTCAACGTGGCGAGCGGCGACCCGATCAAGGTCACGCTGGTCTACGATGCCGCCGCCGAGACGCTCACGGAGTTCCTGGCAGACACAAAGACCGGCGGTGTCTACACCCACACCTACACCGGCATCGATCTGGCGGCGACCCTGGGCGGCTCGACGGCGCTCCTCGGCTTCACCGGAGGCACCGGTGGTGCCGCGTCTTTGCAAACCATCGGCAGCTTCAGTTTCACTCCCGGCATCACCCTGGCCGGCTTCGGCAGTAACGGGACGGGCTGGACGACGCAGACCAACGCGACCGGCAGTCCGACCGTCGCCAGTGACGTGCTCACGATCACCACGACCAGCTCTAGTGAGGCCCGCGCCGCGTGGTTCAACACGCCGGTGTCCACGGGCAGCTTCACAGCCAGCTTCACCTACACCGACGTGAGCAGGTTTGGTGCTGACGGCATCGCCCTCGTGTTGCAGAACGACCCGAAGGGCACGACTGCAATCGGAGCCGGGTGGGGATCGCTCGGCTACCTCGGCATCCAGAAGAGCGTCGCCTACGAAATCGACGACTACACCGTCGGCACCAACTTCGTCACCACCGGCTCGACGGGGACGTACAACTCGACCGGCTCGATCTACGTGGCGAGCGGCGACCCGATCAAGGTCACGCTGGTCTACGATGCCGCCGCCGAGACGCTCACGGAGTTCCTGGCAGACACAACGACCGGCAGCGTCTACACCCACACCTACACCGGCATCGATCTGGCAGCGACCCTGGGCGGCTCGACGGCGCTCCTCGGCTTCACCGGAGGCACCGGTGGTGCCGCGTCTTTGCAGACCATCAGCAACTTCAGCTTCACGTCCCAGTCGACGATCGTCACGGGGAACACACTGAACCTGTTTGCCGGCGGCAGCGTCGGCACGGGCCTGGCCCCGCTCGTGATCGGCGCCGTCGGCACGGCCCCGATCGTGCTCAATACCTCGGCCAAGAACGGAGTCTACGTCACCCAGCCGAGCGGCAACCTGACCGTCGGCCAGGTCAGCACTTCGAGCGGGACCGCCAGCCTGAGCACCGCGTCGGGCAATATCCTCGAGGGGCCATCCGGCGCGATCAACGCTCCGGAGATCACCCTGGCTTCCGCCCAGGGCATCGGTACCTCGACCCTGCCGTTGAGTGTCGGCATCGTCGGCACGGCCCCGAATCTGGTCAATGCCTCGGCGCAGCAGGGCGTCTACATCACGCAGCCCACCGGCGACCTGACCGTCGGCCAGGTGACGAGTACCGGCGGGCCCGTCCACCTCACGGCGACCACTGGCGACATCGTCACACCCGATCTGGTCAGCGTCAATGGCTTCGGCAGTAACGGGACGGGCTGGACGACGCAGACCAACGCGACCGGCAGTCCGACCGTCGCCGGTGACGTGCTCACGATCACCACGGCCAGCGGTGGTGAGGCCCGCGCCGCCTGGTTCAACACGCCGGTGTCCACGGGCAGCTTCACTGCCAGCTTCACCTACACCGACGTGAGCAGGTATGGTGCTAACGGCATCGCCTTCGTATTGCAGAACGACCCGAGGGGCACCACCGCGCTTGGCGGCGTCGCAGGTGACTTGGGGCTTGGTAACGACAACGGGGGCACGGCCATCACCCACGCCGCGGCCTACGAAATCAACGTCTACGGCGGCTTCACCGTCGGCACCAACTTCGTCACCACCGGCTCGACGGGGACGTACAACGAGACCGGCTCAGTTAACGTGGCCAGCGGCGACCCCATCAAGGTCACGCTGGTCTACAATGCCGCCGCCGAGACGCTCACGGAGTTCCTGACCGACACAACGACCGGCAGTGTCTACAGCCACACCTACACCGGCATCGATCTGGCGGCGACCCTGGGCGGCTCGACGGCAATCCTCGGCTTCACCGGCGGCACCGGCGGAGCTGAGTCGAAACAGACCATCAGCAACTTCAGTTTCACTCCCGGCATCACCCTGGCCGGTTTCGGCAGTAACGGGACGGGCTGGACGACGCAGACCAACGCGACCGGCAGTCCGACCGTCGCCAGTGACGTGCTCACGATCACCACGGCCAGCGGTGGTGAGGCCCGCGCCGCGTGGTT
>JBEKTN010000614.1:0-28791 GCA_049516015.1 Isosphaeraceae bacterium | reverse complement strand
GGTCATCCTGACCGGTGATCATACCATCGGTCTGTATCCCCGGGTCAACTACACTGTAGAAAAGTCGGTCGTCAGACTTGCCCGAATCGCCTGGTCAGCCTATTGTGATGCGTAATCCCTGGATGTCCCTCGGCCGTCAGCAGGCGGGCCAATAGGCGGGTACTCTTACAGGTCCACCGTAGCGGGGACATCGGATCGCCCCGAGTATCAGGGTCAATCAGAGCTTCCAACGCTTGGATCAATTGGGGGTCGTGCTCGACCAACGCCTTCCGTCCGGCTCCGGAGTGCCATACTCGCTCAACGGGGAGAGGTGGTTGAGTAAGGCTCTCGACAGCCCGATAGATGGTCGGACGAGAGAATCCGGTAACACGGGAGATGCGGGCAACACCTCCTCGTCCCAATTGCTGTGCATCGAGGGCAGCGACAAGGTGTTGCTGCCGCTCATTCAGGTGCGGAAACAACAAGCTGTATTTCTGCTCGCGTTCTTCTGTTGTGCCCATACTAAATAGTATAACACAGTGCGCGTCATTTGTAACGATTATTAATTTACTGGCCCTAACCATCGGCTAATTGCGCTGCCGCGAGCTTGGCGATGATCTCGTCGAGGCGCTTCTCGAGCGCGGGATCGGGGTGCGATGCAAGCGAATACGAGGCGGCCTCGAGCGCCTAGTGAACGTCCGAGTCCATGAAGACCGGCCCGGTGAACCCGCTGGTGGCCTTGGCCGCGGCCAGTTCGAGGTTCCGGATGTTGCCCGATTTCTCGAGCATCTCGAAGTTCAGGGGAAGCGAGGCCGTCCGGTTGACCTCCTGGCGCGGGCTCCAGAACGAGTCGTGGATCTGAACATCAGTGAAAGGGACCGGGCGAAGCTTCAAGAGCGGAGCATCGGCGGCAAGTGATGGAACTCCGGCGGACGCGAGCAAGGCGAGTGCAAGAACTTGTCTAATGAGAAAATCCTTGTAAGGAATCGCTCGACCGCCTTGATGCGGGCGCCGTCGGCAAGATTCGCTGTCGTTCCCAGAGCTTGTACGCCGGTCGGGTTCGCGGAAAAACGGCCTTGGAGCATCCGAGAGCAAGGCAGGGAAGGTGCAGGAATCAAGATCCGGCTGGCAGGGCAGCCGGCTCGCCGCTCCAGGGGTGATCCTTCCACGCATTCCAACGCGTGGTCCCTGGGGGACGAATCGCAGCGAGCATGGGAGTCAGCGCGAGCACCGCGGTGCGAATGGCCGCTCGATCGCAACCGATTGAGTAACCGCTAAAATCGATAAATCCTGTTCAATCATGATAAGTCGTTCGCCAGCGCGACAGAGCCCGAACTATGTCGCGTAACTTGTTGCGTTCGCCCGGCTGGCGGATATTGTTGTTAGATTAGTCAGACTGCGTTGAGTTTTCTGCCTGGGGAGTGCTCGTCTTGGCGGCCAAAGGGTTGCAATGCGAGGGAAGCGTCGTGTTTGTTCAAAATCTTATGATTTTGTTTTTTTCCAATGGCGCGAGGCGATCGCGCAAATCAAGAACACATGAGTCAAGTCGATTGACGAACGAGCGCTTATCCGAAGCTTACTGCGATGGTTTTGTGAGTCGCATTCCGCGTGGGGCGATTGAATGCGGGACGTGGGAAGCGAGGGTCGCGAGAGTACCGCAGTGCGTGGTGTTGGAGTCGGGGTCGAGGTTTCGAGACATTTTTCACAATTCCGGGAGGTTGATCCATGAGTCTGCTCGGTAACCGGGTCCGTACGGGCCCTCAGGGATTTGGGAAGACGCGGCCGGATGCCGGGGTGGTGAAGCGACGACGAACGATGCGCCGGCAGGCGCTGGTCGAGGCACTCGAGTCGCGGACGCTGCTCGCGGTCACCGCGATCAACATCAATGCGATCAACCCGACGGAGGGCGTACCGCTGGGCACGGCGTCCGCCCCCGCCCAGATCGCAACGTTCACGGTGAACAACTACATCGGCATCGACGAATCCAGCCAGTACAGCGCGGTGATTAGCTGGGGAGACGGCACTCAGTCCGCGGGGCTGGGGCCGGTCACGATCACGTTCCTGGCCAATCTGGGCAGTGGCGACGCCAGCTACGCGGTGAACAGCTATCACACCTACGCGGAGGCCACTACCACCGCGAACCCTGACTCGCTGACCGTCACCATCGACGACAACACGGGCCCCGGGACAAACCAGTCCCAGAGCGGACCCGTTGCCGTGAACGACGCGCCTCTGTCGGCGATGTTCACGCCGACACTGGTCAGCGCGACGGTTGGAACCGGTCTGACGAACCTGACTGTCGGGCAGTTCATCGACGATAACCCCCTGGCTACGTCCAGCGACTACGCAGTCCAGGTTAACTGGGGTGATGGGCAATTCTCTGCCGGGACGGTCGTGCCCTTCAAGACTGCGACGCAACTCGGTGGGACGGGTGTCGAGTTCACCGTCGAGGCCTCGCACACCTACACGACGACCGGATCGTTCACCGTGAGTACGTCCATCAACGATATCGGAGGGGCGAGCGTCACAGAGACGCTTCCGGTGACCGTGACCGGCGCGGCGCTCCAACAGGCCACGGCTGCCCCGGTGAACGCGGTCGAAGGCATCCCCTTCACCGGCACGGTTGCGTCCTTCGTCGACCCCAATCCCGCTGACACGGCGAGCGACTTTACCGCGACGATCAACTGGGGCAACGGAGCCTCGACGGCAGGTAGCGTCGTGGCCAGCGGCACGTCCACCTACATCGTGACAGCGGTCGATCCGGCCTCGGGCAAAGGCTACGCCTATCCGGAGGAAGGGATTTACAACACGTCGGTCAGCATCAAGGGCCCCAGCGGCGAACAGTTCACCGTATTCTCGACTGCCACGGTCGCCGACGCTCCCTTGACGGCCACCGGTGTGACCGTGGTCATTCCCCCGGCTCAGAACGCGTTATTCACCGGAACGATCGCGACGTTCACCGACGCTGATCCGAACGGCACGCTGACCGACTACACGTCGACGATCAACTGGGGCGACGGCGTGGTGACATCGGGCACCATCACGATCAGCCCGACAACCCCGGGCCTCTTCGTCGTCAGCGGCACGCACCAGTATGCACCGTCATCGATCCCCTACCAGGCCACGGTCACTATCAAAGATGTGGGAGGATCCACCGCCACGGCGATCTCGTCGATCACCGCCTTCGTTCCGCTGAGCGTGACCGGCAAGCTCAATCCGGCCAGCGATTCGGGCGTTTCCAGCTCCGACGCGATCACCAACGTCGTCCAGCCGAATTTCATCGGCACGACCAGTCAACCCGATGCCACTGTCACGCTTTATGCCCAGCCGCTGCCGGGCGGGGCGTCGTTTGCGATCGGCCAGGTCGAGTCCGACTCCAGCGGGACCTGGAGCATCACGACCAACCAGGTGCTTGCCGACGGCAGCTACGCCATCACGGCCGTGGCCGTCAATACGGCAGGCCACACCGTCAGCAGTACCACGACCATTACCCCCGACCTGGTCATCGACACGGTGGGGCCTAAGGTGACCGGTGTCTCCTTCAGCCGCTTCACCGGGCAGATCCTACTCACCCTACAGAACTTCGGCGGTCCTTCCGGCGCGGGTGTCGGCATCAACCTGGCCACGCTGGCGGATGCCAATAATTACTCGTTCATCAAGGCCAACGCCGCTCACCCCGAGGCCTTCAAGGTGAATGTCATCTCGATCACCCCGGGCACGACGACCGGCTCTCAGCTCGTGACACTGACGCTCAACGATGGGCATTCGATTCGCGGTGGTCACTACCTATTCACGGTCCGCTCGGTCAGTCCAACTGACCTGACCGGCGTGCAGGACATCGCCGGCAATGCGCTGGACGGCGAATTCTACGGCACCTTCCCATCGGGTAACAACCACGTCGGTGGTGACTTCGTGGCGGAGCTCGACGCGGTGCACCACATCACCTACCCCCCCCAGACCGCGATCGGAACGGCATCGCCGCTGACACCTCAGGATCCGCCTCCGTCGAGCATACTGTCAACGGCGATTGCCCATCCCAGCAAGCAAACCCCCAAAGCCTTGCACGTGGACGGAAGTCGTTCAGCTCTGTTGAAATCCCCGGTCGTTCACAGCCTCAGCACCGCGGCCGTCGTGCCCGTGACCGGGAAGACCGCCAAACATCGTGCGTCCGGGACCTTGAGCGCATTCGACAGGGGCCTGCACGAGCTCGCAAGCCGGAAGTGGCTGCGATCCTGACACACCGGGGTCGATCCTACGTGTAGAGAGCCTCAGCAAGCAGTCAGGGCCGGCGCCTTGCCGGCCCTGACTGCTTTTTCGCTCAGCAAGTTCACTTCGGCTCGTGGTGCTTCGGAACGATCTCATTCCGGTGGAGTTTGGCGACGGGATGGGAGTGCGAGGGGCTGGGACGAGGCGACAGCGTCTTGCCAAGGAAGTGTCCTGGAACCTTGCGGTGAGCCAGCGCTGCCGCTCCCCCGGAACTGGCCGCTTGTTGTCCCTGGTTGACGGGAGGCTTTGCACTCTGGCTGTTCGAGGGTTGTGCCGTGCTCACGGGAAGCATGACCGTCTGACCGCTTGCAGACTGCACCGTGAGACTACCGGCCGGAGTGGTTTGCTGCACAAGGCTTACCTGCGTCGTGGTGGGGTCGGGAAGGCCCGGCGTTGAAACAGTCGCGCCTGGTTCACTACCCGAGTTCGGGCCAGGCGACGCAGGCGGGGTGATAACGACCGGCGGAGGCGTCGCAACGGACGTGACCGGAAGCGGAGTCGCAACGGGCGTGACCGGAGGCGGAGTCGCAACGGGCGTGACCGGAAGCGGCGCCGGACTGCTGACCTGCTGGTCGTCCGGATTCAGCGGCGGCTGATCAGTGCTCGCCTGGGAAGGCACCGGTGCGTTCGATGGATCAGTCGGGACCGCGGTTGGGTCGGTCGGGAGGGTCGGCTGCGACCCGGACTGAACCACCAAGGCCGGCGCCGGGTCCGGATCGAGCGACAGGTGGTTGTTGACCACGTGCAGCAGCGCCAGTTCGTTCAGGATATCTGTCAGGCCCAGGAGATCGCCGTTGGCAAGGAGATCGAGGCTGGTCAGTGGAGTGTGGGGTGCACTGGAGAAGATTGCGTCGATGACCTGGGCGTCGAAGTTGATGGGCGGTGGAACCGTCGCATCGTTGCTGGAAAAGTAGCCTGGCGGCACCGTCGGGGAGTTTGTCTTGTTCACGATCGCCCCGTCGGCCGCGATGATTCCCTGGTTTGATCCAAAGGAAAATGCGGTACCCTGAGCCGCGCTGCCGATCGAGCCGCCGGAAAGAACGACAGCGCCGGGCGCGATCGCGCCGGTGATCGTCAAGTTGCCCAGGATGCTCCCTCTGGCCGCGACCGTCCCCCCGTTGAGCAGGCCCCCCCTCAGGCTCACGTTGGCGACGATCTGGCCCAGAGTGATGATCTTCCCGGAGTCGCCGGTGTCGGTCGAGATGCCGCCAACGACTGTCGGGCTGGTCCGGCTCAGGAGCGTTGATGTCGCGCCGATGTCTCCCTGGACGGCAATGATGCCCCTGATGCCGCCGGCGGCGGTCAAGCTGCTGATCAGGTTCCCCCGGCTGATGATCTGGCCGTTCAGCCCCATGGGACCGAAGGCGGGACGGCCATTGATGTCGCTCTGGATCGCCGTGCTGGTAACGGTGGGCTGGCCATTTGCTCCCAGAGTCACGTAGGCCCGGCCGATGTCGGCGGAAGCCGTCGAGGTCGTACCAAAGATCGGGTTGACGCGTACGCCCGTCGACTGGACCGTGCCGTTGATCGGGCCATACGAATCGATATTGCCGAAGAAGCTCGGGGCCGTCACGTTGGTCAGCCCCAAAGTCGCGTCGACGGCGATGTCTCCGAGCGGGCCTGTGCTTGTGATCCCCTGGGCGATCCACTGCTTGCTGGTGATCGAGCCGCCGTCACCCCGCAGGTCGATTGTCTGGATGATCGACGACACGGTGTTCGAGGAATAGGAATAGGATCCCTTGTCCACCGTTATCAGGGCCGTGACCGCGCCGCGATCAACGTTCTCTTGCTGGCCGTTGTCGCTCTGGACGTCGAAGACCACATCCGCATTGTCAAATGCGTTGACGTTGGTGTTCGGCACGTCGTCCATGAAGAAGGCGACCTGCTGGTTGAAGAGGTCGGCGAAGGGAACGAGGAAGGTGTCGGCCGCCTGCACAATCGCTGTGCCCTGCACCAGCAGGTTGGCCGCGTCGGTAGACACCAGGCTTGATCCGTAGACGACGTGGTTGATCGTGAGCCGGGTCGTGGAGCCGAATGCCACGGCCTGGATGCTTTTGGCCTGGATCGAGTCCGGTGGTGCGTAATCCCGGATCTCGACGCCCGCGAGGTTGTCTTTCGGGAGGACGATACCTCCCTGGTTGCTCGCCAGTCCGAAGAAAGCCTGTGCCGCGGGTGTGACGGTCGTCAGCAAATCGCCCTCAACCGCAATGTTCCGAGCCCCGGACACGCCATTGGCGTCGAGCCGGGCCAGGTTGAACTTGGCGACGTCGTTGTCGGTGGTGAGAGCGAAGTCGTACTGGTCGGGCGCCGCGCCGACGCCGTTGGTGACGCGAGCTGTCAACTGGGGATTGCCCAGGCCCGTGGCATGGCCCTCGTAAAAATACTGGAAGTTCACGTATGAGCTGCCTGACGGGGCTGGCAGCGCGGCGGGGTTCGGGGCCGGGTAGGGGTTGTCCGGAAGAGTCGCGTTGATCGCCCGCTGGATGCCGCCTTCCTTGATCTGGGCCACGATGGGACCGTAGCCGCCATTGACGCCGATGGTGCCGATCGAGCCGGCGGAAATCGATCCCGGAGTGCCGCCATCGACCACCAGGGAACCGAGCTTGCCCAGCACGTTGACGATGCCTGCGAGATTGTCGCCGACGACCGGTTGGCCCGGGCTCGAGCTCGAGCCGATGACCATGTTATCGATCGAGCCGGCGTTCAAGATGCTGCCTGGCGTCATCGCCGTGCCGATCAGGACATTCTGAAGACTGCCAGGCAGAAGGGCGTTCATCGTCCCCGTGAAGTTGTTGTCGACGTGGATGTTGCCGTGCTCGAACTGGTAGAGGTTCAGGATCGTGTTGAAGTTCGTCCCCCAGAGTCCGGTGACGGCGTCGTTGTTGGAAGGGCCGCCAAAGACGGTCGTGTCGCCGGGCAGGTTCAAGCCGCTGGGGACATAAATGTTGAAAGTGTTGCCGACGACGGGGCTGGTTGGCTGGTTGCTGCCGCCGGAGCCGAGCGTGATGTTGAGGTTGCTCAGACCCGCGTAGGCAACGCCGAGCGGGCCCATGTTCAGGCCGGTCAAGGCACCGGCCGGGTCGTTCTCGCCGGCCGGGGTCGGCATGGCGGTCAAGAAGCCGGTCTTGGGCCCGACACTGCCGGTATCGTCCACATTGGCTGTGTCGTTGCCGCTTCCCTCGATGAGCTCGGCGCCCTGGAGGTTGTCGGCGACCCCGGCGAAAGGCTGGGGCTGCTTGCTGCCCAGGTTGATCGTGTTGGCCCCCGCCCCGGTGTAGACCGTCACGGCAGAGCCGGGCGCGGTTGCCTGGATGTTGAAGGTATCATTATCAATCTCGCCCGTGAGCAGCACGAACGGTGCGACGATTGCCGCGTCCACATTGAGCGTCCTGCCCACGCCGGGATCGGCATTGCCATGATCGATACGCGCCGTGACGCTCTGGCGAGCGCTCACAAGAGTGGGGGCGGGAATCGATAGATTGTCACCCACCAGCAGTGACACGGCACCGCCCGCGTGGGCAGCCCAGAGCAGGTTGAACGTGGGGGTCGTGACTCCGGAGGCATAGATGGTTCCAGAGCCTGGGTCAGCCGCTGAGTCGGAAAGATAAATGTCGAACCCCGTGTATCCATCGGGAACCGGCGGCAAGGAAAGCTGCGGGATATTGCCGGCACTCACCGTGAATGTGTTCGAGCTGTCGCTCAGGTACGTCTCGGCTCCCTGGGCGTTGGTTGGTGAGTAGAAGACGAAATAGGTTCCCGGCGCGAGCTGACCGCCCGTCGTGCCACCGGCTGTCGCGCTGACGGTCGGCAGCACCTCGGACGTAGGCACGCTCGGGGACGAACCCGCGGCCGGGGGGAATACCAGCGTTGACAGTGCGTTGCGTTGCAGGCCGTACGTGGAGGTTGGAACGCCAGCCGCGTACAGAGTTGTTGAGCCGGCGTTCGCCGCGGAGTCAGATAAGTACAGGTTATATCCGGACGCTCCCGAGGGCAGGGGCGGGAGGGTGACCAGCGGGACTTGCCCCGCGGTCACGGTGAATAACGATGAGAGCGGGCTGGCGAACGACTCGGCTCCATTGGGATAGGTGAAGGTGTAGAGCAGATCGTACGTCCCGGGCAGAAGCTGGCCGCCGGTTGAGCCTCCGCCGCTCGGGTTGACGGTCGGGGCGACCGACGCGGCACTGGTCGGCGGCAGGGCCAGCCCACCTCCCGGCGCGGCGTCTTGCAGGAATACGATCGAGGACTGGACCCCCGAGGCATAGCGAACGGCCGAGCCAGGATCGGCCGACGGGTCGGACAGGTAGATGTCGTAGCCTGTTGCGCCGTTCGGAAGAGAAGGAAGGATCACCTCGGGGATGGCGCCGGCCGCTACCGTGAACAAAGCCGACGCCGGACTGCCGAATGATTCGGCTCCGGAGGGATAGGTGAAAGTGTAAACCACGTAATAGGTGCCCGGCGCGAGGTTGCCCTGGGTCGATCCCCCGCCCACGGGCAGCACCAAGGGAGCGATCGTCGCGGCAGGATTGAGCGGCCGGCTCACTCCCCCGACCGCCGATGCGCTCTGCAAGTCGTAGGTCGAGGTCGTGATCGCGGAGGCGTACCGGGTGGCCGAGCCCGCCGTCGCCAGGGCGTTCGATAAATAGATGTTGTAGCCGATCGCTCCGGCCGGCAGCGGAGGCAGCGTGACCTGCGGGATATTCCCCGCCGCCACGGTGAACGTGGCCGAGTTCGGGCCGGGGAGCGTCTCGGTGCCGTTGGGATAAGCGAATGTGTATGAGACGAAATAAGTCCCTGGGGCAAGCTGCCCGCCGGTCGATCCCCCGCCCGCTGGTGCCACCGTCGGGGCAATCGTCGAGATGTTGGAAATGGGAGCCCGCGGCGCTCCGGGAGTCAGAGCGTTCACCAGGTTGAATGTCGTGCCGGTCAAACCGCTGGCGTACCGGGTGGCCGTGTTGGGGTCAGCGGAAGAATCGGAGAGATAAATGTTGTAGCTCAGGGCACCAACCGGAATGATCCCCACCGGCAGCAACGGCAGTGAGACCTGCGGGATGTTCCCCGCCGTGACAGTGAAGGGCAGCGAGCTCGGGCTGGGGGCAGACTCCACGCCCACCGGGTAGGCTCCGCCCGGATAGTTGAATGTGTAGAAAACATAATAGGTTCCGCTCGCGAGCTGGCCTCCGGTCGATCCACCGCCGATCGGGCTGACAGTCGGGGCAACCGTGGCAACCGGATTCACCGGGCGATCGGTCCCGCTGACGGGTGCGTCATAAGGCAAGGTATAGGTGGTCGTCTTGATCCCTGAAGCGTAACGCACGGCCGGGCCCGACGGCCCCGTGGCATCGGAGAGATAAAGGTTGATGCCCGTCGCACCGCTGGGCAAGGCCGGGAGCGTGACCTGGGGGATGTTCCCCGCCGCGACTGTGAACGGAGCCGAGCGCGGGCTGGGAAGCGTCTCGACGCCGCCCGGGTAGCTGAACGTGTAGAAGACGAAATAAGTCCCCGCCAGCAAACGGCCGCCGTAGGGGTTGCCTCCCGTAGGGTTGACCGTCGGCGTGACCGTCGCGCTATTTGTGGTTGGCGGCGCGATGCCGCCGGCCGGTGCCGCGGCCGCCAGGTTCACGATGTTCGTCGTGATCCCGGTGATGTAGCTGAGGGCCGAGCCCGCGGTCGCCGAGGCGTTGGACAGGTAGACGTTGTAGCCCGTCGCACCGGCGGGAAGCGGTGGCAGAGTGACCTGAGGAATATTCCCCGCCGCCACCGTGAAACTGGCCGAGCTCGGGCTCGGGAACGATTCGGTTCCGGCCGGATAGGTGTAGGTGTACAGAACGAAGTAAGTGCCCGGCGCGAGGTGACCGCCGCTCTTGCCGCCGCCCTCCGCAGCCACGGTCGGGGCCGTCGTTGCGCTTGAGGGCGAAGGCGGGCTGATTCCGGCCGCGGGCTCGGCATTCGCGAGGGTCCATGTGGTCGTCGCGATCCCCGAGGCGTACCAGGTGGCCGAGCCGGGGTCGGCCGTCGGGTCTGACAGGTACAAGTTATAGCCCGTCGCATCAAGCGCGAGGGGTGGCAGTGTCACCAGGGGGATGTAGCCCGGAGCAACGCTGAAATCGGCCGAGCTCGGGCTGGCGGCGGACTCGGTTCCGTTGGAATACGTGTAAGTGTAATACACGAAATAGGTGCCTGCCCCGAGACTGCCACCGGTCGGACCTCCCCCGAGCGCCTGGACCAGGGGGGCCACTGTCGCGGGATTGGGCGCTGGCGGTCGGATTGTGTCTCCGGTCGGTGCGGCGGCGGCCAGATTGAAAATCGAGCTCGTGACGCCGGCTGCGTATCGGATCACCGAGGTCGGGTCGGCTGATGGGCCGGACAGGTAGATGTTGTAGGCCGTCGTCGCGTCGGGCGACACACCGCCGGGCAGTGGTGGAAGCGTTACCTGCGGAATCTCACCGGCCGTCACCGTGAACGGTGCCGAATAGGGGCTTGCGTACGTCTCGGCCCCCGCCGCGTTGACGAACGTGTAGGAAAGGATATACGTGCCCGGCGCCAGCAGGCCGCCACTCGTCCCACCGCCCGCCGCCGTGATTGTCGGGGCCGTCGTCGGGAACTTGAGTGCCGGCGGGATAACGTCATTGGACAATGCGTTGCGCGTCAAGTCGTAGGTGGGCGTGGTGACCCCGCTGGCATAGAGCGTGGCCGAGCCCGGGTTCGATACGGGATCGGAAAGGTAAATGTTGTAGCTCGTTGCTCCAGGAGGCAGAGTCGGCAGCGAAACCTGGGGAATGTTGCCCGGCGCCACGACGAACGGAGCCGAGGCCGGGCTGGGTGTCGATTCGACGCCGCCCGGGCCGACAAACGTGTATTCAAGATAATACGTGCCCTGCAGCAGGTTGCCCCCGTATGCGTTTCCGCCTATCACGTTGACCTTGGGGGTGATCGGGGCCAGGTCGTAGGCCGGCGGCTTGAGACCATTGGTGGGTGCGGCGAACGACAGGTTGAAGGTGGTCGCCGTGATCCCGGTGTAGTAGCGCGTCGCCGAGCCCGGGTCAGCCGACGAGTCGGAGAGATAAAGGTTGATGCCCGACGCGCCGGGGGGCAAGGGCGGCAGCGTGACCTGGGCGGTCTGACCCGCGGCCACCGTGAAGAGGTTCGAAGGAGGGCTGGCGAACGTCTCGGCGCCCGACGGGTAAGTGAATGTGTAGACGACATAATAGGTGCCGGGGGCCAGGCCGGCTATGAAAGGCACGCCGGACATCTTGCTGGTCAAAATCCAACTGACCGCGGTCGAGTTGGTCGTCACCGTCACGACGGGTGTCACCGTCGCGACGTTGTTGACCGGTTGGGCGACCTGGCCGTTGGGCGGATCGGCCGGTAGATTGAACGTGGTGGTCGTGATGCCGGCGGCGTAGAGCACCGCCGAGCCCGATTGCGACGTGGCGTCGGAGAGGTAGAGGTCGTAGCCCGTGAGGCCGCCGGCGAGCGGTGGGAGCGTGACCTGCGGGATGTTGCCGGCCGCTGCCGTAAACGGCGACGAGCTGGGGCTAGGGGGCGACTGTACCCCCGAGGGGTTGACGCCCGTGTAGAAGACGAAGTACGTGCCCGGCGTCAGCGTGCCCCCCGACGCGCCTCCGCCCGTCGGGTTGACGGTCGGCGTCACGGTCGGCGCTCCTGTCAATGGGTTGGTAGCCGGCGGCAAGGCACTGCTGGCGGGCGCGGCGTTCAGCAGGTTGAAGGCCGACACCGTGACCCCACTGGCGTAGAGGGTCGCCGAGCCCGAAGTCGCCGAGGTGTTCGAGAGGTAGATGTTGTAGCCGGTCGCGCCGACGGGGAGCAGCGGCAGCGTTATCTGGGGGATCTCGCCCGCCGTCACCGTGAACGGCGTGGAGGACGGGCTGGAGAGCGTCTCCGTGCCGTTCGGGTACGTGAACGTGTAGACGACGTAATAGGTGCCGGGTGCCAGGTAGCCCGAGACCGTGGCCGGTCCCGTGCCCGACGGGTTGACCGCGGGCGTGTTGCCGCCGGTCGGGTTCACCGTGGGGGCGACTTGCGGGGCGCTGTAGGAAGGCGCGGTGATCCCGCCGGGAGCGCTGATCTGGCCGTTGGGAATGATCAGCAGGTCGTCGCCGGGGTTGGGCGTGTCGGGGACGGTCAGCTTCACGTCGCCCACAGTGGAGACGACCGTGCCGATCCGCATCGGCCCGAAGCCGGCCATCTCGGTCAGGGTGATGTTCCCGCTGGTGATGGCGTCGATAGAGCCCATGCCCAGCAGCTCGGTGATCCCGATCACGTGGATGATCTGGTCCGGGACCGTGGTCGCGGGGTTCGCGGCCTTCACGGAGATGTTGCCGCCGGCGATGAGCCCCGGGAGCGAACGGTTCTCATCGGAGTCGAGGCTCCGGAAGTTGTACGTGCTGGCGATCGGCACGGCCTGGCTCGGGTCGGCGAACACCCCTGGGTCGAGCCCATTCACGATGCCGTTGTTGGTGTCGGGGTGGAAGTAGTTGGCGAACAAGGCATCAATCGGGTTGGCCGGAGGGTTCGGCGTGATGGTGGGGGCGCTGGCGAAGATGCTGATCCCCAGCCCCAGCGGATTGACCTTCGTCTCGTCGAGGCTCCCCTGGAGGAGCACGTCGATGTCCTGGCCGGCGGTGATCGAATCGACGTTGACGATGAAGTTGGTGATGTCAGGGTCGCGCAGGATGCCCTGGAGGTCGAAGTAGACGTCAATGCCCGCGACGGCGGTGACCTTGGTGGGCCGGGTCAGGTTGTCGTCGAGGTTGAGGCTTTGAACCAGGTCGACGTTGATCCGGTCGGACAGGGTGCCGATCGAGCCGTTGGGCGCCTCGATGTCCAGGATATTTGTCACGACGAGCGAAAGCCGCCCGTCGGGCCCGACGACGCCCCGCGGGTTGGTCGACGTGATGCCGCCGTTCTGGTCGATGATCGTCGTCGTGCCGATCGGGTTGTTGATGGTGCCGTTCAAGATGAGGCCCGGGCTGCCGGCCACGTTCGGGGTGGAGGCGCCCAGGTTTTCGATCGTCACCTGGGTGGGCTCGGAGATGTGCTTGATGCTGAACACCAGCCCGATCGAGGTCCCCGCCAGGAGCGTGACGTCGTGGTTGGTCGTCGAGCCCTGGTCGACCACGGTGATGTTGTTGATCCAGAGATTGTCCGGCGAATAGTTGATAATCGTGACGGCGCCCAGGGTGTCGGTGAAGCTCCAGGTCGCGCCGGAGCCGGTGATGTCGTCGGTGCTGTTGCCGACATTGGACGCGGTGTCGGCGCTGGAGTCGATGAAGACCTGTCCGGTATAGTCGTCGGCGATGTCGTTGACGTAGATCGTGTTGCCGGAGATCGTGAAGGTGATCCCGATCTGGGTGACGACGTTGCCGTTCGCGTCGATGATCAGAGTGGGGTCGTCGAGCGGGCTCGACATGATGGTGACGTTGGCGTACCAGGGGACGGACTGGCTCAGGTTCGTACTGCCGTTCTCGTGGTCCGTGCCGGCGGCGAGCGCCTTCCTGTGGACGGAGGCGGATTGATTGGGGTTGATCGTGCCGGGAGTCGTGTCGACGTAAAGTGCCAGGAGGTTATACGCGGTCGGGTCGGGATGCTGGAGGCCGTCGGGCGGGGAGCCGCTGCCCCTGGGACCGGCGGCGACGAGTGCCGTCGCGGCGCTCGAGGCTTCCGACGACAGATTGGTGTTGTTGTTGGCGGTCGCGCTCACGAAGCCGAAGAGGCCCTCGGCGGTGGCATCCGCGGAGGCGGGGTTGCCAACGCCGCCGTTGATGTTCTGGAACGTGGGCAGGATGTCCACCCCTTCGGTGCCCGTCACCGAAGCCCCGCCGTCGATCAGGACGTTGTTCTCGGCGTTCATGGTGAAGTTGCCATCGGACACGCCGACGCCGACGAAGCCGGCTCCGGTTGCGTTGCCATAGGCCGTCATCGCCACGTTCGGCACCATCGCGCCCAGGACGACGCTCTGGGCATAGAGCGAGGCGTCGCTGGAGATCTCGGTCTGGTTCTCCGCCGTGCTCATGCCCCCGCTGCCGATGACCGACCCTTGGCCGCCGTTCTCGTTGGCATACGCGCCGAGCCCGAGTATTCCCACGCCGTTGGAGGTGGCGGTCGACTCGCCGTCCGTCGACGTCGACGAGACCACCTGGATCTGGTTGCCCGCCGCGATGCAGGCGCCCTGCCCGACCGTGGCCAGGGTGACGTAGTTGACCTGCGCGGTCGTGTCGGCGTCGACCGAGCCGGCGCCCGAGATCGGGACCCCGGCGTTGACGTCGGCGTCGTTGGTGTCGCTCGAACTGGCGGCGAGCGTGAAGTTGACTCCGGCGCCGATCATCGAATTCATGCCGACCGAGGCGTCGTTGTGGTTGGTTTCGTCGTTGGTCGTCGTCGCGTTGCCGATCCCGATCAGCCCAACGGAGCCGTTGTCGGTATGGGCCGAGGCGTTCACGTTCGAGGTCGACGTGACGCTGACCCTCCCACCGGCCGTCAACAGGGGGCCATTCACCGAGGCCGAGACATTCGGCGACGCAGTGACATTGGCCGCGTTGCTCGCGGCGCCCACGATCCCGCCCCCCTCGCCGTGCGACGACGACGCGGAAATGCCGTCGCCGACGACCGGGAAGAGGACGCTGAGCGGCACGCCGCCCGGGCCGCGCAACTGCTGCGTGCCGGCAACGGTTGACGACGGCCCCAGGACGATCACCAGCTCCTGGCTTCCCGACGACGAGGTGATCGGGATGCCCTGCGGGCCGATTTGGAACACGGTGCTCGAACCGATTCCGCCGTCATTGAGGGTGATAGCGATGCTGTTTTGTGCATTCTGGGGCGACGACGCCAACTGGAACGTGCCAAGGTGGGAGTTGATATTGGTCACGTAGTAGGTGTCTCCCGCCACGAGCGGGCTGATGGACTCCTCGCTCAAGTCGTGGACCACGCTTGCCCCGGCGCTGCTGGTATCGGGCGTCAAGACGACGACCGGCCCCACGAACGTCACGTTGGAATCAGTCGCGGCCGTTACCTTGTTCTTCACGGTCAGCACCATCTGGCTGCCGTTCAAGCTGGCGATCGTGTAGAGGCCATCGTTGCCCCCCGCTCCCGTAATCGTGATCTGCTGGCTGGCCGCGAACCCGTCCGCCGACCAACTGAGGCCGTCGTTGCGGGTGATCGTGTCGCCGCCGGCGTGGTCCGCGAAGGTCACGCTGCTCACGTTGAGCAGATCTTTCAACTGGATCAGGTTGGAGTCGGATGGCTCGTCGACGACCTGGTACGTGTGATTGTTGATCAAGCCGCCGATCGGAGGATTGCTGCCCTGGACCTGGTAGACGAGCGTGTCGCCGGTTTGAAACGGGTTCTGATAGACGAAGATATCGTTCGCGCCGGGGTCGGCGTGCAGGGTCGGGTTCCCCTGGCTGTCATAAGTCGCAGAAACGTTCACGCTGAGGCTGCTGAATTGCTGCGGCTGCGCCTGGGGCTGGAAGGTGACTGCTTCTCCCTGGGTGAACCCATTGTTCGGAATCGTGATCGTCTTACCGTCGCCTCCAATCGCCGCGATCGTGAAGTCTTGCAAGTCGTCCTGCGGGATGACGGCCTGTGCGAAAGAGTTGGTCAGCCTGATCGAGGTTGGGCTCACCACCTCGACGTAGTATTCCCCGCCCGGAGTCAGGCCGCCGATCGGCGGGGCCGAGCTGACCGGCTCATACTGAACCAGGTCGCCCGACTGGAGGTTGACAGCGTCCGGGAAGTTGATCGTCGAGTTACTGCTATTGACGCCGGAGGTGCCTGAGCCCTGCTCCGAGCCGCTGAAGTCCGCGCCGAACTGGATGTGATTGGGATCGACGGCAAGGACGGTATAAGAGCGCATCCCATCGGGTTTCGACCCGTCGGTCTCGCCCGTGAGACCCTGGATGGGTGTGTTCCCTTCATTGTCGTAGAGGACCGTCTGGCCGGTCTGGAGGCCGTTGTTCTGGACGTCGAGCGTGTTGTTGGTGGTGTTGACGGACTGGATGGTGTAGTTCGGGACGTTGGTGGAGCCTTGCGGGGTGCCGGTCGCGCTCACGGTGACGTTGCCGCCGGCGTGGATGGTCGTGCCGGTGTCGACGTAGGAGGTGACCGTGGGGCTGATCGTGTCGTTGGTGACCGAGCCGCCGACGGCAACCCCGCCGTAGGTGGCGTTGGAGGTCGCGGCGTCCCCCTCGGGGTTGTCGGTCGCGGTCACGCCGACGTTGCCCGATGCGGTCACGGTGTCCGTCGAGGCGGCGACGCTGGAGTCGAGCGGGTCGCCGCCGATCGCCGCGCCGACCGTCGGCTGCACGATGGTCGTGGCCGTGTTGTCAGGCGCGACAGCGATCAGCCCGCCGGTGGTGGCCCCGGCGTTGGAGGATGCGGTATCGGACGCCTGGGCGTTGATGCTCAAACTGTTACCGGCGAAGTTCCCGAGGGTGTAAGCGGCCGTCTGGGCTTCGTCGGTGGCCGTGGTGAGCACGACTCCGATCGCGACCAGGCCGAACGTGTTGCCGTTGGCGGCGGCGGTGGACCGGTTCTGGGCCGTCGCCTGGATTTGCGCGGTCTGCGCGACGCCGGCGAGGCTCGACCCGGCCCCGGCGTCCGCCTGGGTTGAGGCCTGGCTGGGGATGGTGGACGTGGCCGTGGCGCCGGTCCCGCTCAGGATCGCGCCTGAGGTGGCCGAGGCGTTCGTCTGCGCCGAGTTGATCGAATTCGCGTCGAGGAAGAAGTTGTTGGCCTTGGAGACCGATCCGTCGAGCTGGGCCGACGTGCCGCCACCCGCGGTGGCGTTGGAGATGCTGGTCCCGATGGCGGCGCCGATACTGACCGCCAGTGCCTTGGCGTTGGCCTGGGCGATGTTCGCCGCATCCGCCTCGATCCGGATATCGCCAGCCGACGACAGGGTGGCCGCGGAGCCGACGTCGATGGCGACGTTCGCCTGGGCAGTCGCCGTCGGCACCGCGCCGTTGCCGGCCACGCCGAGGCCGAGTGTCAATGGTGCTTCCGACGTGGCAAACGCGCCCATTCCGGCCACCGGCTGCGGGGGCGACCCGCTGGCCCCGGGGGTGGCGTTTTGGATGGCCATCACGGTGATGCCGCCCTCAGCGGTGATGTCTGCGTCCGACCCGATGGCGGCCGTCACGGAGGGCGTGATCGTCGCCGTCGTCACGACGACGCCGAAGGCCAGCAGTCCCAGGGAGTAGGCCAGGCCGCTGGCGGTCGAGGTGCCGTCCGACGTCGCGGTCTCGGTCAGGACGCCGCTCACGTCGATGACGGCGGCGTTGCCGATCAAGGCCGCGACGCCCGTTGAGAGAAGAGCGCTGGCGAGGTTGACGACGCCGCCGAGCAAGCCGGCGGCTCCCGCATCGATCTCGGCCGTGGAACTGCCCGTGGCCAGCGCGGTCACGACGACATTCTGGCCCTGGCTTACGTTGCCGTTGAGCTGCGCCGTCACTTGCCCGCCAACGGTCGTCGTCGCCCCGCTGCCGCTGATGCCCGCCAGTCCCCCCACGGCGACGCCGACGGCCTTGGATGACGCGACGTCGTTCGACAGGGCGCTCAGCTTGACGTTGCCTCCAGCGGAGATTGTGGTCGTCGCGTAAGGCGCAGCGTCGGCCGGATCTCCCACGTAAGCGTTGACCGTGGGCGAGTTGGTGGCCGTCGCGACCGCGCCGGAGAGGGCGGCCAACACTCCCCCGGAGCCCGCGATGGCCGTGCCGCTGACGGTGTTGTCGACGGGGTTGCCCGACTCGGTGTAGTTGTTCAGTGCCATGACGGTGACGTCGCCGTCCGTGGTGAGCCTCGAGTCGGCCCCGATGCCGGCCGTGACGGTCGGGGTGAGGGTCGCGAATGCCAGCGAGAGGCCCAGGGCCGCGCTGCCGGAGAGGCTGACCCCGGTGGCAGTGGCCTGCGCGACCCCGTCGGCGATGGCTTCGACGGTTGCGTCCCCGGTCAGCGTGATGGCCGCGCCCGGACCGATTGTGGCCGCGACGGTCGGGCTGGACTCGGCGTCGGCGTAAACGCCAGTCGCGGCGAGACCCAACCCGGCCGCGACGCCATACGACGTCGCCGTGACCGTATCGGTGGAGGTGGCCGCGACGTTGAGGCCCGCGACGGTCCCTGTCTGGCCGATCTGGGCACCCGAGGCGATGCCGGCCGACGGCCCGCCGGTGGCGTTGGCGATCGCCACGCCGACCCCGGCCGCGACGCCCCCGAAATCGCCGCCGAGGGCCAGGGCCGTCAGCGAGCGGTTCGACGAGGCCGTGACCTGCACCTGCTGGGCCTGGGGGATCGTCACCCCGCTGTTCAGGGTGGCCGACTCGGTGCTGCTGTCCTGGATGTCGACGACCTGGGCGCCGATGCCGACAATCCCCGCCGTGCCGGCGAAGGCGGTGCCATTGGAGGTGTCGCTGACGAGCTCGGCGTCGACCGCCACATTGCCGCCGGCGCTCACCGTGGAGTTGGCGTCGATGTAGGCCTGGGTGCTCCCTTCGATGTTGGCGATCTCGACCGACCCGCCGATGCCGACCGCACCGGCCGCCAGGCCGCCGACGAAGCCGGTGTAGCTGACCTGGCTCTTGGCTCGGACGTTGACGTTGCCCCCCGCGTTGACGCTGACGCCGGAACCGATGAACGCCACCGTGCCGGTCGGCACCGCCGTGCTGTTGATCGCGCTGGCGACCGGGTCTCCGGTGATGGAACTGTTGACCCCGCCCTGGTTCGAGCCGACGGTGCCGTTGATGTACTGCGTGTTGCCGGCGGCCCCGTTGTTGTTGGGGTTGGTCAGACTGCCGACCATCGATGAGGCCCCGCCGGTCTGGCCTTCGGCGCTCGAGCTCGAGCTGGTCACTCCACTGCTCGGCACGCCCTGGATCGTACCGTTGCTGGCGTTGCCGTCGGTGTAGCCCGCGCTATAGGGCACGCCGATCGACCAGACCGACACCGATCCGGCGATTCCCACGATCCCGACGGCGGCGCCCAGGGCGTCGGTCTGCACGCTGTCATTCGACAGTGCGTAGACGTCGACGGCCTGCTGGGCGTGGACGTCGGAGCCGTTGCCGATGTAGGCCTGCGTCGAGTTCTTCAAGAGGCCGACGTCGACGCCGCCGGCGATGCCGGCGATGCCCCCGCCCAGCCCGCCGGCGAACGAGAAGTTGGAGGCCTGGTTGACCGCCGCGACGTCGACGGCCTGCGCCGAGCTGGCGCCGGCCGAGTTGGCGTTGATGTGGGCGTTGTTGCCGACATAGGCCTGGGTGGTCGAACTGAAGAGCTCGATCGAGACGCCGCCGGCCAGGCCGGCATAGAACCCGGCCGCGCCGGCCGCCGCGATGTTGGTGACGTTCTCGCTGGTGGCCGCCTGGACGGCCACGCCGTGGAAACTCGAAAGGGTCTCGAAGTCGCCCGATCCAGTGTAATTTCCGTCGAAGATGCCCGAGAGACTGGGGGTGTTGCCCAGGGCGTTGACCGTGGCATGGCTGCCGATGAAGGCGTCGGTGTTCTTGCTCAGGTCCACGATGCTGACCGCGCCGCCGATGCCCGCGCCGCCGACGCCGATGGCGAGGCTGCCGGTGATCATGTAGGCCTCGGTGGCGTCGGTGGCGTCGACCAGCACGTTGCCCCCGGCGTTCACCTGGGCGCCGGCCCCGTCGGAGGTCGCGGTGTCGCCGATATTGGCCTGGGTCGTGTCGTTGATGCCGACGTACGAGACCGACCCGCCCGCGGAGCCGGTGCCGGAGACGGCGGCGGCGGCGGCGATCGTCAGGACGTCGCCGCTGGCGTGGGCGACGACCGCGACATCGCCCTTGGCGGCGACCGAGGCGCCATCGTCGATCGAGGCGGTGGTCGTGTTGTTGATCAGCAGCACGACGACCCCCGGCGCGACGCTGACCGTGCCCGAGATCGAGAGCGAGGCGGCGATGCCCAGGAACGAGGTGTCATTACCGGCCGCCACCAGGACCGACTGGCCACTCGCGGCTTTCGAGTTGGCGGAGTTGATCGCCGCGCCCGAGCCGATGTAGGCGTCGGTATGGTTGGTCAGCACGGCGACCGAGCCGCTCAAGTTGACGGCGACCGCCCCCGAGGCGCCGCCGGTGACGCCGACGCCCTGGAGGGCGTCGGTGTTGACCGCCGTGACCGCCAGCCCGTTGAGCGACTGCGACTCGGGCGTGGCGACCCGGTCCTCGCCCAGCCTTGGACTATTGAGGCTGTGTCCCCCCGGGGTGGCGGTCTCCGGCTTGGGCTGGGCCACGCCGGCCCCCGAGCCGTAGGCTTGGTAGGAGATGGCGAACTGGCCGTTCTCGGCGTTGATCGCGCTGCCCAGGCCCAGGGCGCCGACATGGGCGCCGGCCCCGATGAACGCCTCGGTCGTCTTGTTGATGACCGGGACGCTCGCGGCGGCGCCGACGCTCGCATCGCCGGAGCCGGAGAAGTTGCCCGAGAGGAGGTCGAGCACGGTCGCCTCCGACGCCGCGACCAGGATGCTGCCGCTGGCCTGGACGTCGGCGTCGTTGCCGATGTAGGCCCGGGTCGTGATGCCCAGGACGTAGACCCCGGCCGAGCCGACGATCGCGACGCTGCCGCTGGCGCCGACCGCCGCGGTGATCGAGGTGAGGTCTTCCGCCGACTTGGCCTGAACCAGCACGTCGCCGTCGGCGGTGACGGTGGCCGTGGCGATGTATGCCTGGGTGTTCTTGGTGATCGAGTCCACGTCGACGCCGGCGCCCAGGCCGGCGTCACCACCGACGGCCAGCGCGCCGGCCGTGCTGAAGAGGGTCAGGGGGTCGGCGGCCGTGACCATCACGCCGGGACCGCTCCCCGGCGAGCCGTCGGTCGCGGTGACGGTCGCCCCCGCGGCGACGTAGGCCAACGTCGTGTCGTTCAGGACGTTGACCGCGACCGAGCCGGCAATGCCGACCGAACCGGAGACCGCGCCTCCCACCACGATCGACTGCACGTTCTGGAACGTCGCCGCGACGACCGCCACGCCGGTGAACGAGGTCGTGTCGCCCGCGGAATTGCCGGTGAGGACCGGGATCGAGCCCGAGGTCCCCCGGGCTGTGATCTGATCGTTCGAGCCAATGTACGCATTGGTGTTGACGGTATCGACGACCGTCGAGACCGCGGCGCCGACGCTGGCGTCGCCGCTGACGCCGAGCTGGCCGGCGAGCGTGTTGATCGTCGCCTGGCGGCTTGCCTGGACCAGGAGGTCCCCCTGGGCATCGACCGTCGTGCCGCTGTCGATGTAGGCTTTGGTCGTCGGCGAGAGGACCTCGATCGAGGCCGCGCCGGCGATCCCCGCCGACCCGCTGAGCGCCAGCGCCGCCGTGATCGACTTGAAGGTCCCGTTCGTGCTCGAGGTGACCATCACGTTCTGGGCCGCGTCGACCGTCGCGTTCGGGGCGATATAGGCCTGGGCGTCCTCGGTGACGATGTCGACGTCGAGGGCCGCGCCGATGCCGGCATCGTCGCCGCCGCCGACCGCGCCCGCCCAGTCCACGATATTCATCGTCTCGGTCGCCGAGACGGTCACGCCCTCGTCGGCGTTGGCTATCGGATACCCGGCCGTGCCGACCAGGGTATTGATCGATGCGCCATTGTTGATATACGCATGCGTCGTCTGATTGATCACGTTGACGATGAACGAGCCGGCGACGCCCGCGCCGCCGGAGGAGGCGCCGGCCCCCGCGGAAAAGGCCGTCGGGTGGAGCGAGGAAAGGGCCGAGACCAGGACGCTCTCGGACGACGAATTGGGGATGAACGTGTCGGACGACGAATTGGGGATGGGGTCGGTCGACGGCTTGACCGACGACTCGGCCGTGATCTGGGTCAGGTCGGCCACGTTCGCCTGGACGTTGGAGTCGAGGAACGCGAGGGTCGTGTTGTTGAGGACGTCGACGTTGACGGCCGCGCCCACGCCGGCGTCCTCGCCGACGGCCAGCGTGAAGGCGATGTTCTGAAGCGTCTCGTCGTTGGCGGCCTGGACGCTCAGGCCGCCGAATGACTTGACGGCGGTGCCGGCGCCGATCGAGGCCTGGGTATTGATCGTGATGACGTTGATCCCGACCGAGCCCGCGACGCCGACCTGCGATCCGATGGCGACACCCAGCCCCTGCGTCGAGAAGTCATTCACCGCCCCGCTGGTCATGAGCGCGGTGATGTTCACGCCGTGGGCGGAGATGGTGTCCGAGGAGCCGATCGTGGCGTTGTTGGTCACGTTGGCGACGTTCAACGACACGGCGGCGCCGATCGAATTCTGGTTGCTGGTCGCCCGTCCGTCGGCCAGGGCCAGGGCGCTGGTCTGGTTGGTGGTGCCGACCGTCAGCGCGCCTCCGGCCGTCACGGTCAGGCCGTTGTCGATCTCCGCGACCGTGCTGGTGGTCAGCACGTTGACGGAGACGGCCGCCGCGATGCCCACCTTCGACTCGCCGCTGCTGCCGCCCGACTCGCCGCTGGCCGAGCTCGAAGGCGAGCTCAGCTCGCTGTTCGATGTCGGGGGCGCCGCGACATCGGGTGAATCCGAGCCTCCCTCGTCATGGGCGAAGGTGGACTGGTTCTGCGTCTCCTTGTCCGCGGTCCCGTTGCTGCCGCTGCTGGAGTCGGTGCCGGTGCTGGGGGCGCCGTTCTCGCTGGCGATCGCGGTGGCCTGACCGGACGCGGTCGCCGCATCCGTGATGCTGACGGCGCCGCCGGCCGAGACGTTGCGGTCCAGGTCGGCGAGGAACGAGTCTTGCGCCACGTTGACGACCACCGTGGCCCCGATCCCGACGCTCCCGCCGTTGTCGGCGGCCTTGGCGTCGGCCTCCGAGACCACCGTGAACGACCCGCTGGCGGCGATGGTGAGACCGCCCGAGGCATTCAACGTCTGAGTGTCCGAGCCGATCCGGGCCGTCGTCTGGTCGCTGGCGATCACGATGGCGATGCCGGCGCCGACGGCCACGGAGCCCGCCGCCCCGTTCTTGGCCGTGGTCGTGATCGTGTGGGGCGAGCTGGCGGTCACCGTCACGCCGCCTGCGCCCGTCAGGGCGGCTCCGTCCTGGATCTCCGACTGGGTGGTGTCCGAGATGATGTTCAAGGCCAGCGACGCGCCGATGCCGACCTTGCCGCCCGAGGCGCCGCTATCGGTCGCGGGCACCGCCGAGGCGGTGTCGGTCGCGTTATTCAGAGAGGTCAGCGCGACGTCGCCGCCGCCGGCGGCGACCGAGGCGCCGGTCTCGATCAGGGCTTGACTGGTGTCATTGACGATGTTGATCGCCACCGACCCGGCCACGCCGACCTTGGTCCCCCCCGCGCCCGATGTCGCCGAGGCGCTGATCGCATTCACCGGGGTGCCGGTGCCGGTCATCCCCGCCTGGACGGTCACGCCTTTGGTGTTGATCGTCGTGGGCTGGAGGGTCGTCGCCTCGATCGTCGCCTCGTCCGAGGCCTTGACGAGGTTCAAGGCGACCGCGGCGCCGACGCCGACCTGGACCTTCCCCGAGGCGTCGCCGCTGGCGGTCGAGGTCGCGGTGGTCGTGTTCGACGCGCCGACGGTCAAGGCGCCGCCTGTCGAAGTGATGCTCAGACCACTGGGGATGGTGGCATCGGCCTCGCTGTCGGCGATGTTGACGGAGACGGCCGCCGCCACGCTCACATCACCATCCGAGGTGCTGGCCGAGGGGGTGGACCCGTCGCTCTTGGAGTCGCCGGCGCCGGCCGAGTCCCCCTCGCTGTTGGCGTAGCTCCGCTGCTTGGAGTTATTGCTGTCGACGCTGTTGCCGCTGGTGTCCTTGCCGTCGTTGTTGCCGTCGTCGCTGGGCCCGCCCGAGGCGCTGGCCGTGGTAACGGCGCCGCTGGTGCCGGAGGCGGTGGCCGTGAACGAGAGCGGCCCGGTGGCCGTGAGGCTGCTCAGCGTGGTGGCCGTGGTCTGGTCGGTGGGGATGTTGATGGCGACCGAGGCGCCGATCCCGGCGCTGCTGCCCGCGGCCGTGCCGCCGGCGGTGCTGGTGGTCGAGCCGGTGTGGGTCGCCGTCGCCGACACCGAGCCGACGCTCAGGGTACCCGTGCCCGTCGTGTCGTTGCTGCCGACCTGCGCGGTGGTGGTGGTGTTGGCGATCGAGATGGACACCGCGGCGCTCACCGCCACCCCGCCCGTCGACGCCGCCCCCGTCGTCGCCGTCGTCGTCATGGTGTCGGTCGAGGTGGCGCTCAACGCCAACGCCCCGGCTCCCGTCATCGACACATTGTTGGCCAAGGCCGCCAGCGTGGTGTTGGTGACGATGTTCAGGCCCACGCCGGCACCCACGCCCACCGAGCTGCCCGAGGCCCCATCGCTGGTCGCCGGCAGGGCCGAGGCCGTCGACGTGCTGTCCTCCTCGGCCGTCAGCGTCACGGCGCCAGTGCCGCCGGCGGTGATCGTCACGGTGGCGCCCGGAGTGGCGGGGGAGCTGGCATAGCTCTGGCCGATGGTGGCATCGCTGGCGGCGCTGACCAGGTTGATCCCCACCGCGCCGGCCACCCCGACCTTCGAGGCGCCGGCCCCGGCCGTGGCCGAAGCGCCGAAGGTGTTGGCGCCACTGTTCATCTGGGCCTGCACGGTGATGGCCTGAGCGCTGATCGTGGTGCCGGCGCCGATGGCTCCCAGCGTCCGCGCCTTGACCAGGTTCAAGGCCACCGCGGCGCCGACGCCCACCTTGTCCGTCCCCGACGAGGTGCCGTTGGCGGTGGACGTGGCGCCGGTTGTGTTCTGGGCACTCACCGTCAACAGACCGCCGGAGGTGACCGAGAGACCGTCGGGGATGGTGGCGTCGGCCGCGCTGTCGGCGATGTTGACGGAGACGGCCGCGGCCACGCTCACATCACCATCCGAGGTGCTGGCCGAGGGGGTGGACCCGTCGCTCTTGGAGTCGCCGGCGCCGGCCGAGTCCCCCTCGCTGTCGGCGAAGCTCCGCTGCTTCGTGTTCGTGCTGTCGACGTCGTTGCCGCTGGCGTCCTTGCCGTCGTTCTTGCCATCGTCGCTGGATCCGCCCGCGGCGCTGGCCATCGCATTGGCCGCGCTGGTCGCCGTGGCGTCGGCCAGGAACGACACGGCTCCGCCGGCGTCGATGTTGCGCTCGGTCGTCGCGGTGGTCTGGTCGGTGGCGATGGTGAGGGCGATCGAAGCGCCGACGGCGGCCGCGCCCGTGCCGGTCGCTGTCCCACCCCCTGTCGTGGTGGTCGAGCCGGTGTGCGTGGCCGTGGCCGACAGCGCACCGGTGAGGTTGAGGGTGCTGCCGGTGCCGAGCTGCGCGGTGGTGGTGGTGTTGGCGATCGAGATCGCGACCGCCGGGCTGACCGCCACCCCGCCACTGGCGCCCGCCGTCGCGGTCGACGTCATGGTGTCGTTGGAATTGGCGGTGAGGGTCAAGCTGTTTGCGCCCGTCAGTTGCGCCGTGTTCGCAAGATCGGCCTGTGTGGTGTTGGTGGCGATGTTCAAGGCGAGCGAGGCGCCGACGCCCACCTTTCCGCCCGTGGCGACGCTACCCGCCGCGGGCTGGGCCGTCGCCGCCTCCGTGACGCTGTCCTGGGCGTTGAACGTGACGTCCCCATTGCTGCCGATGGAAACGGCCGAGCCCGTCGGGACCGAGGCCTCGCTGGTGTTGGAGACGAAGTTCAGGGCCAGCGCGCCGGCGACTCCGACATTCGAGCCCGACGCCCCCGCGGTGGCCGACGCCGAGTCATTGTGGACGTCCGACGAGGACGCCGTGGGCGTGGTCGCCTGGACGCTGACCGTCGGCGCCGACAGGCTCGCCGTGCCGGTCGTACTCGCGACCGTGGCCGTGTTACTCGCGTCGGTGTCGTTGATCGCGACCGCGACCCCCACGCCGTTTTTCGAGTTGTCGTTGGTCGCGGAGCCGTCGGCCACGGTGGACGTGTTGTTGTCCGACGACGCGTCGATGTTGATGGCGGTGGTGGCCGTGACCGCGGACGAGTCGACGTAGGCCTGGGTCGTCGGCATGAACTTGGTCACCGCCACGGCACCCGCGACGCTCACCGGGCCGTCGGAGGTCTGGGCCTGGGGGGCCGTGTCGTTGGAGTTGGTCGGGTCGACCTTCCCCGAGAGGACGTTCGACGTCCCGCTGTTACTGTCGCCGCCCTGGGCCGTCGCCTTGGCGGTGGTGTTGGCCGTGTTGGTCGCCGTGGCCGAGACGTCGACCGTCCCCCCCGCGACGGAGGAACCGCCGTCGACGTAGGCCTGGGTCGTGCTGTTGTCGATCGCCACGGCCACGCTCCCACCGCCGGCCTTGGAGCTCGAGCCGTCGACGTCCGTCGTCAAGCTGGTCGTGTTGGTCGAGGTGATGCTCAGGGTGCCGCCGCTGCCGGCACTGACCGTCGAGCTGCCGCCGACGTGGGCGACCGCCGTGGAGTTGACGATCGAAGTGGCGATCACCGCATCGGCCGGGAGCAGGCCGCTGGTGACCTGCGGGGTGGAGTCGACCGTGGCGCTGGCGACCGCGCCGATCGCGACGTTTCCTCCGGTCCTGTTCACCGTGATGTTCGAAGACCCGCCGACCGTGACCGTCGCGCTCGGCTGAAGGTCGGAGATCGCCGCGGCCACTCCCGACGCGTCGAGTGTGCCCCCCAGGAGGCCGTTGGTCGTGTCGGTCGCCGAAGCACTGGCGTCGAGCGTGATGTTGTCCGCCTTGATTGTGGCCCCCGTGACCGTGACCGTGGCCTGCGGCGCGTACGTGATCGACGTCAGCGGGTTCGTCGCGGCGGTCGTCTCGGAGACCTCGACGTCGACGTTGCCCGATGTCGCGTCGATCGTGACGTCGGTGAAGGCCGTCGAAGTGACGCCCGAGACATTCAGGGCGTCGGTGCCCGCCGCGGTGTTGAGAGCGATCGTGCCGCCACCGCCCCCAAATGTGACGCCTTGGTTGGGATCGTCCTGGCTGGACGTGTTGGCGCCCAGCACCACGATCGCGGTGACGCCCGAGAACGAATTGCCGGAATAACCGGTGCCGCTGACGGAAATGCTCGAGCCCGAGGGCGTGATCGTAGCCTGGTCACCGGCCGCTGACAGATTGACGTCGAGCAC
Source organism: Isosphaeraceae bacterium (assembly GCA_049516015.1). Taxonomy (GTDB): domain Bacteria; phylum Planctomycetota; class Planctomycetia; order Isosphaerales; family Isosphaeraceae; genus Aquisphaera. The sequence goes on along the minus strand of JBEKTN010000614.1, from coordinate 1,481 downwards.
CGTTGCATTCAAACTCGCAGTGACACTCAGGAGGGTGCGGTTTTCGAGTTCCTGGATCACGAGGTACGGCGACTTCCGCCGCGGGCGGTTCGCCGCGGAGCGGGGCCGAGCCCCCGTGAACGTCGCCCGCTTCGAACCCAAAGGCCTCAACCATTTGCCAGACATCGGTGCGACTCCGTGGTGCCATGATCAGTTGTGCGAAATGCCAAGCCGATCCTTGCCAGATGGTCCCCCGCGGGGCCCGGGCTAAGACGCGAAAGACTAATTCCGCCCGTCGCTTGCGCACGGTAAGAAATGCCCCGTCGCCCGCCCCGGAACCCTTCTTTCCGGGCCGGCCCATCGTTTGCGTGTCATATTGCGCAATCCTTGATGATTCGAGATTTGCTGAAGAGGAACGGTTCGAGGGTGAACCGGCACGACGGACAAGAACGGTACAGATCGCCTCTGATCTTCAAAGCTTCACGACCGCCACGAACGCGCTACGAAACGTGAGAAGTGTCTCGGTCATCACTGCTCGGGTTCGTATCAGTCTATATCTTGTTCTCTCGGGCTTCCCCAACTTCCCCAGACTATCCAAATCGGGTGGCACAGTACAAGAAGATTTCCCGAGGAACACAAGTTTTATTATCCCATTGCTTTCTGCAAGCCAGTGGCGACACGGTTGTCCGAGGTCGGTTTCACCCAAAATAAGGTCAATGGTTAGAGTCACCTGTTCGACCGACCCGCGCGGTCGATTATTGTCGCTGTTCACTGATCTTCGTTCAAGGGTATTGAAAACAATTCGAGGCGAGGAAGTGGCGTCAAATCATCAAGCTTGTATCGGCCTTCGCAGCGCCGCTGCGGATCGGAGTACAAACAACTTGTACAGCAAACATGGCCGGCGGACGTGTCAGGTCAATCAGGAATGTGCGGAACTGAGAGCGAAAGACGCAATGCTGACGGAACTGCCCCGATGCCGGCGAGACATTGGCTCTTCGCTATTATAAGTATCATTGCCCGGGCCACAATCAAGTGGGGTCGCGAAACGGGTCGGACTTCGGGCGAGATAAGGGGACACTGCTGAATGGCATTAAGACAGCGATAACCTTAAGCGACATCACCCCTTGAGCAAAACGGGGCCCCCCGTGCATCCTGGTAGTGTTCTACCACCTTGGCTCAGGAGGCCCCGCGATGCATCGACGGATTTCTCACACCCTCAACACCCTCAGGCAAGGCCTCGCCGCCAAGCTCGGCGGCGACTTCATCGACCACGCTTGCCGCCTGGCCGGCCACTCATGGTGCGATAGCTGTCTCTTGACTCCGGCGGCCATCATCCACTGGTTCCTCGTTCAGATCCTCCACGGCAACACCGCCTTGACACATGTCTCCTTGTTGGCTGGCCGCGCCTTCACCGCCAGCGCCTTCTGCCAGGCCCGCGCCCGACTCCCGCTGGCCGTCTTCCGAACCGTCCTCCGCGAAATGGTCAAGGCATTGGTCTCCGC
>JBEKTN010000613.1:0-30018 GCA_049516015.1 Isosphaeraceae bacterium | reverse complement strand
TTCACTCGACAAGACTTGCTGAATTGGCTAAAGCGTGCGTTGCCGCACTTCTTAGCAGCTTCCGCTGCTTAACGCCGGAGGCCAGGATTACCGCGACGTTATTTGTGAAACGGACCACTTAGGTGGAGCAAGTCTCTGGTCTCATGAAGGGTACGCCCTTCACAAGTGTTTACCTTCTTCTAACCGTTCTCGATGACCGCCGGAATCCATCTCGTGGCCCGGTGGGGCCCAGAACCGCCGACCGAATTGTCAAAGAGCGACCACCTGAAACGGAACCATACATTTACCAAAGGCAACAGCGGCGCGCCTAGCCCATCGCGCAACCAGGACCAGAACCGGCCACGCACTAAACCTGGCAGGTGCGGGAAGGCTGGAACACCTCTAATGGTCTGCATTTTTCCTGGACTGTCCAGATTTCATGCCTGGCCTTTTTCTTGTGTTTTGGTGGGACTGATCCTGCGCGCAAGCGAAGAACCAGGCTGCGGCGGTTAGCGGCGAGGTTTCTTGAACGGGCCAGTACCGCCATGATTCCTGTCCAGTTGGCCAGGCGGTCGCTTTCCGGGGTTCATTCTGGTTGGTTCAGGTTCGCTCTGCGTTGATTCTCCTGCCGGTCGGCGATCGACCGCGGCAACGAGTCATGGTTGCTTGTCGCGATCGAGTGTTGGTGCCATTTCTGGTCCCGGCTCTTGACTGGCTGCGGGGGTTACCGCCTCATCCTCGAGGTAAGTGAGCACGCGCGGTCCGTCGGGGGTCATGGCCACGGTATGCTCGAAATGGGCGCTGGGGCGGCGATCCTTGGTCTCAACGGTCCAGCCGTCGTCCAGCGTACGGACCTCCTTGGTTCCCATGGCGACCATGGGCTCGATCGCCAGCACAAGGCCGGGCTCGAGCCGGATGTCGTTTTTTAGCAAGGGCTTGCTGACGAAGTTTGGAACCTGCGGCTCCTCGTGCATGTCCTGGCCAATGCCATGGCCGACGAATTTCTCGATCACGTAGAAACCCTGGCTCTTGACGTAGCGCTCCATCAGGCTGGCGACTTCGGACCAGTAGCGGCAGCGGGCCATGGCCCGGATCGCCAGGTTGAGTGATTCCAAGGTCACGTCGAGCAGCTTCTGGACGTCGGGGGAAATCTCGCCGATGGCCAGCGTCACGGCCGAGTCGCCGCACCAGCTCCCGATCTTGCAGCCCGTGTCGATGGAGACGATGTCGCCGGCCTTCAGCGGGCGGCGATTGGGAATGCCATGCACCACGTGATGATTGACGCTGGCACAGATCATGGCCGGGAACGGAGGTTTCCCCTTGTCCGTGCTCGGGTAGCCCAGGAACAGGGGGAGAGCATCGTGTTCCCGGAAGACGGCGGCCACGGCGTCTTCCATGTCGGCGGTCGTCGCGCCTGGCACGGCCAGCTCGCGCACCCGGTCGAGCGCCTTGGCGACCACCCGCCCGGCCTCGCGCATCAGCGCGATTTCGCGCGGGCTCTTCAGTTTCGGCGCGGGTCGGGGCGCTCCCGGTAGTGGGCCCCCTTTCCGTCCCATGCCTGCCAAGAAAGAGGGGAAAGAAGGCCGGGGAACCATGCCTCGATGGGAAAACACGTCGCTCGAGCTCCTCTTCGATCCTCGCCAGTTCCACCGTCAAGTCACGAAAATGATCGTACCAGATTGCTGGCCAGGAGCGGCAGTCTGATGTCCCCTCGAGGCACGAATCCGGCGGCCGGCCCAGGGCTGCGAGTTTGCGGCTCGGCGGTCACTTCCGGTTGACCAGGCCCGGGTAATTCCGCATGACCAGGTGGCTATCGATCTTCTGCACCAGGTCGAGGCAGACGCTGATCACGATCAGCAAGCCGGTTCCTCCCAGGAAGGATGCCACGGTGAAGTCGACGTTCAGGGAGGTCTGGACCAGCGATGGAATGACTGCCACCAGGGCCAGGAACGCAGCCCCCACGTAGGTGATTCGCAACATGACCTTCTCGAGGTAATCGGCCGTCCGCCTCCCTGGTCGATAGCCCGGAATGAAGCTGCCGTAATCCTTCAGGTTGTCGGCCATGTCCTTGGGATTGAACGTGATTGCCGTCCAGAAGTAGCAGAAAAAGTAGATCAGGATGATGTAGCAAACCGTGTAGATGTAACTTTGCCGCTGGAAGGCGTCGGCCAGTTCCTGGAAGAAGCTGGCCATGGCCGAGCCCAAAGTCCAGGTGTCGGAACGCAGGCCCGCGGTTGCCCGCGACAGGCTGTTGAAGACGAATGACGGGAAGATCAGCAGGCTGGAGGCAAAGATGATCGGCATGACGCCGGCCTGGTTGACCTTCAGCGGCAGATATTGCCTTGTGCCGCCAAAAACCCGCCTGCCCCGAACATGCTTGGCCGACTGGGTGGGAATTCGGCGCTGGCTCTCGGTGATTGCAATCACCCCCACCACCACCGCAATGAACAGTGCCAGCAGCAAGAGAATGGTGATGATCCCATACTTGCCCGGTTCCGGCGTGAGCTTGGAAGTCGAGTTCTCCCAGAGCCCTTTCATGGCCACGGGCGCCCGGGCCAGGATTCCTGCCATGATGAGCAGGCTGATCCCGTTGCCGATCCCGAATTCGTCGATCTGCTCGCCGACCCACATCAGGAAGATGGTGCCCGCCGTCATGATCGAGACGCACACCACACCATGCCAGAAGTCGCGATACTGAGGAAGTACCACGTTCATCTGTGGACTCATCATGTACTGCACCCAGAAGGCGCTCTGGACCGCGCAGAGGCCGACCGTGGCATAGCGGGTGTATTCGTTGATGCGTTTTCGCCCGCTCTCTCCTTCCTTCATCATGGCCTCGAGCGAGGGAACGACGCTTCCCAGAAGCTGAAAGATGATCGACGCCGAGATATAGGGCATGATCCCCAGGCCGAAGATCGTGCTCATGCCGATCGACGTGCCGCCGAACATCGCCACGGTACCGAACAGCTTACCGGCCCCGGTGGTGCTTTGCTGTTCCTCCCAGTTCCGCAACTGCGCCTGGTTGACGATCGGCAGAGGAACGTAAAAGCCGATCCGGTAGATGGCCAGGAGCGCGGCCGTGAAGAGAATCTTCCGCCGCAGTTCGGGCACCTTGAAGAGGGTCAGCAACTTATCCACGGGCGATCGTCTCCCCTAGCGCCTATTTTCCCCTTGGGATCATCTCCGCCAGGCCCTGCTCAGTCAACCGAGGTATCCGCTGGAAGAGCATGACTGCGGGCAGACGGGGCCGGCTCGCAGGCCGGAGCCGGGGTCACTCTTCCATAGGACATCGCCGGTCCGCCGATCGCCAGGAGAGGCGGCTCTGGTTTGGGGCCACGTCCGGCCATCAACCTGGAAGCCCGCCCGGGCTCAGGACTGCGCCTTGGCGACCCGGCGCGTGTACGGAACAGCAATGGTCTTGCCGCCAGCGGCGGCGATCTTCGAGGCAGCCGCCCCGCTAAACCTGGTCGCGTGAACCTCCAGCGCCTTGGTCAGCGCGCCGTCGCCCAGGATCTTGATCCCGTCGAAATTGTGGCCCTTGACGAGCCCCTTGGCTCGCAGGGCGGCCTCGTCGACGACCGCGCCCGGGTCGAAATTCGTGTTGATGTCGCCCAGGTTGACGATCGCGTATTCCTTCTTGAAGGCCCCGTTGAAGAAGCCCCGTTTGGGCACGCGCCGGGCCAGGGGTATCTGGCCACCCTCGAAGATCGGGTTGAGCTTGAACCCCTGGCGCGAAGCGTGGCCCTTGTGCCCCTTGGACGAGGTCTTGCCGTGGCCCGACCCGATTCCCCGGCCCACCCGTTTCCGCAGCTTACGGCGATGGACCCCTTGGTGGACGTCGTGCAATTGCATCAGAGAGCGACTCCCCGAAGGCGAGCAATCTCTTCCTTCGTACGCAGTTGAGTCAAGGCGTCGATCGCGGCCTTGACGAGGTTCAGCTTGTTGTTCGAGCCGAAGCTCTTGGTCAGAACGTCCTTGACGCCCGCGGCCTCGACCACGGCCCGCACAGCGCCGCCGGCGATGACGCCCGTTCCGGGCACGGCCGGCATGAGCAGCACCCGGGCGGCCCCGAACTTGCCGATCACCGCGTGCGGGATCGTTCCCCCCTTGAGCTGGACCCGGTTCATCTGCTTGTGAGCGTCCTTGACGCCTTTCTCGACGGCCGGGGGAACCTCGTTGGCCTTGCCGTAACCCCAGGCCACCTGTCCTCGGCCGTTGCCGACGACGACCAGGGCGTTGAAGCTGAATCGCCGGCCGCCCTTGACCACGGCCGCGCACCGGCGGATTGAGACCACGCTCTCGGCCCAGTCCCCACGGTCGCGATCTCGTTCTCGACTGTCAGTCGACACAGACAATCTCCTTCGTTAAGCCGACGGCCTGTGATCCTCCGCCGTCAGCCGCAAGGCAAGATGACCCAAAACGTACGATGGTCCCCAGCCGATCCGCGATCAAGCTGCCATGTCTTAGAATTGCAGACCCGCTTCGCGAGCGGCCCGGGCAAGGGCTTCGACCCGACCGTGGTACTTGTAGCTTCGGCGGTCGAAGCAAATCTTGTCAATACCGGCCTTCTTGGCGCGTTCGGCGACGACGCGGCCGACGACCGTCGCGGCGGCCTTGTTGCCGCCGTACTTCAACTGGGCCTTGATCTCGGGGTCGACGGTACTGGCCGAGACCAGCGTGGTTGCGCTCTGGTCGTTGATCACCTGGGCGTAAATGTGCTTGGAGCTTCGGAAGACGGCCAGGCGGGGACGTTCTGTGGTCCCAAACAGCCGCTTGCGGACGCGATGCTGGCGCCGCCTCCGGCGGGTTTGGACCAGCAGGTGATGGTTGGCGGTGTCCACGGGACGATCCTCAACAGTCAAGAGAAAAAGAGCTTGCGAGTCTGGTCGAACGATCCGGGCCCAAGCCGGGTGCCGATGTCAGCGTGATTACTTGGAACCGAAGGCCTTGCCGGCCTTGCGGCGGACGGCTTCGCCCTCGTAGCGAATTCCCTTTCCTTTGTAAGGCTCTGGCGGCCGAACCTCGCGGACCACGGCGGCGAACTGGCCGACGGCCTGCTTGTCGGCGCCGCTGATGGTGACGTGGGTGGGGTCGGAAACGGTCACGGTCACGCCGGGCGGCGCTTCCAGGACGATCTGGTTGGCATAGCCAACCTGGAGGGCCAGCGTGTTGGCTTTCTTGAGCTGCGCCTGGTAGCCGACTCCAACGATCTCGAGTTTGCGAGTGTAGCCGCTCGAGACACCCTGTACCATGTTGGACACCAGGCTGCGCGTGAGTCCATGGAGCGATCGGCTGAGCCGTTCGTCATCGCTCCGGCTCACCTCGACTTGCCGCTTCGCGTCGTCATACTTCAGGGAGATCTCGGGCCGGTGGGAGAAGCTGAGCTTGCCCTTGGGGCCTTCGATCTGGATCGTCTGCTCGACGATCGAGACCTTCACGTTGGCCGGAACAACAACCGGCTTGCGGCCGATACGCGACATGGGTCCCTCATCCTCCGCTAGATTCACTGGTTCGGGGTCACGCGGGTTCGAGTCCGGATCGGGTCAAAGGCGGTCGATCTTGCCCCTCTTTGCCGTCCCGGTAGCTCCGCGGCTCGTCGTCCGCGCGGCCTGGAAGTTGCCTTGGGAATTTCCAATGGTGCCGCGGTCGAGGCCGAGGACCGCTCCGGGACAGCTCTCAATAGATCATTGCCAGCACCTCGCCGCCGATCTTCTCGACGCGAGCGCGGCGATCGCTGACGATTCCGCGGGGCGTGCTCAGGATCTGGATGCCCATGCCGCCCAGAATCGGCTTGAGCTCCTTGTAGCCGCGGTAGATCCGCCGGCCCGGCTTGCTGATCCGGTCGATCTTGGTGATCAGCCGCTCCCCGTTGGGACCATACTTCAGGTGCAAGCGCAGCGTCCGTGCGGGCGTCGTTTCGATTTCCTCGAAGTCCCAGACATAGCCTTCGTCTTTGAGAACCTGGGCAATGCCCCGCCGCATCTTCGACGTGGGCATATCCAGGAACGTACGCTCGATCCGGACGGCGTTGCGGATCCGGGTGAGCATGTCGGCAATCGGGTCGGTCATCATGGGGGAGAAGCCTTCCTGAACCGTCGCGGGTAACGTGTCGAGTCGCGCGGCGGAGGGAGCGGAACTCGCGGCAAGGCCGGCCACGTCGGGGCGGCGGGGCAACTCATACAAACTCGTGATCGGGTTTCGGCAGGCCCGGGCCTGCCATGGGTCTTGATTCGTTGTTCGGGAGACAGCAAAGGGCGAGCTCGGGGCCCGCTCGAGGCTTGGACCGTAAAGGACGATAAGGCTACCAGCTCGCCTTCTTCACTCCCGGAATCAGGCCGCGGCTGGCCAGGTTCCGGAAGCAGATGCGACAGACTCCAAACTTTCGATAATAGGCTCGGGGACGCCCGCAGAGGCGGCAGCGGTTGCGATGCTGAACCGCGAACTTGCGGGGCGTCTCCGACTTGATCTTCTGCGCCTTGGTCGACATGCTCAGCTTTCTCACACCGGAAAAAGAGGGCGTCAGGCGACGCCCGACCACTTCACATCCCGTTTGATCACGATCAGGACTTACCCGCTGCGCCTCCCTTGCCGCCGGTTGCCGGCAGACGGAAGGGAATGCCAAAGTGGTGCAGCAGTTCCCGCGCTTGTTCGTCGTTGGCGGCCGTGGTGACGATGGTGATGTCCATGCCCTGCGTGTGCTGGAGTTTGTCGGCGTCGATCTCGGGGAAGACAACCTGTTCGGCCAGTCCCAGGCTGAAATTGCCATGACCGTCGAAACTGTTGGGGTTGACGCCGCGGAAGTCGCGAATACGAGGCAGGGCGATCGAGACCAGGCGATCCAGGAACTCGTACATCCGCCGGCCGCGCAGGGTGACCTTGCAGCCGATGTCGTTGCCCTCGCGGAGCCGGAACCCGGAGACCGACGTCTTGGCCTTGGTGATCTGCGGCTTCTGGCCGCTGATCTTGCTCAGGCTGTCGGCGGCAATGTCGAGCTGGGCCTTGTCCTGGGTCGCGCGACCCACGCCCATGTTGATGACGATCTTGTCGATCTTGGGGATCGCCATCGGGTTGTCGAGGTTGTATTTCGCGGCCATCGCCGTGGCGATGTCCTTCTTGTACAGATCCAGCAGGCGAGCCATTCCCATCGTCCTTCATTCCGCCGCGTGTCGCGTCTTCTGCTTCGTGTGCCGGCGTCTGGAAAAGAGGTTGATCTTGATCAGGGTTTCTTCTTGGTCGAGGCGGCGTGGGCCGGCTTGCGTGGTCCGATGTTGCCCAGGGCCTGGCCGCACGACTTGCAGTAACGCTGTTTTTGCCCGTCGTCGCCATACCGGTGGCCGATGCGGACCCCCCGGTTGCACTTGGGGCAAACGAGCATCACGTTGGAGACATCGATCGGCATCTCCTTGGAAAGCCGTCCCCCCTGGGGATTCTTTTGGCTTGGCCGCATGTGCTTGTACACGCGGTTGATCCCCTCGACGACGATCTTGTTGCTCGAGGGCAGCACACGCAGCACCTTGGAAAACCGGCGCTGTTTGGGAGTTCCCCGGTCGTCGCCGGCAATCACTTCGACATGGTCGTCTTTACGAATATGCATGGTCGGCTCACTTCGCTTCATTTCTCGATGACTGTCAGGTCCCGGTCTGGCGAAGCACGCAGCGCTCCGGACCGAGGGCCATGGCCCGGCCGTGGGTCAGACGACTTCGGCCGCGAGGCTGATGATCTTCATGAACTGGCGGTCGCGCAGCTCGCGGGCGATCGCGCCGAAGATTCGCGTGCCCCGAGGATTCCTCTCGGCGTCAATCAGCACCACCGCGTTGCGATCGAACTTGACGTAAGAGCCGTCGGTGCGCCGGGTCTGGTTCCGGGTTCGCACGATGACGCACCGGACCACGTCGCCGGCCTTGACGTCGCCCCCCGAAGAGGCTTTCTTGACGCTGGCGATGATCGTGTCACCAAGGCCCGCGGTTCGCCGCTTGTACATCGACGCGCTGCCGCCGAGGACCTTGATGCACATCACTTCCTTGGCTCCCGTATTGTCGGCCACGTCAAGCCGGGTTTGCATCTGGATCATGGGACGGACACCCTTGCTTTGCACTGGCCCGCGGCTCGGGGCCGATGGCCGGAACTCTTCTCAATTTCGAAGGATCGGAAGCAGATCAACAATTTCGCGACAGGCCGGCCGTAGGGGTCGCGGTCGCGGACCCGTCGCGCGACGAGGCGCTCCACTCAGGCGGGCGGAGCGCCCTCATCCTCGCCGGCCAGCGCTTGCTGGGCTCCCTTGCGCACAATCCGGATCAGCCGCCAGCGCTTGAGCTTGGACATTGGGCGGGTTTCCATGATCTCGACCATGTCGCCGAGACGCGACTCGTTGGTCTCGTCGTGAACGTGACAGACGGTCCGGCGACGCATCAGCTTGCCGTATTTGGGGTGCGGGACCAGGCGCTCGACCACGACCCGGCGCGTCTTGTTCATCTTGTCCGACGTCACGGCCCCGATTTCCGTCTTGCGGCGGCAGCGGGCTGGCGTGGACTTTGTGCTGGCTGTGCTTTCAGGGCTCATTGTACTGGATCACGCTTGGCTAGTGGTCCTGATGGATGGAACTTCCCAACGAACTGGCTAGTGGGCGGCCGGAGCCGCGACCGATCGCTCCCGCTCGATCTCGCGGAGCCGCAGGATCGTCTTGATCCGGGCGATCTCGCGCTTGGCCTTGATGATCTCGCTGGGAGCCTCGAGCCGCTCGGTTTCACTCTGCAGCCGGAGGCGGAACAGGTTGTTCTGGACATCTTTCAAGAGCAGTTCGAGCTGCTCGTCGGTCTGATCGCGAAGCTCTGCGGGTTTGCTCATTGCAGGGTCTCCTGGCGCGGCATGACCGCGGTCTCAGATCGTGGGCCGACGGCCGACGAACCGGCACTTGACGGGCAACTTGTGGGAGACGCGGGCCAGGGTCTCGCGGGCAACCTCCTCGCTCAGGCCGCTGATCTCGTAGAGGATCGTGCCCGGCTTCACCACGGCCGCCCAGAATTCGATCTCGCCCTTGCCCTTGCCCATTCGGGTCTCGGCCGGGATCGCGGTCACGCTCTTCTGGGGGAAGATGCGGATGTAAACCTTCCCTCCCCCCTTGACCATCTGGCTGGCGACGACGCGACCGGCCTCAATGGTCTGGGCGCTGATGCGCCCAGGCTCGAGGGCTTGCAGGCCGTACTCGCCGAAAGCCACGTAATTGCCGCGGGTCGCATTACCTCTTACGCGGCCTTTTTGGCTTTTTCGGAACTTGACCCGCTTGGGCATCAACGCCATCGGCGGCCTCCATCTTCAAATAATCGCCCTGGTTGACCCATACCTTGATTCCGATATGACCTTGCGCCGTCTTGGCCTCGGCAAAGCCGTAGTCGATCTTGGCTCGCAACGTGCTCAGCGGAACCGATCCGGCGGCGGCCGCCTCGGTCCGCGACATCTCGGAGCCGCCCAGCCGCCCCGCCAGTTGAATCTTGACCCCCTTGGCCCCGCCGTCCATGGTTTGCTCGATCGCCCGCTTCATGGTCCGTCGAAAGCTCGACCGCTTTTGCAACTGTTCGGCGATGTCCTCGCTGATGAGCTGGGCGTCGATCTCCGGCCGTGCCACCTCGACGATCTTGATCTCGATCCGGCGGCCCGTCAGGTTCTGAAGCTCTTCCTGGAGCTTCTCGACCTCGGCCCCCTTGCGGCCGATGATCACGCCGGGCCGCGCTGTGGAGAGAAGCACAGTCACCGCATCGCGGGTCCGCTCGATCTCGATCTTGGGTATACCCGCAAAGCCGTACTTGTTCTTGATGAATTTGCGAATCTTGAAATCTTCGACGAGCAGGTCGGCGAACTCGTGCTTGGAAGCGTACCAGCGGCTCCGCCAGTCTTCCATGATGCCCACGCGAAACCCGGTCGGTCGAACCTTCTGGCCCATGAGATAGCGCCCCTTGCTTGGGTGAGTCTCCCTCGATCACATCGATTGACTTGATTGACCGGCCAAGACTGACCTTGCCGGTCGAACTTCCACTGTTCCCCGCCGCGACGTCACTTGTCCGCCTCTTCACTCTCTTCGACCCCGGCGATCAGGTCCATCAGACCGATGGCAATATGGGCACTACGGCGGCGGACCAGATAGGCCATACCCCGAGCGCGCGGCATCAGCCGCTTGACCATCGGGCCGCCATCGCCCCGGGCGTCGATCACCACGAGGTCGCCAGCGTTGCGGGTCCCCTTGTCCTCGGCGTTGGCCATGGCGCTCTTGAGCACCTGCTCGATCATCCGGGCACCCCGGTGGGGCATGTACTTGAGGATATCCAGGGCGTCGTCGGCGTACTTGCCCCTTATCAGATCCAGGAGCGGCCTGACCTTGCGCACCGAGATCCGGGCGAAACGGTGGGTCGCGTTGTATTGTTTGGTACTCATGGCCAGGGTCTCATGCACAGAGGCGGAGCACGGGAAAGACACGCAATCCGTCACTCACTCACAACGATCCGGAAATCCAGATCGGGTCGAACGCCTCGTCGTGTGTCAAAATACTCACGCTGGGGTTAAATTACTTCTTGGGCGCCTTGGACGCCTTGCCGCCGTGACCCTTGAACGTCCGGGTCGGGGCGAACTCGCCGAACTTGTGTCCGACCATGTCTTCGGTCACGTAGAGCTTGAGGAAGGAACGGCCGTTATGCACGGCGAAGTTCTTGCCCACGAACTCGGGCACGATCGTGCTCGCCCGCGCCCATGTCTTGATCGGTTCCCGACTGCCCGATGAATCGGCCCTGTACACCTTTTCGAGCAACCGCTCGACGACGTACGGTGGTTTCTTGAGCGAACGTCCCATAGTTTTCCCTAAAAGTGGCCAGTGGTCAGTTGCCAGTGAATACAAAGACAGTCACCGGGCTTCTGCGAGTCGTATCTTTCTTCGTACCTTGGTCGTTGCTGTCTGTTTCTGTTCTGGCCACTGGCCACTGGCCACTGGCCACTATTCCGAGCCACTAAATCTTGAGTTGCCCGTACCGCACGCTGGTCCGCCGGCGGATGATGGCCTTGTTCGAGGGCTTGCGACGGCGGCGGGTCTTGCCACCCTTGGCCAGCACGCCCGAAGGAGAGCGGGGAGTGTGTCCCTTGGAGCGGCCCTCGCCGCCGCCCATCGGGTGATCGACGGGGTTCATGGCGGTTCCCCGCACATGCGGCCGCCGGCCCAACCACCGCTTCCGCCCCGCCTTTCCCAGACGGATGTTCATGTGGTCGGGGTTGCCGACCATGCCGACGGTCGCCCGGCAGGCAGCCGGGATCCGGCGGACCTCGCCGGAGGGGAGGGTGAGCTGCGCCCAGTCTCCTTCGCGGGCGGTCAGGATCGCGCCCACGCCGGCCGACCGGCAGAGCTTGCCTCCGCCGCCGGGTTGCATCTCGATATTGTGGATCGAAAGCCCGGTGGGGATCCTGGACAGCGGTAAGCAATTGCCTACCTTGGGCTCGGCGTCCGGACCGCTGATCACGGTCATCCCAGCCTTCAGCCCGTCCGGCGCCAGGATATAGCGCTTCTCCCCGTCAGGGTAGACGATCAGCGCGATCCGGGCCGACCGGTTGGGGTCGTATTCGATGTGGGTGACCTCGGCCGCGGTTCCGTCGTGGTCGTTGCGGCGGAAGTCGATGATCCGGTACTTGCGCTTGTGGCCGCCGCCACGGTGCCGCGCCGTGATCACCCCCTGGTTATTGCGACCCCCCGTCTTCTTGAGCGGTTCGGTCAGCTTCTTCTCGGGCTTCTTTTCCTTGTCCGTCAGCTCGGCGAAATCGCTGACCGACGAGTTGCGCCGCCCGGCTGTGGTCGGTTTGTAAGTGCGAATGCCCATCGCTTGGTATCCTGAATGAGTGGCGAGCGGCCAGTAAACAGTGGCCAGTGGCCAGTGGTCAGTTGCCAGTGAATACGAAAAGGGTCACCGGCTTCTGGGAGATCATAGCTTCTGCCTTACTTTGGTTGTTGCTATCTGTTTCTGTTCTAGCCAGTGGCCAGTGGTCAGTTGCCAGTGAATACGAAAAGGGTCACCGGCTTCTGGGAGATCATAGCTTCTGCCTCACTTTGGTCGTTGCTATCTGTTTCTGTTCTAGCCACTGGCCACTGGCCACTGTTTACTCGCCACTGGCCACTGGCCACTGTTTACTCGCCACTGGCCACCGTTTACTCGCCACTGGCCACTCAATAGAAGTCGATCCGAAATTCCTCGTGGAGTGAGACGATCGCCTTTTTCCAGTTCCGCATTCGGCCGAGCTTGAGGCGATAGCGCCTCGCCTTGCCGCGCCGGTTCTGGGTCCGGACGTCGAGGACCTTGACGTTGAAGAGGGACTCGACGGCGGTTTTGATCTCGGTCTTCGTCGCCAGCGGATTGACCTCGAAGGTGTAGGCGTTGTGCCGCTCCGAGAGGTGAGTGGCCTTCTCGGTGATCAGTGGCCGGACGACAACCTGGTAGGGGTCGAGCACAGGCCCGGAACGCTCGTACTTGGGCGGTCGACGAAGGGTGACCATGGGATTAGCTCTCCGGGCCGGCGGCCGGTAGGGTCGCGGCGGTGGAATCAGGGCGCTCGGTAGTGTCCTTGACCCGCTGCTTCAGGGCCGTGAGGGCCTCACGGGTCAGCACCAGGTAGCGCTGCTTGAGAATGTCGTAGGTGTTGAACTCGCTCACCGGAGCCACCGCGACGCCCTCGATGTTGCGGGCGCTGCGGTAGAGGACCGGATCGAACCCGGGAATGCCGATCAGGACCGATCGGCCCTCAAGAGTTCGCTTGACTGCCTGGGTCTTGGTCTCGCCGACGGTCTCGGCGCTCTCGGTCTCGGTCAGATCGGGCCGGCGGATCGCCCGCAGCGCCTTCGCGACAACCTTGGTTTGCGGTTTGCTCAAGTTCAGTCCGTCCAGGACCAGGGCCTGGTTGTCCTGAAACTTGGAGAGCAGTGCCATCCGGATCGAGGCCCGGACAGCCTTCCTGGGCATGGTGTAGCGGTAATCGCGGTTGCGCCGGGCGAAGGCGGAGCCGCCACCCTTGCGCTTGTTGGTTCGCTTGGCGCCGACGCGGGCGTTGCCAGTGCCCTTCTGGCGGAACAGTTTCCTGCCCGAGCCGGCGACGTCGGCTCGGCCGCGGGTGTTGACCGTGCCGACCCGGCGGGCCGCCAGGTGCATCAGCACCACGTCGTGCAGCAACTGCTTGTTGATCTCACCGCCAAAATCGGCCGGGTCGATCGTCTCCTCGCCCACCTGCTCGCCGGCGGTATTGAAAACTGGAATGGTCAACATGATCGTGAACCCATCATGGAATGGACCGCCGGGTTTGCAGCCCTGGTCGCGGTGGTGGAGCTCTCTTCTACTAAACCTTGTTCGTCTGGCGGATGGTCAGGTAGCCGCCGGGCGGGCCTGGCACGGCTCCTCTGAGCAGGAGCAGGTTGTTGGCGGCGTCGATCTTGACCACTTGGAGGTTGCGGACCGTGGACCGGGCGTGGCCGTGATGGCCGGGTTTGCGGACCCCCTTTTGGGTCCTCGACGGATCGGCGCTGGGGCCCGAGGAGCCGGGATGGCGATGCATTCGCTTCACGCCGTGCGTGGCGCGGAGGCCGCGGAAGCCGTGCCGCTTGATGACGCCGGTGAAACCTCGTCCCTTGCTCGTGCCCGTGACGTCGACGTGTTTGATCTCCTTGAACAGCTCGACCGTCAAGGTTTGACCCTCGCTCACGCCGGCCGGTCCGGACTGGCGCACCTCGCGGACGTAACGCTTCGGTTCGGCGTTGACCTTGCGGGCATGGCCGCGTTCGGCCTGGGTGGCGTTCTTGCGCTTCTTGTCGTCGAAACCGAGCTGCACGGCGTGATAGCCGTCGCGATCCTCGGTCCGGACCAAGAGCACGGTGCACGGACCGCATTCCAGGACCGTGACCGGCACCGACGTGCCGTCCCCCTGGTAAATCTGGGTCATGCCGACCTTGCGCCCCAGCAGTCCCACTTGCATCGTCTCACTCCGTAAGCTTGCGGTACGCGCTCACTTGCCGGCAGGGCTGGCGGCACCGGTGGCGCCGCGAAGTGCGGGCTTTCGCTTCCAGGTCACCTGGGGAAAATAGGTCAGGTTTCAGCGAGGGTCGCGGCCAGGCATTTCGGCAACCCTGGCGCCGGGGCTGTCTCTCGGAGAAGCAGCAAAGGCTCTGCCGATTGAGGCGTCCGACGCAA
Organism: Isosphaeraceae bacterium; assembly: GCA_049516015.1. Taxonomy (GTDB): domain Bacteria; phylum Planctomycetota; class Planctomycetia; order Isosphaerales; family Isosphaeraceae; genus Aquisphaera. The sequence goes on along the minus strand of JBEKTN010000613.1, from coordinate 15,838 downwards.
CCGAACGATCGCGTACGCTTGCCGCGCACGCGGTTCAGGAAACCCAGAGACCCGCTGCACCTTACCGGGACGGTGGAGACCGAGGATCGATCAGGCTCCCGACGGGGAAGCCTTGATCTTGATGTCCACACCGGCCGGCAGGCTCAGCTTGTTGAGGGCGTCAATCGTCTTGTTGGTTGGCTGAACGATGTCGATCAGCCGCTTGTGAGTCCGGATTTCAAACTGCTCCCGCGACTTCTTATCGATGTGCGGGCTCCGGAGCACGGTGTAACGCTCGATCCGCGTGGGGAGGGGAATCGGTCCATGGACGATCGCCTCGGTTCGCTTGGCGGTATCGACAATGTCTTTCGCCGACTGATCAAGGATGGTGTGGTCGTAGGCCTCCATCCGGATCCGAATTCGCTCGTTGCTGATACCCGCCACCAAGGTCTGTCCTTCCGATTCCTGACCGCCGCAGAGTGAGTCCGAACTCACCGAACCTCGCACATTTCGCAGGAAACAAAGAGTGTATCAGGGCCCCCGAGACCCGTCAACGCGACTCGAGCCGGATTTTTCGAGATCCGCGGCCGGTTTACCATTGCGACCGTGATGCGGTCTCCCTCTTGAGCATTGTTACCCCCGCGCCTTCCCTCGATGGTGATGGGCCTACGCCCCGCTCGGCGAGCCGGCGCGCGGGTGCAGGTCTCATTCCTGCCCGGTGAGTTCCCCGAGCGCCGTTTTCGCGCCCAGGTGATCCGGGCCAAGCTTCAGGCACTCGGCCATTTCCCGCCTGGACTCATCCCGCCGGCGGCGGTCCAGGGCACCCAGCCCCGGCACGTAATGAGCGTGCGGGATCAGTTCCGGGGACACCATACTTGATTTTTCGGAGTTAGGTATAGTGTCCCCGGAACTCCCAGCATGCATGAAGTTTCAATCCTTGTTCTTGTGGATGACGGTCGTCGACGTCGCCAGCCAGCAACGAGGCTAAGACATTCGAGAGTTTCAATCCTTGTTCTTGTGGATGACGGTCGTCGACGCCAGCTTCTCCGCCACACTGGCGCCCGCGCGATCGGGTTTCAATCCTTGTTCTTGTGGATGACGGTCGTCGACAGAATGAACCACCTCTGCCGCTGGCCCGGCTGCCATAGTTTCAATCCTTGTTCTTGTGGATGACGGTCGTCGACGTGATGAGATGCGTGGCATAACCTGTTCAACCGTGCAGTTTCAATCCTTGTTCTTGTGGATGACGGTCGTCGACAAGGGCCAAGTTCACCGGAACGTCCTCATCGACTCTGGTTTCAATCCTTGTTCTTGTGGATGACGGTCGTCGACTTCGCTCTCTAGATGCAGGCAGATCACCTCAGGAAGGTTTCAATCCTTGTTCTTGTGGATGACGGTCGTCGACCTCGTACAATCGTTGAGCTTTATCTTTGCGCGATTGTTTCAATCCTTGTTCTTGTGGATGACGGTTGTCGACTCCAGGTCTCGTCCAAAGCCACCAGAGCACGATTCCGGGTTTCAATCCTTGTTCTTGTGGATGACGGTCGTCGACGAGGAGGACGATCGCGATCTGAGCCGGCGCATCGTCGGGTTTCAATCCTTGTTCTTGTGGATGACGGTCGTCGACTGTATTCGGCCTGGCTGGTGCATGGCCCTGAGATCAGTTTCAATCCTTGTTCTTGTGGATGACGGTCGTCGACGCGTTGATGCCTTGAGCCTGCGCGGCGACTTGCTGGGTTTCAATCCTTGTTCTTGTGGATGACGGTCGTCGACCCGGTCCCGGCGGTCCCAGGCAAGTCTGGGCAGGTGCGTGTTTCAATCCTTGTTCTTGTGGATGACGGTCGTCGACTCGAGGGCCGCCGGCTAGCAACGCTCTCTCTGAAGGTTTCAATCCTTGTTCTTGTGGATGACGGTCGTCGACGCGGCTGGTTCAGTCCGCGCGGCGTCTCGGTGATCCGTTTCAATCCTTGTTCTTGTGGATGACGGTCGTCGACCGATCGACAATCGGGATTATGCCGTCGGCGAGGATGTTTCAATCCTTGTTCTTGTGGATGACGGTCGTCGACTACTGTTCACAAACATATAACGATCACAAATTACGAGGTTTCAATCCTTGTTCTTGTGGATGACGGTCGTCGACCGCCAGCGTTCCCAAAGGTGCAATGCAGAGTAGTGGGGTTTCAATCCTTGTTCTTGTGGATGACGGTCGTCGACAAGCCTGGCCCGCGATCCACGCCGTTCTGGTCGAGGGTTTCAATCCTTGTTCTTGTGGATGACGGTCGTCGACCGTGCTCGATCGCCGCCAGCCGCCGCTGGATGCGTTCGGTTTCAATCCTTGTTCTTGTGGATGACGGTCGTCGACTAGTCGACCTCGGGGGTTGGAGATTCGGGCATAGGTGGTTTCAATCCTTGTTCTTGTGGATGACGGTCGTCGACGACCGGCCTGGGAGCGACAGTTACGGCCCCGTACCGGTTTCAATCCTTGTTCTTGTGGATGACGGTCGTCGACCGCCTGAGCCTCGACCCATGCCGTTCCCTGCGGCGAGTTTCAATCCTTGTTCTTGTGGATGACGGTCGTCGACCGGATTGGCCGGGAAGAACTGGGCCTGAAGTGCGGCGTTTCAATCCTTGTTCTTGTGGATGACGGTCGTCGACCGGGTAGTCCCGCCGGAGCCGGCAGTCACAGTGGCGGGGTTTCAATCCTTGTTCTTGTGGATGACGGTCGTCGACCGTCCGATGCTCGGAGTGCCTGGGCTGGGGCAAGGATGTTTCAATCCTTGTTCTTGTGGATGACGGTCGTCGACAGCCGGACGTTTTGCTTTGCGCTCCACATTCCCATGTTTCAATCCTTGTTCTTGTGGATGACGGTCGTCGACCGTCGGGAATGCGGGCTTCTACATGGGAAGCCCACCAGTTTCAATCCTTGTTCTTGTGGATGACGGTCGTCGACCTAACCCGCCATTCCCGGCAACGGACGTCGTGCCTTTGTTTCAATCCTTGTTCTTGTGGATGACGGTCGTCGACACTCCAGACGGCCGCCATATCGCGTTGCTCCACGGGTTTCAATCCTTGTTCTTGTGGATGACGGTCGTCGACGAGGGCGCTGCGCGAGTATCTCGCCTCGCACACCGAGGTTTCAATCCTTGTTCTTGTGGATGACGGTCGTCGACTTCGGGATCCACCACGATCGGCCGGTCCAGGTCAACGTTTCAATCCTTGTTCTTGTGGATGACGGTCGTCGACTCGGGGCGGTCAACTTGCGACTGGTCGACGGACAGAGGTTTCAATCCTTGTTCTTGTGGATGACGGTCGTCGACTTCCCAGGAATTCTGGGCACTGGCCCGTTGAATCAAGTTTCAATCCTTGTTCTTGTGGATGACGGTCGTCGACGTCGGAGCGCTCATTGACGCCGGTTGCAACGGGGACGTGTTTCAATCCTTGTTCTTGTGGATGACGGTCGTCGACGAGAGCTGGCCCGGCAGTTTGTGACCGAGGCTCTGACGTTTCAATCCTTGTTCTTGTGGATGACGGTCGTCGACTCGAACCACTGAAGCTTTACAGCGTCCGGGTAGACGGAGTTTCAATCCTTGTTCTTGTGGATGACGGTCGTCGACTCGTTCATTGGCCGTCTCCAGGCCCCTGTGCAGCTATGTTTCAATCCTTGTTCTTGTGGATGACGGTCGTCGACCAGGTCGAACGCGTCACGAGTCCCGATCCGGAGAGCGGTTTCAATCCTTGTTCTTGTGGATGACGGTCGTCGACTTGACCGCTACCTCGACCGCTACCACCGCTACCTAAGTTTCAATCCTTGTTCTTGTGGATGACGGTCGTCGACGTCCCCGCCCGAAACGTCTCGCGGATCGTAGTAGTAGTTTCAATCCTTGTTCTTGTGGATGACGGTCGTCGACGGCGAAGTTGCTCGCTGACTGGAGGACCCGGATAGAAGGTTTCAATCCTTGTTCTTGTGGATGACGGTCGTCGACTCCATTCAGCTACCTGAACTCGGTCGATCCGACTCTTGTTTCAATCCTTGTTCTTGTGGATGACGGTCGTCGACGATGGTGAACACCCTGTCGGGCTACGGCACGGTCAGGTTTCAATCCTTGTTCTTGTGGATGACGGTCGTCGACAGCATCGGACCAACTCCCGGCGCCGGTCCGCGATTCGGTTTCAATCCTTGTTCTTGTGGATGACGGTCGTCGACCCCCGAGCTGGGCGACCCGCTCGATTGGTTGAGTTGGAGTTTCAATCCTTGTTCTTGTGGATGACGGTCGTCGACGTGCCCTCTCTCCTCCCGGGGAGAGGGCTTTCCCACAAGTTTCAATCCTTGTTCTTGTGGATGACGGTCGTCGACAACGAGAAACGACGATGCACGCGACGAACACTCGGATGTTTCAATCCTTGTTCTTGTGGATGACGGTCGTCGACACCGGTGGTCCAGGCGCCGCCACCCAGGCCGAGAACGGGTTTCAATCCTTGTTCTTGTGGATGACGGTCGTCGACGCGGCGGAGTCGCGATCCCCGCCTTTACCGTTGGAGAGTTTCAATCCTTGTTCTTGTGGATGACGGTCGTCGACCGTGGGGACCTCTTCCGGAGCCAACGCCATGAGCGAGTTTCAATCCTTGTTCTTGTGGATGACGGTCGTCGACCGGGGTTCGCATTCAACGCCAACAAGGCCGGCTCTGGGTTTCAATCCTTGTTCTTGTGGATGACGGTCGTCGACACGATCCCGACCTCGTATCTAATGTACTCCTACCGGGTGTTTCAATCCTTGTTCTTGTGGATGACGGTCGTCGACCTCCCGGACCTGGTGCGCGAGATCTACCGGCGCGCCAAGTTTCAATCCTTGTTCTTGTGGATGACGGTCGTCGACTGCAGCCGTTGAAGACCGCGCTCTGCTCAAGGTAGGGGTTTCAATCCTTGTTCTTGTGGATGACGGTCGTCGACTGGTCGGTCCGTAAACGTTGATAATTTGACCCATGGGTTTCAATCCTTGTTCTTGTGGATGACGGTCGTCGACCCGGCGACAGCTCGCTGTCGTCGATCCGGGGAGCAAAGTTTCAATCCTTGTTCTTGTGGATGACGGTCGTCGACCGCCTAAAGCCACCAAGCCGAAGAGAGGTGAGTGATGGGTTTCAATCCTTGTTCTTGTGGATGACGGTCGTCGACTCCAAGCGGGCTCACGACCGGCTTGGGGGCAACTGTGTTTCAATCCTTGTTCTTGTGGATGACGGTCGTCGACTCGCGAGTTTCTCGCCGCGCACTCCGAGCACCCCGAGGTTTCAATCCTTGTTCTTGTGGATGACGGTCGTCGACAACGGCTTGAGCGACTTCGGCGGCCGGCGAGGATCGGTTTCAATCCTTGTTCTTGTGGATGACGGTCGTCGACCGCGCCAAATCGAACTGTGCTTCTCCATCGTCAAGTAGTTTCAATCCTTGTTCTTGTGGATGACGGTCGTCGACCCGCGGGATCCGTGCGAGGCGCCGGCATGGGCGGAGTGTTTCAATCCTTGTTCTTGTGGATGACGGTCGTCGACTTGGCCCGGTCGTAATCGCCATAGCCAAGCAGTATGTGTTTCAATCCTTGTTCTTGTGGATGACGGTCGTCGACACGATCGCCTCGACCAAGTCCTCCAGGTCATCCTCTGGGTTTCAATCCTTGTTCTTGTGGATGACGGTCGTCGACACGAGACACCGTCGCGCCCACAACCCACGCCGGTACCGGTTTCAATCCTTGTTCTTGTGGATGACGGTCGTCGACGGCCGGATCGGTCACGATCGGCACCGGGGCCGGGACTGTTTCAATCCTTGTTCTTGTGGATGACGGTCGTCGACTGTGACCCCGCCAGAATGGAGCGGGCTTTCAGCCGCTCGTTTCAATCCTTGTTCTTGTGGATGACGGTCGTCGACCGCCTGCGCTCGCAAACGTAGCATGGAGCGTTCCGGGGTTTCAATCCTTGTTCTTGTGGATGACGGTCGTCGACTTCGGAGGGACCGCCCCGGGATTGATACGGGCTCGTTGTTTCAATCCTTGTTCTTGTGGATGACGGTCGTCGACCGCGCAAGATGAAGACGGGGAGACTTAAATTATGAGGTTTCAATCCTTGTTCTTGTGGATGACGGTCGTCGACCTGCGCCGAGCGGGATCTCGAGCAGTGGCGAGAGCAGTTTCAATCCTTGTTCTTGTGGATGACGGTCGTCGACTGCGCCTCGTGGCAAGCCAGGATGCTTCGTCGGCGGTGTTTCAATCCTTGTTCTTGTGGATGACGGTCGTCGACTTGCAATCGCTGCGGATTCCGGCAGCATTGAAGCATGTTTCAATCCTTGTTCTTGTGGATGACGGTCGTCGACTACAGCCAGGACTTCGATGCCAGCGTGATCGCCTGGGTTTCAATCCTTGTTCTTGTGGATGACGGTCGTCGACATGACTCATCTTCGACCCGAGGAGATTTGCGTGATGGTTTCAATCCTTGTTCTTGTGGATGACGGTCGTCGACGAGAGGAGGTGCACGGTGAATAAGAACGGTAATGGATGTTTCAATCCTTGTTCTTGTGGATGACGGTCGTCGACGTGGTCACACGGTCGATGACACCGCGGGACTACCTGGTTTCAATCCTTGTTCTTGTGGATGACGGTCGTCGACTCGTTGGTGACCCTAAACGGCGGCGAAGTCATTGCTAGGTTTCAATCCTTGTTCTTGTGGATGACGGTCGTCGACAAGAACCCATTCAGCCGCGGGACCCCGTCCCACTTGAGGTTTCAATCCTTGTTCTTGTGGATGACGGTCGTCGACAGCCAACCGCTGAGCAGTTGGCCGATCCGAAGCGTGAAGTTTCAATCCTTGTTCTTGTGGATGACGGTCGTCGACCGGGGTATCCCGCTGCGTTCCCGCCAATGTGGCCCAGGTTTCAATCCTTGTTCTTGTGGATGACGGTCGTCGACAAGGGAACCGCCGCGGCGTCCTCATCGACCAGACGGAGTTTCAATCCTTGTTCTTGTGGATGACGGTCGTCGACGTCCGGCCTGACGCGCGGCGGAGGGGCGTTGGCCGAGTTTCAATCCTTGTTCTTGTGGATGACGGTCGTCGACCGTGTGGTCTTTCTACAGCCCCGAGGTCGGGAAGTGGTTTCAATCCTTGTTCTTGTGGATGACGGTCGTCGACGAGACTCGGACGTGGGGCTGGATTCGACTGCCCGAAGTTTCAATCCTTGTTCTTGTGGATGACGGTCGTCGACGAGATCTCCTGAATCCGGTCTATTACCTGGATCTCAAGTTTCAATCCTTGTTCTTGTGGATGACGGTCGTCGACTCAGACGTTCGCCGTTCCGGCTACTGTTCCGGTTTTGTTTCAATCCTTGTTCTTGTGGATGACGGTCGTCGACAAGCCGGGGACTGGGATCGGACCTGGCCCTATTACGCCGTTTCAATCCTTGTTCTTGTGGATGACGGTCGTCGACGGCCCGGGAGCTCGAGCTCACTGAGAGGCAGGCATTCGTTTCAATCCTTGTTCTTGTGGATGACGGTCGTCGACCTCCCAAGGAGCCAGTCATGACCGGTAATGGCCAAGTGTTTCAATCCTTGTTCTTGTGGATGACGGTCGTCGACGTCAGTGCGAGTCCGCCGATCCTTCTGCGCCCACTTCGGTTTCAATCCTTGTTCTTGTGGATGACGGTCGTCGACATTTCCTCCCCGTGCACTTTGACGGCAAGCCACTCGGGTTTCAATCCTTGTTCTTGTGGATGACGGTCGTCGACCTTCGCCACCGCCTCCCCCGTGTGGAGGCTCACAAAAGTTTCAATCCTTGTTCTTGTGGATGACGGTCGTCGACCGCGCGACCATTCCGACTGCTATAGCCAGCTCATCGTGTTTCAATCCTTGTTCTTGTGGATGACGGTCGTCGACTCGCCCCTGTACACGCCGCGGTCGCGACCAGAGCGTGGTTTCAATCCTTGTTCTTGTGGATGACGGTCGTCGACGGGTTACGCGGGCACCCTCTACACTGTCGAGGCGATGTTTCAATCCTTGTTCTTGTGGATGACGGTCGTCGACTCGAAGAGCTAGTAGCCATCGGCTGAAAAGAAAGGAGTTTCAATCCTTGTTCTTGTGGATGACGGTCGTCGACTCGGCCGAGCGGCGTTTTCGTCGCGATCCCGCCGGTCGTTTCAATCCTTGTTCTTGTGGATGACGGTCGTCGACCGAGCCGCTCAAGCGTCCACTGGCCGCAGGGCATTTGTTTCAATCCTTGTTCTTGTGGATGACGGTCGTCGACGGAGTCATCTGGTCAATCAGTTTTACGGGTTGGACCGTTTCAATCCTTGTTCTTGTGGATGACGGTCGGTTTCAATCCTTGTTCTTGTGGATGACGGTCGTCGACGGCACCATGCGCCTAAACTATACCAGGGCCTGGAGTTTCGGGTCAATCTCATAGGGTCCAATCGGGCCAGTGGGCCGCGAATTGGGCTCGATTTGGCCGTCCAGGCGAGCTGTGCTCGCAACTTTGGTTCGTCGGAATCTCTCTTCTCATAAGGCATTTACGTCTAGTCGCTCACTGGATGCAGATATTTCGGTAGCAGCAGTCGCGGCAACGGGCCTTCCAGGCGGTTGCGCGGGGGAAGCGGCCGGTTTGAATGACTTCCAGGATTTCGCGCAACACCGCTTCGGCCTCGGTGAAATCGGACTCCGTAAACTCGATCGGCACCACCTTGTTCTTGGAGCGAAGGTAGCAGAGGAAGCCGCGATGGACGGGGCGCTGGAAGGTCTCGCGGATCAGCAGGCCGTAGAGCACCGACTGCATCTTCTGGTTGTGATAGATCCGGTCGCGGAATTCGGCGAACTTGTAGTCAAAAGGGGCCATCGACCCGTCGGCCAGCGTCAACACCTCGTCGACCGAGCCGCGCAGCCCCAGGAGGGCCGACGCCATGGGGACGTCGAACTGCCGTTGAACCACGCCCAGCTTCTTGCGCAGGTAGTTGGGGTTGATCCGCTTCCGCTCCTCGTGCGCCTGCCTCCCCTTCTGGACGAGCAGCCGCCGCTCCTGCCGCTCGGGAACCGCCAGCACGTACTCGAAATAGGTGAAGCGAGGACAGAAGAGGTGCTCATGGACGTGAGTCACCGTGAGCGGGATCAGCGGGGGCTCGGTGGTGGAAGGCGGTACGGGCGAGAGGCGCATGGTGAATCAGCACACTTGGGTGCCGCCGTTGGAGTCGTCTTCAGCGAGCTCACCGGCCAGGCCGGTCGACGCGCGGTAGTGCCTGGGATTGTCGATAACCAGCGGCCACGCGAAGCCCTCGACTGGATGCGCGATCTGGACGGCATGCTTGCTGGGAACGTCGACCAGGAACTGACGCAAAAGCGCCGACTGAAGCCGGCGCTCGCGGAACGAGAGCTGGCGGCGGGCGGCAGGATCGAGATAGCGATCGAGAAGGTGCCGGGCGGTTTCCACGCCGAACTTGGCGAGCAGCGGCTGATAACGCAAGGGGAGGTATCGCTCGGAACCCGGAATGAACACGTCGAGGCCGGGTTGGTCCTCCTGAAAGGGCTCGTTGCCCGCGAGCTTGGACCACTGGCCCCGCGCGGCCGCCTCGAAGTATTCCAGCGACTTCAAGTGGGGGTTCGCCTCCCAGCAGCGGGCGTAATACCAGGAAAGCCAGTGCGCCACCTCCGTTTCCGGGATCACCGGGGCCTGCGCGAAGATCTCGTCGGTGATGCGGATTGCGTCACGGTCACGGTAAACGAACGGCCGGAGGTCCGCGCCGTCATCGCGAAGGAAGCGAAAGACGAGGACCTCGGCGGGCCCTCCCTCGCCGTGGCGATTGCCGCGGCCGGCCGACTGAATGACTGACGGGAAGATCGGAAGCGCCCTGAGGATGGCTCGAAAACTCAAATCGACCCCGGCCTCCAGCACCTGGGTGCAGACGACCCCGGTGGGCTTGGACTTGTTCTGCAAGGACTTGCGGATCTGGCGGATGATCTGTTCCTTGTGCCCGGGGAGCATGCGGGAGGCGAGGAAAAACCAGCGCCCGCCCCGCGCCCGAAGCTTGCGGAATACCGTCACGGCGTCGTGGACGGTGTTGAGAATCACGGCGGCCGAGCCGAGCGTTCGCAGGCGCCGTTCGGCCTCGTCCACCACCCGGTCGGCGTTCCAGGGCTCGGCCACCGATTGGACGACGAAGCGGTTGACTGCGGTGGGGACATGTTCCACGAGTGATTGGGCCGGGCCGCGGTTGCCAAGCCCTTCGTCGAGTGGAGGAAGGGTCGCCGTGCAGAACAGGACCTGCGCGCCGCGCTGGCCGGCGACGACAGCCATTGCCCGCAAGAACGCCGACCATACGGCCGGGTTGATGATCTGAGGCTCGTCGATGAAGACGAATGCGCGGTCGAGCGCGGGAATTCGCAGGCACTGCTGCGCCCGGGCTGGAAACAGCGCGCGGAAGAGCTGATTGAACGTCGTGGCCACGATGGGCGCCTGCCAGGTGTCGAGCAGGTCGTAGGGTTGGTGGTCCTCTCTCTGGACATCGTCGCCGGGTGTTTTCGCCGGCTGCCCGGCGTCAGCAAGAGACAGGATGGACATCTGGTGGTGCAAGACCACGCGGAAGCCCGTTGCCAACTCGAGGACCCGCGCCGACTGCGAGAGGATGCTGATGTAAGGGGCGACATAGAGAATGCGCCGGCATCGTCCGGCGCGGATTGCCTCGAGCGCGACGCGAAGGCCGGCTAGAGTCTTGCCGTAACCAGTCGGCAGAAGGAGGGTGAGGAAGTGATTCTCCACGCAGGCCCGATACGCCGCAAGTGCTTCAGACTGTTCTTGCTGGCGTGCCCGCAGTAATTCCTCGGAAACCCCGTCGGTGCGCGCCTTCTCGGCTTCTGCCCGGCAGTGCTCGTCGAATCGGCGCAGGGCGGTCTCGCCCTGTGCGGATGCCAGGGAAACCGGCTTCCAGTCGGCCACGTGACGACGATCCGCGTAGATCAATCGAGCGCCAAGCTCGGCGATTCGGAGGCCGAGGCGGTCGAGAACCTCGCGCTCCGACTGATCGCAGATTGCCCCGCGGACGGCCCCTTGCCGGTATCCCCAGACCCGGTCATGGCCCCCGCACCAGGTGTCGAAATCCCTGAGGCTCGTCTGCAATTCGGGGAAATGCTTGCGGACAAGCGCGTCGAGCCCTTCCTGGTCGCACGTCGCCAGCAGGGTGGCGGGCTCATGCTCGAGCCTGGTGGACGACTGCTCCCAGGGCGGCGTGTCCGCGAGGTCGTCAAGTGCTCCGTGGTGGTGGTCGATGACGCGCGCCCAGTCGATGGCAAGATCGTGCAGCCGCTCCTGCACGTCGCGAGCGCTGGTCCAGCGCGGAATAAGCTGCTCGGCCCAGAAGGCGAACAAGGCAGCGCCCGTTGGGGCATGAGGCGGCCCTTTCTTGCGCTGTGGGTCGCCCCGGATGTAGATCTGCCAATCCTGGGTTGCCTTGGGGGCGTCGTGGGAAAGGCCGGCGAGAAAGGCCAGGCGATCGTCGCACGACCCCTGGGCCTCGCCGCACCACTCGGCCACGGCCTCGAGGTGGTCGACCAAAGGCAGGTCGGGCTGGCCTGGCTGGGAGGGGCGTGCGATGCAGTCGCGCAGCGGGATTACCATAGACAGATCGTCCCTTCCCCCGGAACCTGGCGGAAGGCCCAGAAGGCGTCGGTCTCGAGCTTGGCGGGCTCGAAGCCGATCGCATGCCCGGACACTTCGTAGATGACGCTGAGGGTGCCGCGAAACCGGCGGCCGCCGATGTGCTCGCGGAGCAGACCGCCGACGCGGGCATACTGGAGGCCGGCTTCCAGGACGAGCCTTCCGACGGCTGGCGATGGAACGACGCTTGCGCAGACGATATGCTCGGCGAGGGCGGGTATCGGCTCGGCGGGCTTGACCGCTCCCCACTCGGGAAACGTCAGGCAAAAGGCGCTGCCCAGGTAGGTGTGGAAGCGGCTTTGGTTGCGCTCGAGCGACCGGGCCAATTGATCGGCCATTGGGCCCGAGTAATAGATCCGGTAGTGAGGCTCTACGATCAGCTCGATAGTCGTAGGGCGATGAAACGATTCGTTCGGGCCGGTTCCGATCCATTTCTTGCCGTGCAGGCTGAGCTGTTGGGTGACGGCGCGGACTGGCCGGAGCAGGCGGAGTGCGCAACGGGCTCCTGGCGGAAGCGAGTCCTGGTCGGCGCGGTACTCCAGTCCCAGCACGGCCGCGATCAGGCCCCGAAGGGTCGTTGGGGGCATGAACGGGTACGAGGCGTGGGTGCCGAGCGTGTCGGGCCTGCGGTAGTGCGCCAGCGTCCCACGGAGATCGAAGACGACGAGGCGGTCCACTCAGACCCCCTCCGGCCAGGCGCCGGTTTCGGCCGATAGGGTACCCTCGAGGTTAAGCTGAGGGTCGCACCACAACCGCGTTCGGGCGATCTGCTCGCTGTGCCGGTTCAAGCGCTCGACCACGCCCTGGACATTCAAAGTCACCTCGGCGAGATCGGCCGGCGACTTGCCCCCCAGCCAGATGGCACTGCCTTCCTGGTCGCGACCGGGGATGAGCCTCAGGCCCTCTTCGAGGAACCCGATGCGGAAAAACGGATCGGCGTATTCGACGTGCAAAAGCAGGAGGGGTTGCTGGATGCCCCGGCCGCGGGCCTGGCGGTGCAATGTGCCCTTCCAGAGCCCGGCCAGCAGCAGGTCGACGTCATCGTCGCTCATGCCGGTCTGGCCCGCGATCGTGGCGTTGATGATGCCCGGCATGGCGAAGACCGCGAACGGAAGCTGATATTGCGTCCAGATGGTCCCCTGGGTCTTGCCCTTATCCTCCTCCGAGGGCGATGCTCCTCCGTCCTTGGCGTCTTTGGACGGCATCACGACGGTGCCCTGGGTATAGCGAGTCTCCACCGGATGGAGCGAGTGCGCCCAGCCAAACTGGACCGGTCCGGTCTGATTGAAGCTCTTTCCGGTGACGCTGAAGACCGCGCCGAAAACGCGCATGTCGAAGGCTGCGCCTAGAAGCAAGTTGCGGTCGCTGTCGGCATCCCCGTCGGCGGCCTTGCCCTTTTTCTTGGGCTTGGCGGGAGCGGGAGCCTCGCCCTCGGCGGTCGTGTGGGCCGCGCGGACCTTTTGCAGGATGGCGTTGGCCAGACCGTCGCGGCCCAGAAGCGTTTTGCCATCCTCGCCGAACTTCTTCTGAACGAAGACGAGCCGGGTGAGGTCTGGCTGTTCACTATCCTCGGGGAAGCGCGCCAGCACGTAGTCGCGCACGTCGCGTTTGATGCTGACGTCGGAGAGCGAGATGCGGCCGTCCTCCTCGCCGAAGATGCGCCGCGCGTCGCTGTCGCGGAGCGGGTCGCGGTTCGGAATGCCGTCCTTGACGCACTTGACAAAAAGGATTTCCGCGGTTCGTACGGGCATCGATTGGCCTCCTGTGTGGCGGCATGAGTGATGGGGTAGGCGGTAATTGTCGTCAGGTCCCGTCCGCGGTCTGGTGCACCAGGGGCTTGCCGCAATGGGGGCAGGTCTTGGGCTTGACCGGCCGGTTGTAACCTTCGAGCGCGTATCCGGACCAGAACGCCGTCAGGAACGTGTCTTTCTTCTTCTCGATCTCGTCGCGCGACTGTTCGAAGGCGGCCATCGCAGCGCCGGTGCGCTCCTCGAGGTCTCGATTGCGATTGAGATCTTTGAGCCGGTTGGGAAGCTCGAGAATCAGCTTGAGCCCCTTTTTTTGAACGGCTTGAACGCGAAGGTCGGTGCCGAACGTCAGCACCCGGTCGCGCAGGTAGTCGGGGTTGGCCTTCTTCCGTTTCATCGCATTGTAGTACCTCATGCCGAACCGCTTGATGAGCGCGCCGCAGGCGAACCCGATCTCGGATGGGTCGGTCAGTTGCAGCTCGGAGACGGGTTTGTTGTCGATTACGTCCAGCAACTCTTTCCAGGGGCGCATGATGGGCTCCTCGTGTGAGCCGGCCAACTCGGCGTTGACCCGGCCCAGGATGCTCAGAAACGAGAGATAGAACCCGACTTCCTCGAACAGTTCGTAGCGGCTGTCGGGCCAGCGGGGTACGAGGCTTTGCATCCGGCGGGCGGCGTTGCCGGTCACGCGCCGCCCATCGAGACGGTGCCGGTGCAGGACGGCTTCCAACTGCTGCCAGAGATAGGCCCCCCCGTAGGCGCGAACCAGGAGATAGGGAACCGATTCGTAGCAGCGTCCCAGGTAAGCCGATTGTTTCTCAGACATTCCCGGCATGAGAACCTGTAGCAGTTGCAATGCTCGTTTGCGCTCGGTGCGCGCCAGGTCACGAAGCTGGCCGAGCGTGCTCGGAACGACGTCCTGGATATAAGCGCGGAGATGGACGTCGCCCCGGCTGAACTCGCCCGAGAAATAGACTAGCGTCAGCCGGTAGTCTTCGGTCGCGCCTGGCGGCAGCATGATGTCAAAGCCGGTGACCGCCGTCATGTAGCGATCGGTCATGGTGGGGTTCTGCGGGTCGGCCCTCAGCATCTGCCGTACGCCTCGAACGTAGTTCTTGCGTTCTTGGTCGTCAGCAAGGGTCTGGCTCTGGAGGGGCAGTAGGAAACCGGAACCATGAATCACCGTCAGGTCTCGGCGCCGCTTGGCCTGCTCCTTGCCCGCTCTGTTGTCGGCGGGCGAGAAGAGCTCGTGGGTAATCCACGGGCTGACTGGCTTGGAGAGCCGATTAAATGCGCACGCCCCCAGGGTAAGTGCCTCATAGCTCTCGGACGACAAGGCGACGCTCTCGATCAGCATTTGCTCGTCCCCACCGTTGGGCAGGGGGCAGGTCCAGGTGGGGAACGCCCAGGGCCAGGCCTTGCAGTACGCGGTGACGAGCTCGCCCGCCACCCCCGAGAAGCTGCACGACCCGACGCGCGAGCCGGCTTCCCTGCCTTCCTCCAGCTTGGCGGTCCAGAACCCCTCAAGGACCTTGGCGAAGTTCGGCACGATGCTCGATCCCTCCGCGGTCATACCGATGCGCCGAGGCGACCGGCCAGACTCGAGCGTGAAATATCCATCGGGCTCGCATCGTGCGAGAACCAGGATACCGAGAACCTTCTTCTCGTCGCCGAAGTCGGTTTTTTTGAGCGCTTCGTGAACCGCCGCGGCGATGGCGTCGGCCATGTTCTCCGAGAGGCGGAAGCCGACGGTCCGCTCCAACCGTCCGGCGAGGAAGTGCTTGACACTCTGCGCCGACTCGCGAAAATCCTGGAGGTGCCGGTCATAGCATGGGTAGACGGGTAGGTAGTGCCCTTGGGGCTGGAGCGGATTTCCGCCTGATGGCAGGACGAAGGGCATCCCCACGGCCCGGTCGTGCTCGACTTTGAAATCTTCCTTGCCGTTTTCACGTACCGGTTCCCCGAAGGTCTGCATCGGCAAGACGCGGGGAACGCAACCTTCCTCGGTCGGAACTTCCACCACGAAGACGTGGCGGTAGAAGTTCTTGACCTTCTCGTCCTCGACACCCGTGACCAGGCGCAAGATGTCCTTGGGGGCGAATTCAACTGATTCCAGCAAAGGGCGGCCGAGCCGGATCAGGTCTTCGATCAGCATGCTTGGCCCCTTTGCGTTTGCTTGGCCGGCTCGACGACTCGCTCGGCGGTACCAAATCCGCGCGCGACGGACTTACCGATCCCCGCATGCTCGGGAATGTGAAAGTTGACGCGAAATGTCCCGACGAAGCCGACCATCGCGACTCCTTTCAGCCCAGCGTCAACGGGCCTTAAGCCCAATACCGTTTAACGAATCATAACCACTGACTCCTTAAAGGTTTTCTTCAAGGGTGGCTGTCGCCGATGCTGGGGGCGTTTCTTCTTCCATTTCGACATCTTTCGCTTGATTACCC
>JBEKTN010000612.1:0-2683 GCA_049516015.1 Isosphaeraceae bacterium | reverse complement strand
CCGGCGGGTGCTCTGTTACGCGACCGCCAAGCTGCTGCGTGACGAGGCCGAGAGCATGGTCGCGAACATCGATCCTGAACAGGTTCGCAAGCTTGCTGGCTGGGGGCTGACGCAGAACGACATCGCCAGCTTCGTCGGCTGGCGTCCCCAGCCTTCGGCTGTGGGCCCAGTCCCTCATCAGCCTGGGTTTTTCATCGATCTATGCCTTTAGGCGTCAGGCTATTAAAAACGGGGTTGAACAAGGTCATGGGACGCAATCTAATCCCTTTGGTATGAAAGATTTGTGGCCATCGGCAAGCCGATTCTGGAAAAATCAAGCCAGGGTCAGAAACGGTCAACAACCCAGATCCTGACTCGTTCCGACCCCAAAATCAGAGGTCAAGAACCCAAAACCCTAAGCAAACGCGCCCACAACCCCCTGTGGAAAGAGGCTGGGCTGACAAAGCCGACAGCCGCCCACCCCTCCGGGGGCGCCCGGTGGCTGGGGGGGCGATTGGTACATCTGGCATGCCCCTGACGGCCTCAGGGCGAGAGCGGCCACCGGACTCGGATGCGTGCAAGCAGGCGCCGAGAAGTTGGGTGTCATAGAGGCAAGTTACGCCTCCGCGATAATCGGCGTTCTTAGCCCCGTGTCGTCTCATTGTGAAAAATATGGATGCCCGTGGAAAGTTCGCGTCAGACGAGTGCTCAGTATTCAGAGAAAACCAACGACGGACAACGGACGACGGATAAGGGATAACTGCATGCTAACCTGGGTCGTCTACGATATCTCCAAAGACCGCACCCGCACCAAGATCGCGGACCGCTGTCTCGATTTCGGTCTCCAGCGGGTTCAGAAGAGCGTCTTCCTGGGCGAGATCCCCCCCAACCGGGTCGAGGAGATCATCCAGTTCAGCAAGGAACTGCTCAATCTCGAGACCGACGCCGTGTACGTCTTCCCGATGTGCCGCGACGACTTCGACAAGGTGCGGATCGTCGGACAGGGGTTTGACAAGAAGATGGTGGCGGACGAAGTCCTGACGACGGTGATTTGACTTATGGGCCTTCACGCTTGCCTCGCGCGGCCCAATGGTGGGCCCCACGACTTAATTGTCCTACGGGTATCGGTGAACCGATACTCAGCAGCTAGCGCCTTCACACGCTGGTTAGACCCAAGCCGGCGCACCAGGGGTCTTGAACTTTTTTGGGAAGATTTGTTTCCGCATTGCCTGGCGGGTGGGGGTAGTATATTGTAGAGTGAGTCTTACTGGTTACTGTTGCTGAAGGCTTGGGAAATACTTATGTACGCCCATAATACCCACACCACGACCGTCCCGGATTCCACATGGGAACGACTAACCAAGCTTTTATCCCGAGAAGTAAAGCGTTGCATTCAAAAATGTAACGGCAGGTGGCGCCTTGTCCTGGAGCAAGAGTCGGACGACATTGTCCAGGATTTCCTCCTTAGGAAACTGCGCCGTCCCCAGTGGATCCTATTCATTGGCCAATGCAAGCATTTAATCGAACGGGGCAGCCTCCCGTCGGTAATCCGGAGGGATCTGCGGGCGTTTCTCTTTCGGGAGCTCAAGGCCTTTCGTAAGGAGCCGGCCCTTGCCGGATCGGCACTCACAGATGAGGTATTCGAACTCAGCTTCCAGGCCTTTCCCATGCGCCCAGAAGAGGCTGCCGACCGACTACTACAAGCCTCAGTTGATAGGTACGAGTTGCCCCGGGTTGGGACACGATTGAAAGACATGAAACAGATTATCAAGCTCGCACTTCAAGGGTGGTCATACCAGAAGATCGCTTCCGAAATCGGGGTATGTGAAAAGACAGTAAGGAACCGGCTGAGAAGGCTAGCGGACCGTAATTGAGCCCAAGCTGGTGCTCTGCATCTTGACCCGTGGACTCGGCCCAAGGGTTTTTCCAGAAGAACAAGGATTGAAACCTGGTGACTGTGGCCGGCTCAAGAGTCCACGGGCTTTTCCCCCTTTTTCGGGAGGCATCATGGAGACCCAACGCCGATGGAACCCAGGTCATTGACTTCGCCCCACGGGATTGTCGACTTGGTCGGGCTCTGGTTGAGATTCCCTCGGCCTCTACAGCTCGGCGAGGCCACCCACCTGCGAGGCTTCTTCGGCCGGGCTTTCAGCGACGAGGTGATGCTTCATCATCACGAAGCCGACGGCCGGTTGCGCTACGCTTATCCCAAAGTGCAATTCAAGGTGCTCGACCGCACCGCTCATCTGATCGGGCTTGCCGATGGGGCAGCTCTGGTCACACGGCTCTGGGCCGAGGTCGACCAGGCCCGGATCGGCACCGAGGTCCTTCCCGTGCTCGAAGCGGGCCTGAGCCGCCGGGCTGAGCAACTCGGCGAGAGCGAGGAAGCGATCCTGTTCCGATTTCGAACTCCATGGCTGGGACTCAACCAGGAAAACCACGCAGGGTACCAGGCCGCTACCGATTCCAAGGACCGCCAGGCGCTGCTCGAGCGCGCACTGGTGGGCAACTGCCTCTCCCTCGCCAAGGGATTCGGGCATTGGGTGAGGGCGAGGATCACGGCCGATTGCCGGGGCTTAAGGCCAATACCGTTGAAATAGGCGCAAGTCACGGCCTCCTGTAACCTTGGGTTTACTGAGGACCCAGGTTGCAAGGAGGCAATGACTCGCATGCCACAGGGACAGTGCACGCTGCCGCCCGATGA
>JBEKTN010000611.1:0-4391 GCA_049516015.1 Isosphaeraceae bacterium | reverse complement strand
CCGGAGGTAGCGGCGAAGGGTGCACGCGCTGCCGGTATAGCCATCGGGACCGCGAGCAATCTCCTCGCAGATGCGCACCGCCGAGAGTTCCGGATACTTGGCCAGCAGGGCGTCGATCTTGGCCTTGTACGGGTCCAAGAGGCTATCGCGGTGCGAAGCTCTGCGAGTGGGAGGCTGATCGATTTTGAGCGCCCGAGCCACCGTGCGCCACGAGCAACGGAGTCGCCGCGAAATGGCCCGGCCGGAGAGCTTCTCGATCTCAGTTAGCCGGCGGATTTCAGCCCACAAGGCGACGTTCACGGCAGGCCCCCTTCCTGGTTTGAATGCGTCGATGCGATGGCCTGGCGCAAGATCTCGCCCAGTTGCATTAGCCCTTGGCCAGGCTCGTCGCGGCGGCGCTGGCCAGGCGGCGGCAGGGAGAGGACCTGAGTGAAGCGAACCTCATGGGCGATCAGGTCGTGCGCCAGCAGCTCTTCGCGGGCCTGAACCAAGGCCGGCAACGTCATCCGCAGCAGGGCGGCCAGCGTGCCATCCCCGTAGAACGACAGCCCGTGACGGTCGGCCACGGCCGAGAGGAAGAAGTACAACAGCACAGCCTCGCGCGAGAGGTGCGCCATGCGCTCGCGGACGAAACGACGGTCCACCCAGGACCAGCCTGTTGCGGGAGGACGCCGCAGCCGCGCGGGAACCAGAATGCGTTTTTGGATCATGTTTGGGCTCCTGGGATTGAACAGGAAGCCCAAGCTAAATCAGCCTCCAGGGCTCACGCGATAATTGACGACCTGCGCGCCCCGGCGGAATCGTCATCCCGGAGGCGCCCGCAACGGTACCGAGGCAGAAGTGTTTCGTCGCCGCAACCGGCGCTGGCGAGCGGCTTGGTACTCGTAGACCCGCATCTTCCGGCCATCCAAGGTGCCGCGAGAGTGCCACTTGCGTTCCCGATCAAAGACATTGCGAACCGCCTGACGGCAGGCGGGGCAACAGTAGTGCGCTGGGTTGCGGGGGGAGATCATAGGCGGTTCGTGGCAGCCTGGCCGATCGCATAAGGGCGGGAAAAAAAAGTTTCATCTGCGTGACCACGCGCCGGCGTAACCTCTGGCTTTTGACCAACCTGAGACGCGAGCTTTGCCCGTTGGCGGCGCGCTTTCTCTGCCTGGGCGTGCCGGGCTTTGCCAAAGGCGTCCTGGCGGTGCTTGGCTTGCCGCCGCGCCGCCTGCCAGGAGTGGACCTGCCGCCGGCATTCCGGATCCTGGCAGTAGCGCTGGTTCCAGCACCGCGGCTGGTACTTGCGTCCACACCCTTTGCGCAGGCAGATCCTCAAGCGCGGTCGGCGCGCTCTGGCCAGACGGCGGTGTTTTCCCTTAACGTGATGGGCGCCCACGGGAGGTGCTTTCTCCCAAGGGAATGCTCGGGGAGAATGCGCTAACATTCTCTCCGAGCGCTATCAAAACACGAATCAGACGCTTGCCAGTCTACCGCATTCTTGGGAACAAGACTCAGTTCATCGGGGGTCAGACTTTGTTTTTGGTTTCGAAGACAGCACGTAAGAACCAAGAACAAAGTCTGACACCATCCCCATTCCAGAAGCCGAAGTGGCGGCATTGCGTTGCTGCGTCAATCGCGGTCGGCTCTTCGGCGATCCTAACTGGGTCACGGACACGGCCAAGCGATTGGGGCTGGAGTGGACGATTCGGCCCCGTGGAAGACCTAAGAAACAATCATAGGCTTGTCACAGTTGCCTGTGTTATCTGGATTCTCCAGATTTGGTGGCTGTCACCTTCACCTCTGCTGGTGGCTGTCACCTTCACCTCTGCCTCTTACCTCTGACCCTATTGTATCAGTATGTCTCGATGCTCTCGGGGGTAACACCGAGTCTGGAAGAAAGCACTTCAAGTGTCTCACGATGCGGCTTCTCGATTTCCCCTCGTTCGATCCTGGCAATAGTCTTGGATGAGATCGGCGGGAAATCGCCTTGCCTCAAGCCACGTGCAATTCTCAATCGGCGAAGCGAGGCTCCGAATCCCTGCTCCTCAGAACGCCGCAATGCGTTAACTCTACGTCGGAAGTGAGGATCAACCTCATAAAGAATGGCATCCGCAGCAATCTCGAAATCGCCGAGGTGGATTACATGCCCGTAGTCGCTCACAGAGAACCTCGACGGGTCAGGAACGACTCCAGTATCGGTTGGCTGGAACATCGAAAGCGGGACGGTTACTGGCTTGAAGTTACCACGCACGAGTGCCAAGTTCTGAGTAACAAGGTCCACCGTGCCCCCGAGAAAGAGATCCTGCGATTCTGCGGCCGGGGCAGCCAAGACCTCGATCAATTCCTCAAGCGGAAGAAAACCACCCACTTGGCCGCCAGCGACTCGTGAGAACATCCCATCTAGTGAGAAGAAGGTTGAGGTCCGTGAAGGAGGTTGGAGCATTAAGTAATTGCCAAGCGTTCGGTTAAGTTTCGAGACAGGGCGAATACTGTGCGTGGCCTGCAAAAACATATCGGTCATCTCTGCTAAACAGGAAATCCAAATAGAATAAATGTTCGCTTGGGACGTAGCTTCGACGATGTCCTCCAAGGTCACGCAAACCCGTCCGTTGAACCGACTCAAATGCTCCGAGCGAGTCTTGTCACGGTCCAGTAAGAAAATATTCATCTTATTCATCGTTGTCGTCATTGTCATCCTCCTCGTCCGCATCCCTGCTTGAGATTGGATTCTTCGTGCCGTGGAGTCTGTCCCACTCGGTTCTCAGTACGTCCCACTGTCTCTCGATTTCCTGTCTGACTCTGTCGTCAATGTCACCCCAACTAGCTCCCCTATCCATGAACGTGCGGTCACGAAGACGAAGCCTCCATTTTTGCAATTTTCTGTAGATCGTGACATGTGGATCTTCATATGGATTCTCTGCGTCGTGAATCTTTACCTTCCACCCCTCAGAAGGCAGGGGGTTGGGTAGTGCTAATTGATAGGGCATTGCAATTGTCCATCCGTTCAGCCTCCTCTCGCGCGCATCTTGAAGCCACTCATCGGCGAACATCCGGCGAAGATCGCTCGACGTCTTCACGATGCATCTAAACCATTATGTCCTAATCTACGGCAAAGTCAATAAGACATTTCCTCGTGGCTTCTGGCTAAGTCTCGAATGGCTTTCGAGACATTCGATCGACTGAGTCTGTCGCAAGTCATTGTCGCACATAAACGTGAGAGAAATCGTTGTAACTTCTCAAAAATATCGGGAAGAATGGCATGGCAGTTGGTAGAATTTGGCCATGCCATTGACTCTGCCCGAGATTCCTGAAGCAGAAAATACCCCCCTGGTGCGGCAGCTGCTTGAGATCATCCGCACCCAGCAGGATCGCATCCAACAACTCGAAGACGAAATCCTCCGTCTCAAGGGGCTCAAGACCCGGCCGGTCATCGCGCCTAGTCCCCCCCGGCCGCCTCGTGAGCCGGGTCAGAAGCGGCCCGGCTCCGCCAAGCGGTCCAAGACCGCCCAACTGGTCATCACCGACGAAGTCGTCGTCCCGCTGGCCGACGTGCCACCCGGATCGGCCTTCAAAGGTTACGAAGACTTCGTGGTTCAGGATCTGGAGATCCGCCCGCGGGTCACCCGTTACCGCCGCGAACGCTGGCGGAGTCCCGACGGCCGGAACCTGGTGGCCCCACTGCCCGAAGGTGTCCGACCCGAGAGCCACTTCGGATCGACCCTGATCAGTTTCATCATCTATCAGTATCACTACCAGCACGTCACCCAGCCATTGCTCCTGGAACAGTTGGACCAACTGGGCATCGACATCTCCGCCGGACAACTCAACGGCATCCTGACCGAGAAGAAGGACATCTTTCACGACGAGAAGACCGAAGTGCTGCTGGCGGGGTTGGAGGTCTCCAGCTACGTGCAGGTGGACGACACGGGAGCCAGGCACCAGGGGCACAACGGCTTCTGTACCCACATCGGCAACGAGTTGTTCGCCTACTTCGAGAGCACCGACAGCAAGAGCCGCCAGAATTTCCTGGAGGTGCTCCGCGGACCCTACACCGATTACACGATCAACGACGCGGCGGTGGCCTACTGGCAGCGGCAAGAGTTGGCCCAGGCGGTGATCGAGCGCTTGACCAGGGGTGCGTCTTGGCTCGCCGACGAGGCGGCCTGGAAAGCGTACCTGGCCTTGCACGAGGTGACCAGCAAGCGGCACGTGCGAATCGCGACCGAAGGGGCGTTGCTGGGGAGTTTGATCGCGCACGGGGTGTCGCCGGAGATGGGGGTCCTCAGCGATGGGGCCGGGCAGTTCGACGTCTTTGTGCATGCGTTGTGTTGGCTCCACGTGGAGCGTCCGCTGGGGCGACTGGTGCCGCATAACGAGAAGCACCGCCAGGCCATCGAGCGGATCCG
>JBEKTN010000610.1:0-3408 GCA_049516015.1 Isosphaeraceae bacterium | reverse complement strand
CGCGGCCGATCGAGAGGCGATCGTGGCCGCGCTGCGGGAACAGTTACGGCAGGGGGACAAGTCGCTGATCGGCAACAAGGGCTATCGGCGGTACGTGAGCCAGGCCGGGCCCGGCGGCTTCGGGATCGACGAGGCCAAGATCGCCGATGATGCCCGCTACGACGGCAAGTGGGTGTTGCGGACCAACACCGAGCTGGATGCCGCCGAGGTGGCCATCCAGTACAAGCGGCTGTGGATGGTCGAGGCGTGGTTCCGCTCGTGCAAGTCGCTGCTGGGGACTCGTCCGATCTATCACCGTTGTGATGCGACGATCGTGGGCCACGTGTTCTGCTCATTCCTGGCCCTGGTGATGCGTCAGGAGCTGGAGGCGCGGCTGGAGGAGCGGGGGCATGACCTGGAATGGGGGGACATCATCCTGGACCTGGATAACAACAAGTCGAACCGTCGGCTCCCTGCGGGGATACTGCGCCTGGTGCCACGCCGCCTGTGTGATCGCGCAACTCACGGTTCTGTAAGAAGATGCCACTGTATACTGTCAAAAACAAGTTTGACCGGGTCATCTTCAAAGGAGGAGCGGAAGAGGCCACCCACTTTCTGGCACAAAGGAAACGTGGTTGGCCCCTTCGACTCCCTGAGGCGTGAGGCGTGGAGCGTGGAGCGTGGAGCGTGTATGCTTATCTCGCCCCGTTTACATTCACTGACTACTGGCTACTGCTCCGAAAATAAGCCGTGCGGTGCGAACAAGCACCCCCTCCCCGGTGAAGGGGGTACCGGTGCGGCGGCGCTCGAAGATGACCAGTACAACGAGCGCCACTACAGCACCATTGTATTTTCATCATTCCGGGTGCCGCAAGGCGGTATAAGGGACTGACTACCGACTACTGACTCGTTCGGCGAGGGTCTCCCGACCCCGCCGTTCGGCTGACCGGAGGACAGGTCTCCACATGACGCGCCGCCGGTCGGGGATTCGTTGTCGACGCGTTGACCGTCTTGTAGTCGTCGGTATCGTTGGGCGTGAAGACGGTCGATAGGGTTTGTGCCTGTCCCACGCTAAGCACGCTTCGCTCGAACTCCCTATTTCTTCGCGGCGCGGACAAGCTTGTGGCAATTCACGCAACTGATGGTCAACTGGGTGTAGGCCAGGGTCGCGGCTTCGAGGTTCTTGTCCGAGGCGGCCCGGATCAGCTCGCGATCGGCGAACTCGAAGAGACGCAGCTGGGTTCGGTAGTCAGGCCTGTCGGCGCGGGCCCATTTCTCCAGGTACTCCATGAGGTTCATGGACCGGGCATTGGCCCCGATGGTGTTGAAGTCGCCATCCGCCAGCCCCTTAAGGATCTCCTGGGAGGCTCGGAGCTTCTGCCTCATCCAGATGCTCGCCTTGTCCTGGGGTTCACCCGACCCTTGCGCTTGCAGGAGCGAGGCCAGCGACAAAACCAACGTGACAACAATGGTCGATGCAACGGGTTTCATAGGGGTTCCTCCTGATGGCCCATGGTATCAGCACGGGAAGGCAGGTACAAGATCTTGCATCACTGGATGAGGCGCGTTTCCTGCCGTGGGCGGTCAAGACCAACTCTGCAGCATGCCAGGGTCCAGCTCCCAGGCCGGCATCTAAACGTGATCAAGCACTTACTGGACACAAGGTTCGGACGACAGGCTTAATCCAAACGGGCGTAGCGGGTAGAATCTGATGAATGAGCATTGCAGGAGCGATCGATTGCCAGAGGAAGATGAGATTGTGACTTCCGAACGCAAGAATTCTCGAATCCAAGCGAGCCAGCTCATGAGCGTTGTTGAGATCGAGCAGCCCGAAGAGACGAGGCTGGTACTCGGGCCCGAGCTGGCCGGCACTCTCATGACCCCCGACGAGTTCCACGCTGTGGACGAGGTCGATGAGGACTTCCGTTACGAGCTGATCCATGGAGTGCTGGTCGTGACACCGCCACCCCTCGAAGAAGAGCGTGGGCCTAATGAAGAGCTCGGTGGGCTGCTCTACCTCTACCGAATGCAGCATCCCCAAGGCTCCGCACTCGACGATACGCTCTCGGAACAGTATGTTTCCACGCAGGACAGCATCCGCCGGGCCGATCGAGTCATCTGGGCCGGGCTGGGACGTGCTCCGAACCCACGCAAGGATTTTCCAACGATCGTCGTCGAGTTCGTCTCCGAAGGCAAAAGGAACCGCCTGCGCGATTACCACGAGAAACGCGCCGAGTACCTTGCGGCAGGCGTTCGCGAATACTGGATCATCGACCGCTTCGCCCGAACCTTGACCGCGTGCCGCAGTGGCAGCCCGGACGTGGAGATCCCCCACGACGGAACCTATCAGACTCCTTTACTCCCCGGTTTCGAACTTCCCCTGGCCAGACTGCTCGCGGTCGCCGATCGCTGGAGGGCGAGCAAGCAAAGCTAACTCGAGAGGCCGGGCTTTCACGAGCCTTCATTTCGCAACCGGCGGCGGCTCCATGGAAGCTTCTGACTTCCCGTCCGAGTGGGCAGGAACCGGGCTCATAAGCCTGAAGCGCAAACGAAGGGACTGCAAAAATACATATCATTCAATGCCCTTCGCTTGCGCTTCGGGCTTGTTGCAACGCCGGTTTTCGCGGAGCCGCAAGTTGCCTTTTTCGGACTCATTTTCTTGGGTGGTCAGGCCGGTTCTTCCACGGCTGCGATGGCTCGTTCCCCAGAACTCGCGCGCCTGTTCCAGCAACCGGACCTCCCCGCCCAACGTCACTACGAGATCTGTCGCTCTTACTTCCACGAAGCGATAACCGCCGACGAAATCGCCCAGCGGTTTCATCTCCATGTCGGTTCCGTTCCTGCGATCGTCCGCGACTTCGCACGCGACCGCACGCGACCCCGACGTCAACGCGTTCTTCGCCGCCTCCAGGCCCGGCCGCAAGACATCCCCGAAACGTGATGCCATCCACCAGCGGGCCTGCGAACTCCGCCGCCAAGGGGCCACCTTGGCGGACATCCACGCCGCGCTCCAACGCGAAGGGTTCGACGTCAGCGAATCGTACCTCTTCCGGGTCCTGCGCCGCGCCGGCTTGGCCGCAACTCGCCAAGGTCGTCCCCTGCGGCAACCGGGTGATTACGCCAACGACGGTTCCCTCGTTGATACCGATCGGGAAATCAGCGCCAATTTCGATCGTCAGGCGAGCGCCACCAAACAGCGCCTCCTTCCTTGGTCTCTTCCCATCCTGATGCGCAAAACCGTCTTTTTCTTTGTCTCGTTCCACTGAAGAGTCATGCAGTCATGGATCTCGTTCCTCTTTTCGATCGATCGAGGAACCTCACGCCGGGTTTACCACGTCGTCCTTGGCTGTCTGACATGAGCCAGCTTGGGTGCTCCGCTGTCGGTTCCTTGCGCGTCTGGCTGTAGCGCGCGTCGGTGTGTCGGACCGA
>JBEKTN010000609.1:0-2960 GCA_049516015.1 Isosphaeraceae bacterium | reverse complement strand
CGTCTGGGACATCATGCGGGGGGGACGAGCCCGCTGGAAGATCGAGAACGAGACCTTCAACACCTTGAAAAACCAAGGATATCACCTGGAGCATAACTACGGACACGGCGAGCAGAACCTGTCGGTGGTGCTGGCCCTGTTGATGATGTTGGCCTTCTTGGTGGATCAAGTTCAGCAATTGTGTTGCCCCTTGTTCCAGGCGGCCTGGCACAAGATGAAGACCAAGTGCCACCTCTGGGAAGAGCTCCGCAACCATTTTCGCACACTGCTGTTTGACTCTATGGCAGACCTGCTGACCGCTCTGATACGAGGCATCGCACCGCAGAAGCCGGTCTTTGAGAATTCGTCGTGACCGACGTCGCTATGAGCGAACCGTCGAGCCGCTTTTAGAGGCCTTGAACCAACGTCGCGTTTTCGGGCTCCGGCATGCCCGACTTCGCCATCATTTCCGCCCGTGGAAGATGACGTATCATGATCTCACTGTCAAAATGGGCGAATCAGGACGAGTAAGACTCAAGTGGCCGGGAATTGCTGCTGTCTCAGCAAAGGTTTTCTTCAAGGGCGGTCGGCCCCGATGTTCCGGGCGTTTCTTGGCGAACTTGGACATCTTGCGCTTGACTACACGCGGGTTGACTCGATTGCGGCGCGGGTCGACCCGCTCCTGGACCAACTCCGCCAGCAGCAGGTCATACCATTGGTCCAGACGCTGTGGTGTGGTGCTGTCGCACTCCGGCAGCCGCGCCTGCAGGATTTGCAGGCAACCCGTGAACGACAACCGGTCGACATCGAGATTCTCCCGCTGGGCCGCCTCCAGCATCAGTGCTCGCACCACGAAGTGGCCAAGCGACAAGGCGTACAACTCCTGCTCCACACCCTCAGGCGTCTGGCTGCGCAAGTGCGTAGGCTTGGACGGGCGCCGCGGATCCTGGTGCGTCTTCTGCTCGTCAAAGACCAATTCTTCTTCCCAACGCTCATGGTAGTAGCACGCCAGTTCCAAAGCCGGGAACAGCGTGTGATCGAACAAGTTGGTCGCCAAACGATGGGTTTCGCCATGGCCGGTCCGCTCTGGGTCATTCAGCGTGTACTCGATCACCCGCACGACGATGCCGTCGCGGTCCTGGTCTCGATCGTGAGGCGAGGGATAAATCTTGGCCAGAAACGAGCCATCCGGCAACCGTCGGATCGGCCGCAGGATCAGGTTGCCTTTGAGACGAATCAGGAGTTTGGTGCCCCGCGCGTCCAGCGTTTTCCAATGTGCGTAGCTGAAAAAGCCGCGATCTTCCAGCAGCAAGGCGTCGGCCGGAAGGTGGTCCCAGAGTTGCTTGACCAGTTTTTGTTCGCTGTCGTGGTAGCCACCCACGGCCATGGCGACTTCGACGTGCGTACCTAGTTCCACCAAGCTGACCTTGCGGAGTTGCGGGAAGGCGCTGTCGCCGCGGCCGCCGCTACTACGGCCAAAGTGCGCTTCGTTGGCCGGCGTGTCAGGCACGTCCAGGACGGTGCCGTCGATGCCCATCAAGCGCAGGCCGTGATAGAAGGCGCCTGGCGTCTGCGGCGTGGCCAGCGGTTTGACCACCAGGTCAAAGACGCGTTGGACCGGCTCCACCCCCAGGCGCTGTCGCGCCTCGCACAGATTTCTGCGCGAGGGCGTTTTGTCGCCCGGTTGCATACGCCGCGCGTGTTTGAAGACCTGACGAATGGGCAGATCGGTGAGCACGCCCATGGCCAACACCACCCAGAGCATGACACGGTTCGACAACTTGCAGGCACGTTGCCCGGCCCGGCCCGTGTCCAACAGAACTTGTTCCATAACCGCAGGCGAGATAACCTTACTCAGTCCTGCCAGCCGATCCACAACGGTGAGTGCATCCGGTCTCGGGTCCAAGCAGCTTCCTTGCCGCGTCATCGTCATAGCCTCCTTGAAACCTGGGTCCTACACACACCCAAGGTTACAGGAGGCTATGACTTGCGCCAAGACGAACGGTATTGGGGCTAGATCCGTGAGCCACCATTCATGCTGGCCAAGCAACTCGTCGTGAGACCGTTCGTTGCCGATCAGGCCGCGTCGCTTGAGCAACTGGTGGACGACCGGTGTGCTAAACGCTCCGCGTCTCTTGGGCGGGTAGAACCCCTCGGCGTTGAGCACCTTGGCAATCCCCGGTGCCGTGTGGCCACCTTCACGAAGTTCCACCACGCGGTTCATGAGCGGCTCAAAATCGCGGAGCTGGGCGTAGGTCGCAACGGGCCGAACGATCTCATGCTGACTTTCATAGCCGCCGGCCCAGTGGATCGTCACATCGACGAATTCACTGTCGCATCGGACTTGCACCACTACACGCTTTACAAGACATAGCATCATATGTTTACGATCAGCGTTCGTGGTGCCTGGCGCATCCCACAAGGCGGGGATGTCGGAAGCCAACGCCTCGATGCGGGCCCGCTCCTCAGCGGTGAGTTGGACCGGCGTCTCTCGTACGAAGCGGTCGTATTCTTCCTGGAGTTGCCGTTCTTGGCTTGCTGCCGGTGAAAGTCCGGTCGTGGGAATTGACTGTTTACCCACGTAGTCATATTCGACGTTGGTTCGGGGTGACCCGGCCAGCGCAAGCTCGAATGTAAACGTCCTCGAAAGGAGGGCTAGCCTGGATCCCCATGCAGAAAAAAAAGCCTAACAATTCCCCTGACTTTCGGGTGCGATCCCAAAAAGCGGTGATTTTGATTCAGCCATAAGGGCTTTACCTGGAACCACTTGCGAGAAAATGGTTGAAAATCCAAGAAGCGCTTTCAATTTCGCCGGTAAGATCCATCTCCCTACTACAGTCCCAGGCGAGTCGTCGGTCTCTGGGACCGAGCAAGAATTCAGATCCAATTTTGAGCAGGAAGACGGGGCCACCCAAGGCGTGCGAACCATGTCCGGTAAGATAGGCGCGTAGAGCGGCGCCGCTCGGCACGCTGCGTAATGC
>JBEKTN010000608.1:0-2753 GCA_049516015.1 Isosphaeraceae bacterium | reverse complement strand
ATAGTGACCATGTACATCCGCAAGACAGTCCGCCGATACAAAGACAAAACCTATGTGAATTTCCTTTTGGTCGAGTCCGTCCTCACCGACAAGGGACAACGACACAAGGTAATATGTTCTCTCGGTGATCTCTCGCCGAGACCACCCGAGCAGTGGCTCGCCTTGGCCCGAAAACTCCAGGACGCGCTCACCGGTCAATTGTCCCTCCCGGGAATGGCCGATGAAGACCCGGAACTCCAGCAACTCAGGCACGTCCTCCCCGTGCAGACCGCTCCTCCCGTGGACGTCGACACCTCCTCCTCCCCGGGCGATCTGGTTTCGGTACACATCGATCACGTGACCTACGAAACGCCCAGGCCCGCCGGTCACATCCACGTTGGTCTGGAATTCTGGAAGCGGTTGGGCCTGGACGACATCTTGAAATCGCTGGGCTTCTCCCCGTGGTTGGTGTCGCTGACGTGCGCGATGACACTCAATCGGCTCATTCATCCCGCAGCGGAGTACGCCATGCCCGACTGGATTCGATCCACGGCCATGGCCGACATCCTGGGCGTCGACTTCTCGCGCCTTCCCGATGATCCCCTCTATCGAAACCTCGACCGCCTCCACCCCCACCGCGCCGCGATTGAATCCGCCTTGGCAGGACGTGAGCAAAGCCTCTTCAACCTGGGAAACACGATCCTGCTGTATGACCTGACAAGCACCTACTTCGAGGGGAAAGCCGCTCTCATCCCCAAAGCCAAACGCGGCTACTCCCGCGACCATCGGCCGGACTGCAAGCAGCTCGTCGTGGGACTCGTCATCGGTCGCGAGGGATTCCCACGCGCTCACGAAATCTTCGAGGGCAACACCCAGGATCGGAAGACACTCGCCTCGATGCTCGACGTCCTGGAGAAGCGCGTGGGCCTTCCCGAGGGCTCAACGGTCGTCGTCGACCGCGGGATGGCCTTCGCGGAGAACATCGCGGAGCTGCGACGGCGCAAGTTGCATTACGTCGTGGCCGCTGGACAAAAAGATCGCGACCGCCTCCTTGCCGAATTCGAGACGGTCGATGGGTTCGAAGAAGTGATCCGGCAACCCTCGCCCCGCAATCCCGGTCAGAAGAAGTCGTCCGTGCGGGTCAAGGCTCATCCGTCAGATAACGAGACATTGATATTGTGCATCAGTCACGAACGAGTGGAGAAGG
Organism: Isosphaeraceae bacterium; assembly: GCA_049516015.1. Lineage (GTDB taxonomy): Bacteria > Planctomycetota > Planctomycetia > Isosphaerales > Isosphaeraceae > Aquisphaera. The sequence goes on along the minus strand of JBEKTN010000608.1, from coordinate 1,567 downwards.
ACCGCGCGATCCGTGCGAAACAAGAGGGACGTTTCCTGAAGGATCTGGCGAAAGTTCAAGCTCGAATCCAGAATGGCCGGCTCAAGAACGATGTCAAGATCGGTGAGGCGATCGGACGGCTCAAGGAGCACTATCCTCGGGTGGCGCGTTATCACTCACTGAGCTTCGATGCGAAGACACGACAACTCAAGAATGAACCTGATGAGGAGAAGCGCGAGGTGGCGGCGAGTCTCGATGGCAGCTACCTGCTGCGCACCGACCGTCAGGATCTTTCGGCCGAAGAAGCGTGGCGGATCTACTCCTCCCTCACACGCGCCGAGAACGCCTTCCGTTGCATGAAGAGCCCCCTGTGCGAGCGTCCCATCTTCCATCACCTTGAGCACAGGGTGGAATCGCATATCTTTCTGTGTGTCTTGGCGTACCACTTGTTGGTTGCCATAGAGACGACGTTGCTGCGCCAAGAGATTCACACGTCATGGGCGAGATTCACACGTCATGGGCGACGGTTCGCGACCTGCTGGCGACTCACGAGATCGCGACGATCGTTCTGCCGACCGACCAGAACGGAGTTCTGCGGATTCGTCGTAGCGCGACTCCCGAGCCGGACCACAGGGTTCTGTACAAGGCGCTTGGGGTGCCGATAGAGATCATACGTCCAGTACAAACCTGGGAGAGAGGCCAGCCGAATAGTGACTGAAAAATCGACGGGACCCTGGTTTTCAAGCGGTTCCCTGCCCTACACTGCGGAAGTTGGGCTAGCGGATTCGTGGCCGCCTCCCTCGAGTTGCCGAACGCGATTCGAGACGGCATCATGACGATCGTGGGGAGTGTGGAAAGCAAGCGGCTGGTCTGCTGATAAATGGGGCCAAGATGGACAGAGAGCGAACCCTGGAACTACTGAGGGGCGGAGATGAGGGGATTGCCGAGTGGAACCGGCTAATTGAGGCTGGAGCAGAGATTCCCGACCTCTCCGGAGTAGATTTGAGGGGGGCTAAACTAGCACGGGTCAAGTTACGTGGTGCCAAGTTCAGCGAGGCGAGGCTCGGAGACTCTGACCTTGAGGAAGCAGACCTTCGTGACGCCGACTTAAGTGAAGCCGATTTGTCTGAGGCTTACCTCATGAGAACAGATCTCAGAAAGGCAAATCTCTGCAGCGCGGACCTGACTGGGGCCGACCTCTGGAGGGCGAAGCTCGCTGAAGCGAACTTGACCAAGGCCGATCTAACTGACGCCAGGCTGTATGCAGCCGACCTCTCCCGGGCTACGCTTTTTGACGCGGAGATGAACCGGGCGGATTTTGATGAGAGCGACCTGACGGAGGCCAACCTCAGCGAGGCTGAGATGGAGGATGCCGACCTGTTTGCCGCCAAGGCAGAACGTGCGAGGTTCACAAACGCCCAGCTGAGTGGTGCCTCGCTCAACTTGGCGAATCTGGGTCAAGCCGATCTAAGGAGCCGCGAAAAAATAACTTGATCAATTACTTGCGGGGGCGGATGGTGTAGTTCCATTCGCCGTGGAACTTGGCAGTCGTCAGTTTGACGGCAGCAAGTTGCTCGTCGCTGACCTC
>JBEKTN010000607.1:0-3806 GCA_049516015.1 Isosphaeraceae bacterium | reverse complement strand
GAGCCAAGTACTTTTGCCGTATCCGTTCGATCGTTGTTGCGTCCTGCATGCACCGACGATCATCAAAAACTCGAATTCCTACAAGACGAATTTGCTTAATTTATTTTTTCGCGGTTCCTAAGGCTCTATTTCTCGTCGTCAAGGTGGTATCTCAGTCAGGACTTTGCGCATCACGATGTCTAAACCCGAGTTACGGGTTGCGCTCCGTAGCACGCGAGTACGTGGTCGCTCACAGCCCCGCCATCGAGATGACCTCGAACGCCTCGTAGCAGGCGGCCACAGCCACGACGATGGCCACCAGCACGTTCGCTTTCAGGTTGAGGACCACGGCATGCTTGAATCGGCTCCAGGCCGTGCTCGCCTTTTCCTCCGAGGCCGCCGGCTCCGACTCCCGGGGATCGGCCACGGCCGCCGTCTGAAGCGGTGCGCTCGATCCGAACAGGTAGATCGGAATCAAGAGCGCGAAGAAGGTTGCCAGGATGTAGCCCTCGCCCTCGAGCAGGAGGGTCCCGCTATGCGCCCTCATCACATAGGCGAGAGCCACTTGCGATGGTCCCAGGAGAAGCCCCCAGAGCGTCGCGCGAAAGGCTGCGACCAGAGCACCAGAGCCCGGGATGATCATCGAGGGAAGGGTGATCACCGCCAGCGAGCCCAGGAAGAAGTTGACGATGAACGTTACAGCGGCCGCGTAGATCATGTTGCCGGTGCCGTAAGCACCTCCCGCCACAGCCAGGACGCCTTGCCCCTTGCTGCTCAGCTCACCCTGAACCGCCGCCATCAGCACCGTGTTCAGTGTCGGCAATTGATAGATCGCCACGGCACCCACCACGAAGAGCCCGAAATAGACGAGGTGAACCCCCCAGAGCAGGCGCGGCCGGCGCGCAAGCTCTTGCAGAGGCTCGGTCAGAACAGGCCACGTCACACGGCCTGCCAGCCAGCGGTACAGGCCAATCAAGAGTCCCGTGCCGCCCAGCAGGAACAACCCCTGCCCTGACAGGTAGAGCGCGAACGCCCTCGGGTCGGAACGGACCTCGGGACCCAGAAGAATGAAAGACTCGCGGGGGAACGCTTCCATTACCTGGGCAAGGATCTTGCGATCGCCGAACTCACCGGCGCTCATGCGAATCACCTCGACCGGCTGGACTGCAGGTTCACTCTTGAGGAAGACTCCGTCGAGAGACTTGTCCTGGGGAACCAGGTAACTGTCCGAGAACAGGCCGACGCTGGACTGCAGAACTCCCACCACCTTGAGCGCGCGATCGGCAGCGTTCAGTTGTTCTTCGTGCGGCGCCTGGCTGCCGGCGAGTACCTCATCCTTCCCGGGATCCGGCAGCCGGCCCTCACGCAGCGTTCCCGCCAGCAAAGACATCGCATTAACAGGAAGCTCGATGAGCTTGGAACGAAGCCGGGCTTCCAGGGCGGCTCTGGTTTCGCGTGCTGCCCCGCCCAACGCTTTGAGCATGGCCTGGTCCGAGGCACTTGCGGGCAGATACCGCAACCGGGTCGAAATGCGTGTTCCCACGTCCAACGGTTTGGCTGCCTCGCCCTGGCCAATACACAAGAACCCATGCGCCCAGGGTGTCTCGGGATCGACTTTCAGCAGCCGATCGTATGACAGCAACATCATAGCCAGCCCAAGCACCGCCGACACCGCCCATGTCCAGGTTCTCATGGTCAAGCCGCTGTATTGGTCACAACACTATTGAAAAGTCGCAAAACTGAAGGGCAAAAGTCTGGGTTTGCTCAGTATATGAAACTTTCCATATGACCCAGGTTCGCTATTGTGATGCGTAAGCCCTGGGTCAAGCCCCCCTCGGCTCATTGGCTCTGACAATTGTAGAACATTGGGTCACCGGGACGCAACAGGGTACTCCCCACCGTGTGTATCACCCATTCTGGAGCGATGCGCGGTCGAGCTGATCGTTCCGAAGCTGGAGATGCACTCGATGGTCGTGTTCGAGTAACAAGTAGGATATCTTCAGGCTTGTGAGGTCCTCCGGGGAGTCCAGATCATGGGGCAGCAGATCCTCGCCGTTGGCGAAGTGCTCTGGGACCTGCTGCCGAAGGGCAAGCAGCTCGGGGGCGCGCCAGCCAACTTGACGTATCAATGCCGTTCACTTGGCGCCAATGCGCGGTTGGTGACGCGTGTCGGCGACGATGCCCTGGGGCGCGAAGTGCTGGAGAGATTTCGACTCCTTCGTCTGTCCACCGAGACCGTTCAGATCGACCCCGAGTTCCCCACGGGGACGGTTGACGTTGCACTGGACGACGACGGTCAGCCCCGATTCACCATCCACGAACACGTCGCGTGGGATCGGATCATGGCCGACGAGAATTCACTTGCCATGGCCGCCAGGGCGGATGCCGTCTGCTTCGGCAGCCTCTCCCAGCGGAGCGAGCCGGCACACACGGCGATCCGCTCGCTCGTCTCGGCCACGCGCCCCGGGGCGTTGCGCCTCTTCGATGTGAATCTTCGACCCCCGTTCGTTGATCGAGAAGTCATCGCCGACTCGCTGACGCTGGCCAATGCCCTCAAGCTCAACGACCAAGAGTTGCCCGAATTGACGGCGATGTTCGGCCTCTCCGCGAGCGTGCGGGAGTCGATGGCGGAACTGGCCGACCGCTTCGGGCTGGTGCTGGTGGCCCTGACGCGCGGAGCCCGCGGCGGCTTGTTACTGGCCGACGGCTTCTGGTCCGATCATCCGGGACGACCCGTCGCGGTGAGTGACACCATCGGTGCCGGCGACGCCTTCACCGCGGCCCTGGTCGTCGGGCACCTCGCCGGACGACCACTTGACGAGATTAACCGCCATGCGAATGAGGACGCTGCGTTTGTCTGCTCCCAGCCCGGGGGCACGCCAACTTTGCCGGATGCCTTGAAACCTCCCTCAAGTGTCCCTTCGGAGGCCCGCCAGTGATCTTCCAGGAAAATCGACCGGCTGGGAATGACGCGACATCGCCTCCGGCCCGGGTCTCACTCACCTCGGCTCTGATCGGCAGCGCGATCGTGGCGGCCCTCGGCGGCTTTCTCTTTGGCTTTGACACGGCGGTCATCTCGGGCACAACCGGAGCTCTCAAGTCCACTTATCGCCTGAATGAGAATCTCCTGGGTTTCACCGTGGCCATCGCCCTGATCGGCACGATCATCGGGTCAATCTTCGCGGGCAAGCCTGCCGACATCTGGGGACGAAGGAGGGCGCTCATGGTCCTGGCGGTCCTCTATTTTGTCGGGGCGCTCGGCAGCGCTCTGGCATGGAACTGGTATTCGTTTCTCGCCTTCCGGCTGCTAGGTGGACTGGCGGTCGGCGGTGCGTCGGTCGTCTCGCCTATGTACATCGCCGAGATCTCTCCGGCGCGGTTTCGCGGCCGTCTTGTGGCGGCACAGCAGCTCAACATCGTGCTGGGCATTCTTGCCGCGTTCCTGTCGAACTACCTGATCGCCCAGTTGAATCTGGGTGATCCGGAGTGGCGATGGATGCTGGGCATCCAGGTTGTTCCTTCGGCGCTGTTCTTCTTTCTCTTGTTTCCCGCGCCCGAGAGCCCTCGATGGCTCATGGCCAGGAGCCGGGTTGATGAGGCGCGGGCGGTCTTCACGAAGATCGGAGTCGACGGTTCCGGCATCGACGAGGAACTCGCGGACATCCAGCGATCGCTCGACCTGGAGCACCATGAGCAGGGCGACTCAGGAGCCGCGAAAAAATAACTTGATCAATTACTTGCGGGGGCGGATGGTGTAGTTCCATTCGCCGTGGAACTTGGCAGTCGTCAGTTTGACGGCAGCAAGTTGCTCGTCGCTGACCTCGATT
>JBEKTN010000606.1:0-4709 GCA_049516015.1 Isosphaeraceae bacterium | reverse complement strand
GAGAGTGGCCAGGTTCGCTCTCGTGACGACGGTCGGGCCCGAACCGCGTCCTGCCAGATCAACCCCGGGTGAACCTGGCCGAGCAGCGGACCGTCAAGCTTTTGCCAGCCTTTCTTACCTGACTAATCGACAAGTCTTGCGCAATCCGCATGTCGGGCGGCCAGGTTTCCTCGTGTCAATGAGCATACACCCGCGCACCGCCGTTCGGCGTGGGCGACACGCGGGCTTGCTTCTCATAGCCGGGTAGCAGGGAGGTATTGCTACCTCCCCGCCCCCTCAGAACTGGACGTGAGAGTTGCCCCTCATCCAGCTCAAGCATTCACTAACGCCCCTTGCGGGACGCGGTCGCTTCTGTCCGTCTTTCTTGCACGTGGATCTGCCGATGACAGTTGGCGTGTAGTAACTCCATGTTATCCGCCATTTCAGGACCGCCTTGGCTACGCCAAATCCGATGATGGATCTGACAGTCGTCCTCTGCTATCCGCAGCGGTTGACCACAGACCACCAGAGATATTCCATCCGACTGCAACCTGTCCGCGTCTGGGTCAGTTGCCAACCCAACCGTGCCTCCAGGTACAGTTCCCACTTCGGATCGTAGGGATTGACGGCGCTGCGGATCTTCACATCACGAATGATCCTCACCTTGGCTGCTGCCATCAACTGAATCGGCCGACCTTGGCCTTTCTGGTTCCACAGCGTACCGGTGAAGACCCAGTGGCGATGACCGTCGGGCGGGAAATAGTTCTTCTTGAGCCATTTCCGGCTCTTCTTCGGGTGCCGTCGCCGGCACCAGCGCCACACCATCTGGAAGATCCGGTGATCCACATACATAAAGGTGCGTTTGCTCGCCGCATAACGGTGATACATGGTCCAGCCCTTGATTTGCTGGTTCAAACGCTGGATCATTGCTCCTGCCGTCAGGCTGCCCGAGTTGTCGATGGTTTCCCGGATCTTGGATAAGAACGTCTTGACGTTCTGCGACGACGGCTTGGTCAAGACCTTGCCGCAGCAATGGCGCCGTACGTTCTGCCCCAAGAAATCGAAGCCTTGCTCCACATGCGTGATCTGGGTTTTCTCGTGCGAGAGCTCAAGCCCTCGTGCTTTCAAGAAATGGGCCACGAGAGGTTGGACTTGATCACGGAGAAGTTCCTTCGACGTGCCTGTGATCAAGAAGTCATCCGCATAGCGCACCAGGTGGACTTTGGACTTCCCTTGTCCCTGCGGCGTGTTCGCGAAGTGTTCCGCCAGCAGCCGTTGTAGTCCATCGAGGGTCCAATTCGCCAGGACGGGTGAAATCACGCCCCCAACAATGTTGCAAAGAACCCTGTTGGGGGCCTCCCTCAAAAGGGGATGGACTGACCCGATACACGATGCGGACCTCCTGCTCGTCGATCTCGACCTTCTTCACCAAAGCCCGAACGACCTCCCGTCGCGTGTCCCAGTCCGGCTCTTGTAACTCCTGGGAAACGCGTCTCGCGAACTCCTCCAACTGGCCGATCACCAGCCGCAGTTCGACTTCCTGGTTGGCCTCGTCAATCCGCTGCCGACACTCATCCTCCAGCTTGGCCAGGCGCTCGCGCGCCGCCAAGATCCTGGGCTCGAATTCCGACTTGTCGAGCAACCCGTCGCCGTAGGCATCGATCAATCGTGAAATCATCTTTTTTAGATTTGCAATCATCTTGTTAAGATGCTTCACCTCGCGTTCTGGGCCCGTCTCCGGCCCTTGCAGCCGCCGCTCGTACTCCGCCCGTACCCGCTCGGGCTCGGACAAGAGGTGACGCACGTCTTCCCAGACGGCGGCGTCCAAGACATCAGTGCGGAGCTGCTTATTCCAGCACAGGCGCTGGCCACCGAAGCGATAGGCGTCGGAGCCCGTGCAGCGGTAGTAGGCGTGGGGAACCTTGCCCTTGGCCGAGGCCCGGCTCACCGGCTTGCCGTAGCAGCCGTAGCCGCACCGCTTGCAGACGGCCAAGCCCTGAAGGAGGTAGCGGCCGCCACGGGGCCGGTCGCGACGGCGTTGCCGGTTCTCCTCGAGTTGAGCTTGAACCGCCCCGAACAGTTCCTCGCTCACCAGCCCGGGGACAGCAATCAAGGTTTGATCTTCCGAAGATGTATCGACACGTGAAATCGGGCGCCTGGGCTGCTCGGGGCGGCCGCGCTGGGGGCGGAGGCGCTGCGGCTTGACTGCGCCCGAGCGTGTCTTGCCGAAGGCTGCCGTCCCCTTGTAGGCGGGGTTCTTGAGGTGCGACCAGATCACCGAGCGGTCCCAGGCCGATTTGCCGGTCCGCGTGGGAACGCCGTCGCGTTGGAGACGTCGGCAAACCTCACCGATCGACGTAACGGTAGCCGTAGGGCGCGCCGCTGAGCACGTTGACTGAGCCGTGGCGGGCGGCGTACTGCTTGCCCCGGCGACAGCGCTCCATGATCTTGGCGCGCTCGTACTCGGCGATCATGCCCTGGACCTGCAGGAGCAGGTTCTCCTCGGGTCCGCGGCCCGGGGGATTGCGCAGGAAGACGACCTCAACACCACAACGGGTGAGTTCCTCGAGTATCAAAACCTGATATGCATATTTGCGTGAAATTCGATCTGGATCGAGGATGTAGAGGCGGTCGATGACACCAGCGGCGGCTTGGTCCCGAAGTCGTTCGAGGCCTGGGCGGGCCAGGATATCCCCGCTGTAGCCATCGTCCACGAAGCACAGTTCGGGCGCGCATTCCAAGCCGTCGCTGGCGATGCGCTCCCTGATCGCCTCAAGCTGGCTGGCGATCGTGTCGTCCTTGGCCTGTTTGTCCCCGGAGACTCGGGCATAGTTCCCCACACGGAGATCGTGATTGAGCATGGCTGGTCAAGCTCCCCTGGCCTTTGATCGGCGCCCCTGGATGGTTGTGTTAGCCGGCTCGTTGTCATTGGATCGCGATCGCGGCCGTTCCAGGTGGCGGGAGACGACCGGGATTAAGGCCTGGTATGCAAGCGCGATCAACTGATTCTGAAGCCGTGTGAACTCGAAACGGCGGGTGACGGGAGGGCTGAGTGTGGACTTCCTTGAAGTCGCGATCATGGTGACTCCTCCTTACCGAGATCGCGGATGTCGCCCTGCCTGGGCTGTGAACCGAGACGGGGCTGCCATCCTTGCCCGTACTTCGGTCGAAGCTGCGCTCTGGTAATGATAGAGTCAGGAATCAGGGACGATTTTGCAACATTGTTGGGGGCGTGATCGTCCCGCCTTGAGGTGTTCCTTCCATGGTGGCGAACCAGGCTTGCTTCTCCAGGAAACCTGCTTTCAACCATTGCCGGAGCAACGTCTGGTCCATGGGGACGTGCGTCAAGAGCCAGTCATGGCTGATTCGATCAAAGCAAGCTTTGATGTCCCCTTCGAGAATCCATTGTGGACCGTGCCGATGACTCAACAAGATATGGACTTGTTTCAGGGCATCGGCACAGCGGCGTTCCCGCCGAAAGCCATAGGAATGGCCGTCGGCTGGCGATTCCGCGATGGGATCGAGACCCAGCAAGTAGAGTGCTTGCATGGCCCGGTCGGTCATCGTGGGAATCCCGAGACCGCGCCGTTTGCCGTTGCTCTTGGGAATGTACACCCTGCGGAGCGGTTGCGGTTGGTAACCGTGCCGACGCAGAGCGCTGAAAGCGGCCGACTTGGCCTCCGGTGTGTTCCAGAGTATTCCGTCCACACCGGGAGTCTTCGCACCCGAATTACTGACAACTCGTAGAATGGCCAGGGCCCGGCCACTGAACGAGTTCGTGAGCAGATAAACCAGAGCCTTGACTTTATTCCATCTGCCCTCCGTAACAGCCTTCACGATACGCGCCTGGAGCCGACGGACCGTACGCCAGACCTTCCTCCAATCAATGGAGTGCCAGTCGGGCGTACGTTCGGGAGCCGCACCAGCAGGCATTTCTGCCGCCGACATATCTGCTTGTCTCCCTGAGTCGGTTGGCCAAGGTTCTCTCGTGACGGAACACCTGAGGGAAGTCAGCCCGCTTTCGCGGTGAGGGAATGTTGTCCGTGGGCGGACTCACCCTCGATCCGATCGACTACCGAGCGGCGTTGGCTTGTTCCCTCATCCCTCCTCCGCTGTCTCATCAGCGTTCTTTGCAGTCCGCCTTCCCTTGCGGGGAGACAACGGGGTTTCTTCGTTCACCTTTTCGATCGTTCCGGGGTGGGGTCGTGCCTCTCGGCCGGTGGTGCACCATCCACGACGGGGGAATTCGGAGCCCCCGTACCTGACCACTTACCTTTTGGTTCAAGCCTGACAGCATCTTAGGCTTGTCTTTGGTCACGGCCTTTACCAGCACTTCACCTGGGTTGACCTGTCCCGGACTGCTGGCCCCCGACCGCCGTGATGCTGGCAGTCGCCGTGTCGGCTCGCGCGTTCACGGCCGATCCGAGGATCGAGGTTACGTTGTCCCCCAGGCTTCGGACGTCTCCGTTGCCGGTGACGCCCGCTGGGGTAGCAGACCGATGGCGGAACATCGGGTAATGTCGGAAGACCATCTTGGCCTAACGCATTACAGGTCGAGAAGATGCTACGAATCGCACCCGAATTATCAAAGACCCGACGGGGCCCGATCTCGACGATCGGCCTCCCTGTATTCAGTATGTCACCGATCCTGGCGACCGCTTCGGGCAAATCAAACTTATTCTCCCCACTCGCCGCCGCACAATTGTTGACCGCTCTCTCGTGGCCGGAGG
>JBEKTN010000605.1:0-2665 GCA_049516015.1 Isosphaeraceae bacterium | reverse complement strand
CGCCCACCCGCAGATACTCCTCGTGCTTATCGACGAAATCGCGTTGCTCGCCGCCAGGGCTGACGACCTCGACGACGATGTGCGGCACCCATTTCGTCCAGACCTTGTGGCCGGATGGCTCCGGGTCGAGGTAGATGGCCTGGTCCGGGTGCCGGTCCGACACCATGCCCGGATGATGCGGCCAGGGTGCTGTTCGTCATAATGAATGAACATCCGAGCCAGCCGATCGACTATGCGACCGTGCCAGGGGCCTGGAACTTCCGTCACTTCAACGACTCCTCGCGCCAGCTCGTACACCCAACCCTCCTCGAATTCGGCCTCGATGAACTCGTCCAACTTCAGACGGCGTCCATTGTCGGCCGGGCCGATGCGGAGGGCGGTCAACGTCGGAATTACTGTGACTATGAGAGAAGAGGACAGGCAGCGTGTGATGGCCGACCGGTTGGCAAGGCGAGTGGTGCGGTGTCGATTGCAACGGTCATAAGGGGAAGCACGACAGGCGAGCAGGAGCGAACGACGGTTGGCGGGAGTGAATTTCAAGAAAATGGGCAGATTTGGGGTTCAAACCGCTTTTTATGTCAAAGCTATAAGTAGGGGCGGTCGGCGAGATCGGGACTGGCCGGGTCCTTGGGATACCCCGGGAAGGGCAGGCCACCGGCTTGTGACCTCACCCATGAGACAACCGCAACGTGTTTTGCTGGAAAAACCGAAAACCTGGTTCGGGCAGGGTCTCCTGACCCCGCCGTTCGACTAACCGGAGGACAGGTCTCCACGTGACGCGCCGACGGTCGGGGACTGGGACACCTGCGGTCGCAGAGGACGGCGGGTCAGGAGACCACTGCCCGAACCAGCTTGTACAAGACCAACTTTTCACCGGTACTGGACGGGCGTGTGGTAGAGAAAAGTAGGGGGAGGCCGAGGGGAACATTGTGAATTGTGAAAGCGTTCCTGGCCAAATGGGTAGTCTGTCCGTGTCTTCCTATTCCCCCCACTCTATGAGTGCAATTCACTATGTCCCCTTGGGGCCCCCCAAGGACTCCATGGTCCGGAGGGTCGCGTAGGAGCTGGAGGAGGGTATGCACCACCTGCGGGGCCAGCGCGCATTCTTGAGTAAACCTGGCAAATGGTATTGGACTTAGCGCACTGTTATCCCAATGTTGTCGAGCATGGAGGATAACGATTGCTTTGATTTTTCCAATTCGGCAATCTTCTTGCGCAGAACTTCGTTTTCCTGCCGGGCCGCCTTGAAGTCGGCGTCGGGTGCGACTCGCGACTGGGCCGGCGAATCGTCGGCGTCGGGTGTGATTAGCGATTGGGCGAGTGCGACGATACTGGCATTCAGACGATCGGCTGGCCGCGCATTCTCCTGAGCGCTGACCTGAACCTCCGCGAGCGCCTCCGTGTGCACGGAGCGCTTGGCGCCCGTCGTCGAATGGAATTCGGCTGTAAGCCGGGGACGCTCAGACCCAAGAACGGTGCCACGATCGATCTTGAGCTTCTGCTGCGCATCTTGCAGCTCGCCGATTCGGGCCTGAAGTGCCGTCCGTTGCGACACCTCGGACTCGAGCTGTTCCCGCGTGAGGCGAAGTTGTTCAGCGAGCCGGTCTCGCTCGTGAAGGTGATTCTTTACGGCCTCATCCAGGGTCCGGTGCAGATCGCCGACCTGGGCATGACGCTGGTGACTCTCAAGACGAACTTCCTGCTCGCGCTGGGCCAAGGTGGTAAGAAGCAGCTTGGCGTCGTTCAAGGCCGCCTGGAGTTGCTCGGCCAGCCGCTCCTGCTCGGCCCGCATCCCGCTTAGCTCATCGTCGCGCCCGCGAAGTTGGTGTGCGATCTCCTCGAGTTTCGCGTGCGAGGACTTGAGGGCTTCGTCACGCTCGTGAATTCGCTCACTGAGCCGGTCGCACTGGGCGCGGGCTGCCTCGAGTTGATCGTGCTGATCCCGCACCTCTTGGTTCCACTGATCTCGATCCGCCTGAGCGCCCTCAAGGGCCGCTTCGAGGTGCCGAATCTGCTCTTTGAGCTGGTCGCTTAGCACGCGGGCCGAGTGGATCTCGGCGTCCCGCTGAGCAAGAAGCTCGGCAGGGTTGCCTCGGGCGGACAGCTCGCCGCGGAGGGTCTGGACCTGTTCGCGCAAGCGGTCCGTTTCCGTCTCGAAAGACTCTCGTTCTGCTTTCAAGCTGCTGATTTCACCGGGAGTGAAGGGTTCCAGCGCCTCTCTGATTGTCGCCAGCTCGGCACCCTGCCGATGGTGCTCTTGCCGTTCCTGATCCTGTTCCGATCTGAGCCGGTCAAGTTCGCCGCCAAGCTGTTCGAGCTGGGCCTGGATCGAGTCGCGCTCCGATTGCATGGCGTTGCGGTCTTCCCGCAGCGTGCCCAGCTCCGCGACGATCCGATCGCGCTCCCGACCGAGCGACTCGTGATCAGCTTTCAAGATGCCAATATCGTCGGGGGTCGATGCCCCCAGCGCCTCTCTGAGTGTCGCCAGCTCGGCACCCCGCCGATGGTGCTCTTGCCGTTCCCGATCCTGTTCCGATCTGAGCCGGTCGAGTTCGCCGCCAAGCTGTTCGAGCAGGGCCTGGATCGAGTCGCGCTCCGATTGCATGGCGTTGCGGTCTTCCCGCAGCGTGCCCAGCTCCGCGACGATCCGATCGCGCTCCCGACG
>JBEKTN010000604.1:0-2538 GCA_049516015.1 Isosphaeraceae bacterium | reverse complement strand
TCGCTGTATTGGTCACAACACTATTGAAAAGTCGCAATACTGAAGGGCAAAAGTCTGGGTTTGCTCAGTATATGAAACTTTCCATATGACCCAGGTTCGCTATTGTGATGCGTAAGCCCTGGGGGGGAACCAGGTCGCGGAGCCGATAGTAGTTCTCGGCGTCGTGGGGCCAGAGCACCCGCAGCCGGTCGCGGATGGTGATGCCCGGAGTGACGACGAGGAACGTGTCGGAGAACCGGCTGTCCTTCGTGTTGGCGATCTTGTTCAGAGCGTGCCAGGCGATGAGCATGGCCATGACGACCGTCTTGCCCGTCCCGGTCGCCATCTTCATTGCGATGCGTGTGAGCCCCGGGTTCGATGCTGCGTTGACCTCCCCGAGCCAGGTCTTGATCCAGTTGTCCCCGATCTTCTCGGCGGCCTCGGTCAGGGAAGATGAGCGTCTCCAGGGCTTCAACCTGGCAGAAGAAGAGCTTGTTCTCCCGGTCAGGGCCGGTCCAGTGCTGCAAGAGCTTGCGAGTAACCTGGGTGACGCTTCCGTATCCCCTTTCCCGCCAAAGCTTGACCCGTTGCCGGATGCGGTTGACGTTGTCGTTGGGCTCGATGCGGTCCTGGGTCCACTCCGTGTCAAACTGGAGTTGCTTGCCCTTCTTCTTGGGCGGCGGGATCGGCACGAAGTAGGCACAGGCGCGGCGGGCCTCGACGATCTCGTTCGTGATGCCCTCGTCGGTGAACCGCCAATGCCGGTCGGGTTCGCGAAAGGGCGTGTTGAGGATCGGGTTTTCGATGATCGTATCAGGCATGGCCGTCTCCGCCATTTCCTTGACAGGCGTTCATCATCGCAAACAATCGGGGCGGAGTCAATGACCTGATCTCCGGTTCGACCCAAGACCTGCTTCAGTCGCACGGGGGACGGCGAGAGAACAGGCGCTCCGGCCGATGGCCATCCGACCGGCACGTCTGGATCCCCTGGCGTTGAGCGCCTCCGGCCACGAGAGAGTGGTTAATGATCGGGCGGAGGCGAGCGGGGAGAAACGGATGGATTTGTCCGAAGAAATTGCCTGGTTCGGTAACATACTGAATTTCGGTGACATACTGAATATGGGCGGGCCGCTCGTAGAGATCGGGTCCCGTTCGGTCTTTGTCAATTCGGCTGTCGGTGGATGGCAGTAGCCAGCGGGGGAAGGTCTGTGCCCGGCCTGAACCCGCTGGGCCCGGCGTGGAGCGTGAGGCGTGGAGCGAAAGAACAGTGGCCAGTGGTCAGTGGCCAGTGAATGCAAAGCGGGGGAGATCGCGGTGATAGAAAAGCGCCAGAACAAAGCCAAATCGCTTGGGTGTTAGTCGTTGACAGATTAATACTTAGGACGAACCAAGGCGGAATCGGGCAGGCAAAACGAACCCATCTATGAGAGGCCGGCGGCAATGAGACGCAAGCAAGTGTGAGATGAGCCGGCTCGGTTGCGTTACCCTAAGCGAAGGGCTTGATGTGACTGATAGGAAAGCTTGCTTCCTGTCCCTCCTGGCACAAGCGGCAGTCTGGCTGCTTGAACTCCGCGTGGAAACCCGCGTTTACTTTGTGCCACAGAGCAAGTGGCCCCTTCCGCGCTCCCTTCGCGCTTCCGTGCCAGTGGATCCAAGGGAGAGAGGTGGAAATGACGGTGCAGTGTCAGAACCGAGCCAATTGTGCGGGTGTTTATCGTTGTCAAATTAGAACTTATGACGAAGAAATGCCGAGGTCCAACGGCGGCATTGACGGCTGAAAAAACTTCAGAATGTCTACTTTTAGCTACCAAACGCCTGTTCAGTTCTAGTGGAAGTGGATCTTGCACAAGCTGACATTTGTGCCACAAAGTGGGTAGCCCCTGCCGCGCGTTCCCTTGAACCAAGGCGGTCCGCCATGCTCACCTCCGGCCTGGCCACCGGGCCCCCGGCAGGGGTGGGCGACGGGCTCGGACCGTTTCTGTCTGCTTGAACTCCGCGTTTCTCGGACTTTTCTAGACAATTTACGGCTCATCTGTTCAGTCCATGGATACCCAGCTCGGCGCGCGGCAAGGGCGGCGGACCCCGACGATTCACCGCGATCGTGCTCAACGTCTCGAGAAGGCGGTTTGGAGGGCCTGCGGGAGTGGAACCCCAATCGCCCGGTGAGCCGGGCCCCCGCAGGGGTGGGCCGCTGATCGCGACTTGATTCGCGAGTCCTTCGAGAAGCAACCTGTCCGCACCGTGGCTGAGGCCTGCGAACGCACGCTATCAACGCAACGCAGTGGCGCAGGGATTGGGGACGCAGTCAGGAATCACGTTGTTGTACCTGCCGTCGTATTCGCCGAGACTCCTCGCCCAACTCCACCAGGTCAGGACTGCCCGAATTCGGGTGGCTGGCGGCGGAGCCGGAGGCGACGCCCCAGACCCGCAGGCCACCGCCCTGGGGCTTCCCTGCGTGTCACCCGACCTTATGGTTAGCCGCCAAATCGGACGGGGTCTTTCGCCGCGTAAGAGCCTGTGGCACAATGCATGGACATTGGGCGATCGAGGATGCCCCCT
>JBEKTN010000603.1:0-2586 GCA_049516015.1 Isosphaeraceae bacterium | reverse complement strand
CGCTTGGGTGGCTGGGGCTGACCGTAGGGAAGCCCCAGGGCCGAAGCCTGTGCGTCTGGGGCGTCGCCTCCGGCTCCGCCGCCAGCCACCCGGATCCTGGCAGCTCTGGAATGGTGGAGTTCCGCGAGGAGTCTCCAAAATCCAAGCCGTTCGTCCTCGCTCGCCGCCGCGCACCGTGGATCATCCTCTCGCGGCCGGAGGCGCTCAACGCCAGTGGCTCCAGGCCCGCCTGCCGGATGGCCATAAGCCGCAATGCCGATTCCCTCATTGCTCCGTCTGATTTCCCGGAATTCGCCCCAGCGGTCGGGCATGGTGTCCACGGGACTCTCTATCACCTCCAAGGGACGGTCTACCCGGGGGAGCAGCAAGCGGACGGCACGAGCTTTACGTTTGTTCTCTCCCGCTGCTTGCATGGAGCAAGCTCGGTTGCTAAGCTACATTCTGTTCAGGTCAACGCCGACCGTCGAGACCGCGACACATGGCTGACTTGGCTGTTTCCACTCCGACGATTGACGGGTTCTTCCGGCGCTGGGAAGCCTCGGGCGCAGCGGAGCGTGCCAACTACTCGATGTTCCTGAACGAGCTGTGTGATCTCCTCGATGTCCCGAGGCCTGATCCCGCCGGTCCGGACGACGAGAAGAACGCCTACGTCTTCGAGCGCGCCGTTCCATTCCCGAACCCGGACGGATCGACGACGGTCAAGCGGATCGACCTCTACAAGCGTGATTGCTTCGTGCTCGAGGCCAAGCAGGGCAGCGATCGGGTGGAAGCCGCCGAGCCTTTCTCGCTGACGCCACCCAGGCGGATGCGCCGGGGGACGGCCGTCCGGGGCACGGCGGGCTGGGATGCGGCAATGTACGAGGCGAAGGGGCAGGCCGAGCTCTACGTGCGCAACCTGCCGGCCTCCGAGCATAACCCGCCGTTCATCATCGTGGCGGATGTCGGCCACAGCATGGAGCTGTTCTCAGACTTCTCCCGCCAGGGCCGCACGTACATTCCGTTCCCCGACCCGCGGACCCATCGGCTCAAGCTTCGCGACCTGGCCGAGGCAGAGATCCGCGAACGGTTGAAACAGGTTTGGACCGAGCCGCTCGCCCTCGACCCCAGCCGCCGCACGGCGAAGGTCACGCGCGAGGTCGCCGCCAAGCTCGCCGAGCTGGCCCGATCGCTCGAGCATTCGGGCTACGCTCCCGACCTCGTCGCCCATTTCCTGATGCGCTGCCTGTTCACGTTCTTTGCCGAAGATGTCGGTTTGCTGCCGAGGGACTGCTTCACGGCAATGCTCAGCAGGCTGCGGGAGGAGGGCCGGATCACCGCGTTTCCCGATATGGCCGGCTCTCTCTGGGCCACGATGAAGACGGGCGGTTTCTCGCCCATCCTCATGCAGTCGGTGCTCCGCTTCAACGGCGGCCTGTTCGATCAGGCCACAGCTCTTCCCTTAACAGATGAGCAATCGGCCTGCTGATCGACTCCGGGCGAAAGCAATGGCGCGAGGTCGAGCCCGCGATCTTCGGAACGCTCCTCGAGCGAGCCCTCGACAAGAACGAGCGGCACAAGCTGGGCGCTCACTTTACGCCCCGGGCCTACGTCGAGCGGCTGGTGCTGCCGACGATCGTCGAGCCCCTCCGCGAGCAATGGTCCAACGTTCAGGCCGCGGCCGTCACGCTGGCGAAGGGCGGACAGCTTCCCGAGGCCAGAAAGGAGGTCAGCGGTTTCCTGGACGAGCTCTGCAACACGACCGTCCTCGACCCGGCGTGCGGCACCGCGAATTTTCTCTACGTGGCGATGGAGCACATGAAGCGGCTGGAGGGGGAAGTCCGCGATATGCTCCACAGCCTGGGCGAGACCCAGACGGTCTTCGAGGGAACCGGCCACTCCGTTGACCCGCACCAATTCCTCGGGATCGAGATAAATCCCCGCGCCGCTGCCATCGCCGAACTCGTTCTGTGGATCGGCTACCTTCAGTGGCACTTCCGCACCTTCGGCGCGCGCATGCCCGCAGAGCCGATCATCAAGCCGTTTCACAACATCGAGTGCCGGGACGCCGTTCTGGAGTACGATCGTAAAGAGCCAGTCCTGGATGCCGACTGCAAGCCAGTGACACGTTGGGACGGGCAGACGCTCAAGAAACATCATGTGACAGGGGAGGATGTGCCTGACGACTGGGCACGGACGCTCGTCTTTCACTACGTGAACCCGAGGAGGGGCGAGTGGCCGAAAGCTGATTTCGTCGTCGGTAACCCTCCTTACATCGGTAACAAACGGATGCGCCCTGTCCTCGGAGACGGTTACGTGGAATCGCTGCGCGCGTCCCACGCTGATGTACCTGGTTCTGCGGATCTCGTCATGTACTGGTGGGATTGTGCTTCAAAGATGCTTCTGAAAGGAGAGGCCAAACGGTTCGGGTTTATCACGACCAACAGCATTACCCAATCCTTCAATCGGAGGATTCTCCAAACCCACCTCGTAGTACTACAGCGCTATGCTTGACGTAACTCCAAGGTCAACTGCAACAAGCAATCAGCATCGCGAATTCATTAGGAGACGCGAGGATCTTCGAAAATAGGCTGCTTTTCCCGTCTTTCG
>JBEKTN010000602.1:0-2593 GCA_049516015.1 Isosphaeraceae bacterium | reverse complement strand
CGTCCGTGAGAACTTTCATCATCCCCTCCCTGGGACCAGTTCTCGAATCCGAAACCACAACGGAGGGGAGTAGAACAGAAAACTCGAATCATGCCGAGACTATTCTGCGGGGATTCCCCAATGTCCCGCGCAGGGGACGCAAAGGCACCGGAAGTACATCATCGCGTTGGCCAAAGAGCAACTCCTCGGACCAAGGCTCGAAGGCTCGGATGAACAGGTCGTCTGGAGGCACTGTGCGGTCCTTGAGGTCCAGACGACGCCAGACCCGCCGGCAGATCAGGCAGTGGACTAAGGCCCGATCGGTCCGTCCTTCGGTGTTGTAAACCACAAGGTGGCGGCCGTCGCCCTCACCGCAGTGGGGACAGCCGATCCGGGGGATGCGCCAAAGGGCGTCGCAGGCAGGGCAGACGGCATATCTCTCACTGAACTGGCCCAATAAGATCTCCAATCGCGCCATGCTGCCGCACGCGGGGCAAATCGCGTCCGGTTCGGCCGACCTGGAGGCGGGCAACCCCACGATGCGCGCTTCCCAGGCCCACTGCTCGCGGGCCGCCAGGAGCGCGCAGAGCACCAGCACCTCGTCGACCCCGAGGTCGGACTCTTCGGTCGGGGGGAGGCTGTGGCCGTCGCTATAGCGGACGAAAGGACCGTCGTCTCCGTCAACAAAGGCCCGTGCAAGGTCCTCCGCCTCGGCGAACGCCAAGGTCGGCAACAGGTCAGCGTTTCCGGCGCAACGCACGATGGTTTCGGTCGCCCGGGCAAGGTCAAGATCTCCCAGCGAACCGGCGGGCACGAGGGCCCCCTTGCGGTTGGCGTTGATCTCACCGCAAAGCTGGACGATCAACGCACGTGCCGAGGCTGTGGCGCTGTCTGCTGGGGGGATCGGAGCAGTCATGTCAGTTTCGCGCTCCTCTTTTTGGCACTTACCCGGTGGTCACTGATTGAGCGACGTTTCTTCTCCGCTCATTAGCGGCGTTGAGCAACTATCAAACATACTTATTCTTCGCATCTACTAGGCTAATTCATAGAATTAGCCTAGCCGGAATGAAGGAGAAAGCCAAGAGGTAGTGATGGGTGCAATTAAGAATGTTAGATAAGAAGGTGTAAACAAAAACCATCAACTTCGTAACTCCTAAGACTATGGTTTTTTTGGATATTCCTTGGACAGATGGTGCCTTCACTGCCACGGCGGTGAGGATTGGGACCGAAGGGTGAGGAAGGCCGCGGCGTACGCCCTCAAGCAGTATGCCTGCCCCGACCGCGAGCTGCTGGCCGTGCTCCAGCTCTTTCGCGCCCAGCGGACCTGTGGGGCGGTTCAGACCCCACCGGCTTTCCCCCGACTCCGGTGCTCGAGCACCCGGCGATGCACGAACGAGTAATACCGGAACTGCGACGGCATGTGCGACCCTACCGATGCGATCACCAGGACGGCCAGCAGAATCGGCACGCGGTTGTCCCAGAGGAACGGCACGGCGCACAGCAGCGCCAGCTTGGAGAGCCCCGTCACGCCCCGTCCCTGGTAAATCCACCGGAGGCTGGGATACGCTTCGAGCACGAGCAGACCGAGGCCGGTGGCGATGCTTAGGTAGAGGCTGCCCCGAAGCCGAGACTCCTCCACATCGAAGACGTGACCCCCCAGCAGGATGCCGGTCGCGGCGATATGGACCGTCCGGAACGCGATATTGCACGCCCGCTGATGGCGGAGCTCCCGCGCGGGCTCGGGAAACAGGAGGCGCCGCAGCCAGTCCATGGGCCGGTCACGCATAGGCTCAGGTCAGGTCGAGGAGAAGGGATCGGATTCAACCAGCGATCGTACCATCTCGTCGCGCCGCTCGCAGGATGGTCACCGGCTCTCCTCGATCTCCCCAGCCCCTTTGATGAGACGGGGGCCGCCGCCACGGCGAGCCCGAGGGCTGCCCGACCAGGTTTGGGCTCCTCGAGCCGCTTGATCGCTTCGCCCGGCGTCAGGAGATCCTCTCGACACACTCCTCGCCGAATTGGCCAGCACCGCTGGAGTGGTCGTGAGCCGCAACGGGGCCTCCGCCCAGCACGCCCATCGGCCGTTCGTTGACGCCGCCGGTCGACACCTTGTTCTTGATCTGTGACGCACTGGGGGTCTCGGCTTCCGAGGTAGTTGGCCGTGTCGAGGCTGCGAGGCAGCAGAGTCGTCGTTGATGTTCCGCTTTGGAAGGGGTGCGGTCCGATCTTGATTGGGATCTGATCACCTGCCCGGCTAGCGCGGGAGTTGACGCCGGTGATGCTCCAGGCGTTGTCCAAGGCTCTCGGGCTGACCCATCCGGACAACGTGCGCGACCTGATTCACCGTGCCGATCGCGCCTTCCTTGGGTCCCGTCCCCTCCGTCGAGATTGAGGCTATCCGCCAAAGGCTCCTGAAAACTGGCCCTAGCCTGGATGCCCATGCATGGGCATCCAGGCTAGGGCGCCAGCTTCCCGCAGTTCTTCCTCCGTCCAATCATCGGGTATTCCGGAAGCTAGATGTCCATTTCGTAATTTAGCTACCAGCTTCCACAGCTCTGGACAATTCGCGGGGTTTATGGGATTTAGTGGATATTGTTACGGAGATCGATCTCAT
>JBEKTN010000601.1:0-4091 GCA_049516015.1 Isosphaeraceae bacterium | reverse complement strand
CCGGAGGTAGCGGCGAAGGGTGCACGCGCTGCCGGTATAGCCATCGGGACCGCGAGCAATCTCCTCGCAGATGCGCACCGCCGAGAGTTCCGGATACTTGGCCAGCAGGGCGTCGATCTTGGACCGGTGAGTATCCAAGAGGCTGGCGCGGCGTGAAATTTGGCACGCGGGGGGCTGGTCTAATTCGAGTGCCGCGGTTACCGTCTGCCGCGAGCAATGGAGTCGTCGCGCGATGGCCCGGCCGGAGAGCTTCTCGATCTCAGCCAGGCGGCGGATTTCGGCCCACAAGGCAACGTTCATGGCGAACTCCTCCCCTCGCTGGCATGAGGCGGCGCGATGGCCTGGCGCAAGATCTCGCCAAGTTGCATCAGCCCTCCGCCAGGCTCACAGCGGCGGCGCTCGCCGCAGGGCGGCACGGAGAGGACCTGCGTCCAGCGAGTCTCATGGGCGATCAGATCACGGGCCAGCAACTCGTCCCGGGCCTCGATCAAGGCCGGCAGGGTCATCCGCAGCAGGGCAGCCAGCGTGCCGTCGCTGTAGAACGACAGCCCGTGCTTGTCGGCCACGGCCGAAAGGAAGAAGTACAACAGCACGGCGTCGCGAGAGAGATACGCGGCGTGCTCGCGCACGAAGCGACGGTCCACCCAGGACCAGCCTGTTGCGGGAGGACGCCGCAGTCGCGCGGGAACGAGAATCGGTTTTTGGGGCATGCTTGGGGCTCCTGAGAATAAACAGCCTGCCCCAGCAGATCAGCGCGCAGGATGGCACCGCGATAATTGACGACCGGCGTAGCTTGGGGGAATCGTTACCCAGGAGGCGGCCGCGACGGTGCTGGGTGGGGGATGAGGCGTTGGCGACAAACGCGGCGCCGGCGCGCGGCTTGATACTCGATGGCCCGTTTCTTCCGGCCATCCAAAGTGCCGCGTGAGAGCCACTTGCGTTCACGGTCCTGGACATTGCGAACGGCCTGACGGCAGGCGGGGCAACAATAGCGCGCCGGGTTGCGGAGTGAGGTCACGGGCGATTCGTGGCAGCCCGGCCGATCACATAAGGGAAGGGAAAAAAAGCTTCTGCTGCGTGACCACGCGCCGGCGTAACCTCTGGGTGTTGAACGGCCTGGGAGGCAGCCCTGACCCGCTGGCGGCGCGCGCGCTGGGCCTGGGCGTGCCGGGCTTTGACCTCGACGGCCTGGCGATGTTTGGCCTGCCGCCGCGCCGCCTGCCAGCGGCGGACCTGCCGCCGGCATTCCGGCTCCTGGCAGTAGCGCTGGTTCCAGCACCGTGGCTGGTACTGGCGCCCGCAGCCTTTACGCAGGCATCTCCGCGCGCGGGGCCGGCGCCTTCTGGCCAGACGGCGGCGTTTTCCTTTAACGTGGTGGGCGCCCACGGGAGGCTCGTCTCCCAAGGGAAAAGCTCGGGGAGAATGTGTCCGCATTCTCCTCGGGCGCTATCAAAACGCGAACCAAAAACAAGACAGAGAAGAAGACGGCATTAGAAGTGGACTTGGAAGGAGACACGAGGATCGCCTATGCCCCTGGTGGCTCTCTCCAGACGCTCGCAACTGGCTCTGATTTCCTGCTCGGTATCAGCGGGAATGGAATCATCGGTGGCGTAACGGTTGCCTTGATGGCAACGAAACTGGCTAGAGGATTTGAGCTTCTACATCGTAGAGCGATCAAAGAGCTTGCGTCAAATCGATCGAAAAGTCAGGGCGAGGAGACGCGTCTTTTGAGCTTGATCGACCAGTGGCACCAATCCATCACTTGGCAATGAGAAAGCCCTTCGACGTTCTCGCCGAAGGGCTTATTTTGAAAAACAATCGGGCCGAGCGGATTTGAACCGCTGACCTCTTGCACCCCAAACGTCTTTCCGGAATGGTCGAAAAGCCTTGAAAGTCCAGTCTTTTACTGAGTCTAACGCAGATCGCTCGCATTTGCAAGTCCTTGCAAATAGTACCCAAAAACAGTGAGAAAACATAGTATTTCCGAGCCAAGCTAGTACCGGTAGTACCTAGTACCCGAGCATTCGAACAAAAAAGCCCGGGCCTGAACCCGGGCTGTTCGCCGGCCGATCGGGGCACGGTCAGCTCTTGTCGGGCAATTTCCACGCATCGCATCCGTCTATGTTCTCGACCTTAACTCCCAGTAACTGCCGGGCAGTGAACAAGTCGCGGGAAGAGCCTCCCTGAGCCTCCCACGCTCACCGGATCGTGGCAACTGCTTCGGCGCCGTCCTGAAGACGATCGCGGAGCCAAGCGACCGCTTCCCGCTCGCCTAGCAGTTTGAGCAGATTTTCGACCCGATCGCCAGCGAGATCGACGATCACAGCCGCAATGCCCGCGTCGCCCCTAATCCCGTACACGTCGCACGGGCCATCGCGCCAGATGCAGCCGACAACGACACCCTTCCCAGGCTTGCCGTTGTCGTGCCGCAACTGGACGACCTCGTGATCGGACGGCTCGGTTTTGACCTTGAGGCAGCGCGGGGCGCCGACGACGATGGTCCCCGAATCGATCTCGACCACTCCGAGTTTTTCAAGCTTGCTCATTTCTTGCCCCCTTCCTTTCTCTTGAGCCCTTCCTCAACCAACTTGCGGGCGTAACTGGCCATGCTCATCTCGCTCTTGCCCTATCTCAGACGATTTGGGCAGGTGCCTTTTTCCTTTTCGGGGACTTCGTGCTTTTCGGGGTCGCGGCCAGGCCAGTGGAATCCTTCACTGGGCCCAGGGATACCGCCCGGGAGAGGGAGTTTCTCCCCACGTACGGGAGTCTCCGGATCATTCTTGCCAAGCAGCCGGCGACAAGAGTGTTGACGCTCTTGCCCTCCGACTTCGCAAGAACATCAAGCTCTTGGTGCAGCTTTGGTGTCACCCTGACCAGGAGCTTTCCGGAGTACGGCTTCTCCGGGGATTCCCCCAGGCCCTCGCAGAAGGCCAGGTAGTCATCGACCGAGTCGCGGAACGCCTGCTCAGCCTCTCGAACGGTCGCACCGTGAAAGGTGATGATGTCGCGGGTATTAACGACCTTGCCCCGAATGAGGCCGGCCTCGATGTCCACGTCGAACTGGCCAACATAACCCTTGTACTTGGTCATACAGTAATTCCACACCTGCTCAAAAATTCGCGTACGTTCTTGACGGCACCTTTGTTCGTCGCCGGATTGGGATGTGGCTCGTGAAAGACGGCTCTCACTCCACGAAGCGAGACACCGACCCTCGATCCGCTGCGTTTGCTGTCAACGATTCCTCCCAGGCCTTCCAGAAGCCTCTCAATGTCACCCCATGGAATGTCCGATCGCACTGGATTTTTGAAAATCGCCTCTAAAGTCTTTTGGTTCTTAGAGTTAAGCTTAATAGTTGTGTTCGGATTAGCTGCATCTTCGGCCTTTACTTTGGGGACGCCTGATTTCTTCTTAGCCATTACCCGTTCCCTCTGTTAATACGTCGGATGATAGCACCGTCTGCTATCAGTTTAGTCGCGCGTTGAGTGTTTTGTGAACACCAGAAACTTTTTTTTCTCTGGATTTTTCCCTACAACCGGACCACGGCGAGCGGGCGGATTGCCGCGGCACGATGTTGGAGTGACTGAGTCGAGGGGAAGGCCGCCAACGCGTTGTGAGGCATCCTAGGCCGTCGCGAGAGGCTACGTGGTGAAGCGTCAACCCTCGAGAAGATCGCCCGGATGCTGGGGTGTGAGCCCCAGCGACCGCAACCGGACACGAGACGGCCGCCCATCGAGGCGGCCGATGGGCAAGTCCCAACTCTATATGTTTATGCCGAGTGCACCAGAACGTTCCGAAACCAGTTCAAAATAGTACAGAAACGCCGTAACCTGGTGGCACGCAAGACATATCGCTTGCGAGTTATGGGAGAGCAACAAAAACCCGGGCCTGAACCCGGGCGCGAGTCGGCCGATTGGGCGGGTTCTACTCGCTCGCTTCGTCGTCGCTTTTCTCTTCCGGATCGGGTTTAGTCGCAATACCGTTGAAATAGGCGCAAGTCACGGCCTCCTGTAACCTTGGGTTTACTGAGAACCCAGGTTGCAAGGAGGCAATGACTCGCATGCCACAGGGACAGTGCACGCTGCCGCCCGATG
>JBEKTN010000600.1:0-2676 GCA_049516015.1 Isosphaeraceae bacterium | reverse complement strand
GCACCCATGTCCAGGTCCCTCCGTGTGGTTGCACCGAACGATTGTCGAACTGCGGCAAGCCGAAGGCCCGTCCGCGGTGCGGCAGGGCGTCGCCGTCCCACGCCGCTCGACGTGATTCTACCCTGGCGCAGACGTAACGTGAACCGATGCCTCGAAAGATGAAAGATGGAAAGATGGTGGCGGGGCTCGCGGCCAAAACACAAACTCGGTCTTGCTGGAAGAAAGTCCCAAGAACCCATACCTTTTCTGGGATTCTCATTGAACGACCGTTTTCTCGGAAATCGGCATACGTTTAGACTTGCGCCCTGGCGTGCCTCGGTCACATCGGCCGTGGTGTGTCGGATCGACCCGTGCGATTGCTTGCCATGTCGCGGCGAGGCCGCTCGGCGCAAGTTGCCGCTGGTGGTCCACGCCTCTTGATTCGACCCCGTTGCTGATTTCACAGGCCATACACGTTCTCACCGGCGGCGAGTGGATGGCGCAGATTGGGCCTTGGTGTCAGACGCGCTCATAAATTCCTGTTCAGAATGCGCAACATACGTACAAAGCTGGGTAGGTGAGGCTTGAGCATCTCTGGGTCGAGCTCTCCGAGGACTTCGTACGACCGCTTACCCTTGGCATAGGCGTTTGAGCACTGCTCCGTCGCATTGACCAGCCTGGTCTGAACGTCGTGACGTGTCCGTGATTCGACGTTCACTAGCGGCGGCAGGGCCGACGTTTGCAATTCCTGGCCGTAGTGCCGGGCAAGAGCCGCACGGTCAACGATAATCCACGTCTCCATGCACGTCGTCATCAGCAGCGCTTGCGCGTCACTCGCGCCGAGAGGCTCGTCCCAGTCATCTCGGGCTTTCAGGTGCGCCCAGGCCGCCTCGATGTCGGCCATTGGGTCTTCACTGTCAATCAGCAGCGCCACATATCCGCCGGCGATAGCGGTCTCGTGAGCAGTTTTAAAGCGGTCGAACGCGGCACCCCGCCCGCCGCAGGCGACAAGCTTTGGCATCCGCCCGGCGAAGCCACACTTAGTCAGGAGCTTGCGGAACCCTTCGCGGCAGCGGACCTTGAGCTGGGTGGAGTCATCGCCCCCTTCCAGGTAGATCGTGCTCACCAGCGGGTTCCCCCAAGTTGGCCATCCATCCACAGCCGGCCGAGGCGGTATTTCTCCAACCATACTGACAAGGCGTCCGGGTCGGGCCGCCGCAGCGCCGTTTGCCCCTCGTACTTTTCGCACACGACTACCGCGCCCGGCCGCTCTGTGAGCGCGTCCACCAGGATTTCCGAGTGCGTCGTTACGATGAGTTGGGTCCGTTCCGATGCTGCCATTAGTAAGTCGGCAATTTTCGGCAAGATGTCCGGGTGCAGCCCGAGTTCCGGCTCCTCGATGCCGATCAGCGGCGGCGGCTCTGGGTCGCACAGGATCGCCAGCAGGCACAGGTAACGAACGGTGCCGTCCGACAGCCGCGTCGCGGGGATCGAAAAGTCGCCCTCCGTGAAGAACACCTGGACCGTGCCGCCCTCGATGCTCACGTCGAAATCGCTCAGCCCTTCGTAGAGGTTCGCCAGGCCGGCGAGCAGGGCCGCCTTCGTCTTAGGCTGGCGCCGCAGACGGTTGAGGAACATGCCGAGGTTTGAGAAATCCTCTTCCAAACGGTCGGTGCGCAAGTCGGACTTCTGCGGTTCGCGAAACACCGTATTCCGGCCGAACGCCCACTCCCGGTACAGCCGAATGCGGTCATAGACGGTCGCCAGGCGGGTGATTTCCGGGAAGCTTTCCGGGTCCTGCCGCTGCGCCAAGATGGATGCATCCGGCGCGACGTCGTCCCGGTTCAATTGCCGTTTCTTGCCGCTGGCGGTGTTGATCACCGGCCGGCCGTGGCCGTAGTGGTAGAACAAGTACGGCTTACTCTTGCCCTTGGCGGGCCGTTCGTTCTCGATACGCTCGTCCTCGAGCCGGAACGACTGCTGCTCCTTACGCAAGGCTATGCTATGCCGCAACGGCCAGCCGTCGGGGCGAGCCACGAGTGCTTCCACAGAGGCCGGCTCGTTCGGCCGGCCTTTCCAGATCCACTCGCCGATGCCCCCGCCGCGGGCGATCACCGGCCGGAATCCCTCACGGTTCGGGCATGTGCGGAGCAGAGCAATGGCTTCCAGCAGATTGGACTTCCCGGAGCCATTCGGCCCGATCAGGACGTTGAGGCAATTCAGCTCCAACGGCTCGTTATCCGGTCCGAACGACAGGAGGTTGCGAGGCGTGACCGCGTTTAGCAGCCGGGGGCCGTTCTGGTCTGTCGCTTCCATCAACCTCTCCGCGCGACTGTCTGCCCGATGGGAAGGCATGAGGATTCTCCCCGAGGCGATTGCCAGCGGCTGGTACGATCTGGAACTGCGGGGTTATGGTCGGTCTCGATCAATGATGGCAGCCTAGCGTTTGTCCATTTTAGTCGTGTCGGAACACATCGCCAATGCTCAGTGCTGAGGTTCCGCATGTTCCGAGGACTGCAACATTACGCGCGTCGGTCACATCGACCGAAGCCATTCTCCCCGATTGACCCAGGTCACTTTCAAACGCTTTTTTGGGGCCCTCAAGACCCAATCGCTTGTGCTATTGCGATTAACGTCTTGGTCCACTCGCCAAACGAGTCAGAAAAAAGTTCAATAGACGTCCTGTCACCCCGACTT
>JBEKTN010000599.1:0-2757 GCA_049516015.1 Isosphaeraceae bacterium | reverse complement strand
CAACGGTCCAACGCCAACGCGGCGTCCTCCAAGCCGTCTTCAGCGCTGAAAGCGTAACAAAAGTGGAATAAAATCTGATGCGCAAGGGTTTGTGTCAACCCCGACTTCGCATCAGCCTAGCCTAAGCCTACGCAATGGGATCGATCGACACAACGACACGATCGACACGATCGGCAAAAAAAACCGATGACATTCGAAACTCGTGCCCGATCCCGATCTCGCTGGGCACAGCCAGCCCTGGTCCAGTCGAAGAACTGGGTCATTCCCCCGCGGCCGCTGGTTGTGGTACGGTCACAGGCGTTACGTCGAATGCCGGAAGCATGAACCGGCGGCCGACCAGCCTGAGAGAGCGTTCCGAAATTTCGCGAGGAAACTGACAAGGAGCCGCAAGTTGAAGATAAGCAAGACCGAGACCATAATTCGCTCCAGGATCGCCTCGACGCGCTGGCGTCTCGTTGCCGCTCTGGCAACGACGATTGCTTTGGTCGCGGCAACCGGGGGCCGCGCCGACGATCCTGGCCAAACCGAGAAGGAAAAGAAGATGACCAAGACCGAGAGCGGTCTGCAATACCGCGACATCAAGGAAGGCACTGGCGAGAAGCCCAAGAAGGGGCAGACCTGCGTCATGCACTACACAGGTTGGCTCTGGGAAAACGGAGCCAAGGGTAAGAAGTTCGACAGCTCTGTGGACCGTGGCGAACCGTTTGATTTCCCGATCGGCACCGGTCGGGTAATCAAGGGCTGGGACGAGGGCGTCTTGAGCATGAAAGTTGGCGGCAAGCGCGAGCTCTTGATTCCCCCCAATCTTGGGTACGGCAGCCGCGGCGCAGGTCGCGTCATCCCCCCCAACGCCACCCTCCTGTTCGAGGTCGAACTGCTCAAGATCCAGGAGTGAATGAGCCAGCCACTCGAGTGGGCAGTGGGCAGTGGCCTCTTGCCACTGGCCCTCAGTCATCGCCCCGAGAAACTTCAGGGAAAGGATTTCAAACCGGTACAATTCCCCTCAAGAGCCACAAACCCGGGTTGATCGGTCCGGTTGATCGTGCTAGATAGCCCTTACCTTTCACCTGTCGCACATCGCGTCCACAGATCGCATCGATTTCGATCAAGATCAGATCTTCCCGGTTGCCAGCCCTTGGGCTGCCGCTAGCTGGGGTTGGCCGCGGCGGGGGAAATGGTGCCGAGACCGAGCACGGTAGATTTCCAAGGAGGGACGCCCTGATGAGAAGAACTACCCATTGTGGCCAGTTTCACTGCTGGCTGGCGAGTTCACTGGCTCTTGTCCTAGGCTTGGGCCTCGCCCCAGTGGCACCCTGGCAATCCCGCGCTGCGCAAATCGCCTCGGCGATCAAGCTCGACGCCGAGGACCTGGACCATCCGATAGTGCTCGATCAGAACGGTCAGACGATCCAATTGTCAACCAAGCAGCAATCCGGCACCGTCGTCCTGACCGACGGTGCCGTACCCAGTTATATCGCTTACCAGGTTGACGGCGGCGGCTCGCTGCCCAAGGGATTTCCCACGGTCGTCTCCGAATCGGCGAGCTCTAACCAGACCACCACCGGCCCGCTCCATCTCGACGCTCTAGTCAAGGCTCAGCTTGTCCAGACGCTGGCAAAGGATGGCCGAGCTGCTGTCTACACTGGGCAGGACACCTACTTGGTTAAGCCAATTCCCCCCTTGTTTGGGACCACTGGATCATCGGGTGGAACTACCCTGGCCTGGCTAGCCAGCCAGCGGTCCACCAGTAGTTCGAGTTCGGGCACGACGCAGACAAGCATGCCGACCTCGGTGGCCCCGATCCAGGCCCAGACCCTGATTCCCACCAGCATCACCGACCCGATCACCAACTCCAAGCTCGTGAAAGACCTGGAACATCTCTTCGCACTCAAGTCGGGCAAGCTGGTGAACTGGAATCAGCAATCACTGGACGCCTTGAAAAGCGACCTGAAGATCGACTCGCCCAAGAATGTGGCACCCAAAGATCTGGCGAGTACGTCGAAGCCAGAGCTCGCGGCCCAGGTTATTGACGGCACCGGCTCTGGGGGAACTCCGCAACCAGCTCCGGTCCCCGAGCCCGGCACGCTGGTCGTATTCGGTTTGGTCGCAGCCGCCTTGGCGGTCCGCCAGATGCAGGCAGGGCGCAAGTAATGTCGTCACGGCCTGGCTCCACGTTCGGCCCGGTCAGAGACCCGCACCGAACGTGGTCGGACCCCGCAGCCTTGGATTTCCCGCAGCCATTGAACACGCCGAAGACAAGTTCTCCCAGCCCTCAGCATCCGCGCGATCGGTCCCGCCTCTTTCACCCGCAAAGGCTACTCACCCGAGACGTCGGCACTTTAAAGCTATCCCGCCTGAACACGGTAGGCAATGTTTCCTCGCAGAGGCCCTTGGGAATCGCTCAAGAACGGGCCCTGGACCGGTCGAAAGTCCTCCGATGAGTCACATCCAGTTCGCGCAGCGACGCGGTACGAGGATCTATTTGCCTCAAGTACGTCCTCACTACCCGACTGCCCGGGGCGGGAAAGAACACTCAGGTCGCGAATCACGGGGCCGCCATGATGCTGCTTGATCTTCGGGAGCCGATCAATGCCCTGAGTCACGGCGCCGGAATGATGCTAGCGCTGCCCCTGACCTAGATGTCCATTTCGTAATTTAGCTACCAGCTTCCACAGCTCTGGACAATTCGCGGGGTTTATGGGATTTAGTGGATATTGTTACGGAGATCGATCTCATTCGGGCTACAACATCATGGAT
>JBEKTN010000598.1:0-2757 GCA_049516015.1 Isosphaeraceae bacterium | reverse complement strand
TCATCGGGCGGCAGCGTGCACTGTCCCTGTGGCATGCGAGTCATTGCCTCCTTGCAACCTGGGTCCTCAGTAAACCCAAGGTTACAGGAGGCCGTGACTTGCGCCTATTTCAACGGTATTGCCTTTAGCCCCTCGGCTTTGAGGCGGGGGTAGAGCGTCTTGCGGACCCAGGTCTTGTCGGGATCCTGCTGGCGATAGCTCAGGAAGACATCATACTTGAAGCCATCCTCAGGCCGCACGACGAGATCGAGCGTGGGGGGGCTTGCCGCCTCAGTAGAGGACGATCGGGTAATTCTCCTCCAGCTCGACCTTGAGCACCGGCCTCTGGTTGGGCTGGTCGGCGACGACCTTCTCCTGCACATAGGAATACAGGTCCAAGATGCGGATCACGCCTCCATCGCCTCGGGCCTTACCGCGGAGCCCTTCGAGGAAGTGGCCGGTGAACACACCGTATTTCGCCCTGGGCCGTACATAGGCCGGATCGGACCCGCGCGTCGCCGAGATGATGACCCGACCCGTGCCCACCTTCAACACATTAAGATAGCTGTCCGACAGGCCGGCCGCGATCGGCTCTGAAGGGACGAAGTCGCGGGGATCGCCGATCCCCCCGGCGTGGCAGCAATCGAGCACGACCGTTAGCCGCCTTGCTTTGATGGCGTTGAGGGCCGCAGTGAACTCGGCCCCCGAGATGGCCGTGCGCGCGAGGTTGTCATTCCCCGGGTAGACCACCTCGTCGGGCAGGAGGTACTGCCCCGTGTTCGCCCCCTCCATGATCTGTCCACCGTGCCCCGAGAAGTAGAGGAAGACGGTCGAGTCCGCATCGCATCGCCGCTTGAGGGCGTCGAGCCCCGCGCGGAGATTGTCTTTCGTGGCGTCCCGATCGAGGAGGACCTTCACGTTCTTTGCGTCATACCCGCAGAGCGTGGGATCGACGAGCACTGCGGCTAGGTCTTCCGCATCCTGGACTTTGGGAAGTTTGCGGATATTCGCATAGTCGGCGATGCCGACGACCAACGCATGGGCGTTATCGAGCATGGTCATGACGGTGGAGGGAGTTCGAGAGCCCTGGCGTGGAGGTTCTCGTTTCGAGAGGCTGGGGTAGTGAGTCGATGATGGAGTCTCTGGCGATCGGCCGCCCGTACTCTGAACCTGCTACCACTTTACCTCACAATCCGGCAGCATTTCCTTGAGCCTCGACACGCCGAGTTCGGTAACTTTGGTTCGGGAAAGAAGGAGCTGTCTGAGCCCGATCAGATCTTTAAGGCATACGACGCCTTCGTCACTCGTGCCGGTGTTGGAGAGGGCGAGGAATTCCAGCTTATTCAGTTTCTTGAGATGGATCAACCCCGCGTCCGTGACCTTCGTCCCGTGAAGGCCGAGCTTCTTCAATTGGGAAAGGCCTCCGATGTGAGCCAGCGCCGCGTCCGAGAAGGGGGACTCGTTCAGATAAAGGGTCCTGAGCGCCGGCATGCGTTTGAGGACGGCGAGTGCCCCGTCGGTGATCCGGTGCTCGGCCGGGTTCGAAGGCTGCCCTACGAGAGACAATGACTCGAGCGCGGGCATGTCCGCGAGCAGTTCGAGATTCTCGTCGGTCATCCGGTCGCGGGCGGCCATGGAAGTCGAGACCGACACGAGTTCTCCGTCGTCGTTCAGCTTATAGCTTGCACCGACTCTCTGAAGCATGAGGATCGCGTCACGGCGGCGTTCCTCAAGGGATCGGGTCTTACGCAGCTTCTCTTCCCGATCCGGTTCGACGGCCCCGGTCGCCTCTCGGCCTTTTCCCGGGCCAGGTTTGGGGCCATCGTCCGCATTCCGATCGCTTTTCTGACGGCCCTCCCGCGCGGTGGGCGAAGGCTGGGAGGAGGCCGTGGGGGTGGCGGGAGTGAACACGAAGCCGTTCGCTCTAAGCTGCTGGTCGAAGGGCTCGGCCTTTTCGGGTTTTTTCCAGGCCCGGTAAAACTGATCGAGCTGGATCATGGACTGCGTCCATTTCTGCTTCCAGTAGATGTCTTGTAGATTTTTCGGCCAGGATCTGAGACGTCTCTCGTAATCCACCAGGACAGACTCGGTCTGCTCTGGCTGGCCAAGATGGAAGTAACAAAACGCTAGCGCGAACGTTATGCTGGCGCGGTCTTCGTCGGTAAGTTCGAAGGCTTTAGACTTGGAAAGGGCCTGGAGGGCCGGGACGAACTGGGCCACGGCTTTGGCGAAGTTGCCGCGTTTCTGGGCGCTAATGCCCAGGTTTACCCGAATGCGCGCGACGTCGAGGCTTTCCTCGCCGGTCACCTCACGGAAGACGCTCAGGGCCTCACGGGCGGCGCGATCGGCGTCCTCCGCACGCCCTCGCTTAAGCTCCGCGACGCCGATCCAATATAGGGCAAGGCCCTCATCGTATCGATCCTGGCCCCGGCGGGCGCGCTGGATCGCGAGTTCCTCGCGAAAATCGGCGAGGGCGTCATCATGCCAGCCAAGCTTGAAGAGCGCCTCGCCGCGGTCCTGGTGGAGGGACGGCTGTTTTGTCGCGCGGTCGATCAATGCGCTCACGTGATAGACGACTGACAAAGGCTTATTATATCTCAGAGACCGTTGCCAGCGGCTCCAGTGCCAGCTTTCCCGGGTCTCGGGGGTGAGGCCGGGGGTGGGCTGATGAAAACAGCCGTTTTTTGGAGTGCTTCTGGGTTGACATCGGGACGTGCATCTGTTGCGCTTGTCTCCGTTGAGGCATGGTTGCCCCCTTACGGAGAGTTCGCATGGACG
>JBEKTN010000597.1:0-2775 GCA_049516015.1 Isosphaeraceae bacterium | reverse complement strand
TGTTTTGGAATAATGAGAACGTATTCTCTTCTACATTATTCCAAAAACCTGCGGGGTTTTCAAGCTTTTCTTGAGAAATCTTGCCCTCCGGGTTATATATCACGCTTGATTCAGGGCTAGAGAGGCTCTCCAGCGACGTTTCGCCTCTGGTCTTCCTGGTCCTCTACCTCTGCTCGCAAGCTGCCGAGATCAAGGAGATTGGTGCCGGAAAGCGTGTGCCGACTCGTCCCAAGTCCCAGAAGACCAAGAAGGGCATGCGGATCTTTGCCCCGGATCACCGAGCCACTGGGAGGTCGGGTATCGCCTCGGAGATGCTTTGAGGCAGGCGTTGTCGGAGCACGAACCATCGGAACCGACCGGCACCCATGCGAGCCCTCGTCCCCATATCCGCAGGGCGCATTGGCACTCGCTCTGGGTGGGGAAACGGGACCAGGCTGATGCCAGGTCGGTGACGCTCAAGTGGCTGCCGCCGATCCCGGTGAATGTGACGGGCATTGAGGATCTGACGACGACGGTGTGGGATGTTGGGAATCCAGACTGATAGACCGATCGCAAACAGAAGAAAAGCCCTGGATCAAGTGGGTACATCACGGAAGGGGCTCCGTCCCGGTGCGGACGCTGGCAAGCTCATTGGCATCGAAGACGTGTTAGCGGCGTGCGAAGCGACCCCTGAAAGCCACTCTCCTGGATGGGCTCGCCTCTTCCTGCGATGGGGTGGGCGGGGGTTCCACTTCTTCAATCGGTTCTTCGCTTTCAGGCAGACGAACCGGTACGATGCGAATTCCACCTCCCCGCTTGGGACAGACACGTATGGTCCCATTCAGGATCTCTTGCCGGATGAGTTCCTGGACATCGGGTAGGTGAGCGTTAGATTCGAGTTCCCGCCAGCGGGCTTCGTCTGTTGGGTGAATCATCGGTTTGTCCTATCGACGGGCAGGTGGTAACGACGTCGTACCACGGGGTTCGCTCGGCACTCCTCCAAAGCAGATACCCCGATGAGGATACACAGGGCATTCAACAGTTGGAAAGCATGAAAATCAAAGAGTCCTAGAAATGTCCGCACAAGCTTTTATAAAGCCCAACGGCTGCTTATTCATGCTCAGAAAGAACAGCCACGATCTTGGAGGAAGAAGGGGCTGGAGGGCGTCGATGCAGAGAACATGGCATTTTCCTGGAATCCCTGAGCGATTTATGATCGTCGTTGGCGGATTTCATTTCAACGACTCAGGGACCATGCCATGCGTCGTTTTCGCTTCCACCTCGGCACCCTCGTGATCCTCGTCCTGCTCCTCGGGGTCGGCTTTGCCGCTCTACGACTCCAAGGTGCCGAGGTCTATCCCAGCAAGTGTCGCACTCTACGACCTCCTTGTCGTCAACAACTCGCAACCGATTGTTCTCTATGTCAACAAGGGGAACGGCACTCTCAAGGACATGACTCTGGTTGCTGGATCGAAACCGAACATCCTTGTGAAACCACCGCTGACCAGATCAATCGGCAACAAGGAGGACTTCGTGAGGATTGGTCACTCGCTCCTTGCGTTGATCGCCGCAATCCTGGGCGGGCTGCTTTCCCGACATCTTCATGCCAGGAAGCTGGAGAGAACGTCAGAACCGTCCAGCCTTGAGCCGGGACTCAAACCCGCAGAGCATCTCTCAGGACCAAGGCGATGAGATCGTCGTTCGAGGCGAAGTACCCGTCGATCACCTTCTGGGTCAAGGAATCCGGCAATGTCGAGATCAGCTACGATCCCACCCGGACCCCTTTAGCCAGGCGTTGGAGAACGGTCACAAATAAACGGCAAACAGGTCATCCGGGAGAGATTCGACATGCCTCAGTCCCCAGACCCTCAGATAGTCAAGAAGGTCAAGAAACTGTCAGAGGTCGCCGAGGAGCTACGCCAAGGAAAGCACTTCCCTGTCACCCGCTTGACGACCATCAAGAGTTTCTGTGGAGAGCCAGAAGCCGCAGCAGCCTTCGCTTTGTTCCTGGCTGGGAGAATCCAGAGCAAGATGCGCCAAGAACAGAGCTCAGAACGCTATCGGGAACTCGTGGATCGAGCCGTCAAGGAGTTGAAACCCTATCTGACCGATCCCACTGAGGAACGAAAAGGACGGCTTTCTTCCCTGTGCCGGGAGATGGAAGCAGAACAGAACGAGTACAAGAAAATTGGCTGGGACATGGTTCGGATGCTCAAAAGCAGGGATCTGGTCGTGGTCGAAGAGTCCCTGAAATCGGTTCTCAAGGGTTATGAAGCAGCGATCTGGGCTTATCAGGCTGCCAAAGACTATGCCAAGTGCTACGACGCTCGATATCCGACCGGGTTGATCCCAAGTTCCGCACCGATGGTTGAAGAGATCGCCGGTTTCTGGCGGGAGTATTACGGGATTAAGGAATGATAGATCAGGCTGATCAACCTTGGCTGGCTGGGATGGTTGTTCTTCGCAGACAACTGACTCTTCAGTTCGATCACAAGCTCTTTATTTAATAGTGCCAGGAGCCTCCCCGAGCCTCTGTGGGCTCTTGCCTGATAGATTCATCCTCCAGAATGAGAGACGCCCGTGGAGGCGGATGGAGCCCTGAGAGGTGATCATGATAGAGGGGAGACCTCGTGGCTGACGAAGGACTCGGGCAGGTGGATGAGTTTCGTGCCAGGGGGGAAGGAACTCGGGGATTGGCCCGACTGGTGCTTCCCACGTCCCCATGTCCGAAGGGCGCATTGGCACTCGCTCTGGGTGGGGAAACGGGACCAGGCTGATGCCAGGTCGGTAACGTAA
>JBEKTN010000596.1:0-3141 GCA_049516015.1 Isosphaeraceae bacterium | reverse complement strand
CTTGGTCTACCTTCACGGCCGCGCCGCCTTCTCCTTCACCAAGGAGGACCTCGACGCCCTGCGGCGGCACCTCGAGCCCGGCGGCGGCACGCTCTTCGGCGACGCCGCCTGCGGCAGCCCCGCCTTCGACGCCGCCTTCCGGCGCTTCGTCACCGAACTCTTGCCCAACAACCCACTGGTCTCCATCCCCCGCGACGACGAGCTTTACTCCACCAAGGTCGGCTTTGACCTCGCCGATTCTCAATACACCAAGGCCGGCGGCGGCGGCAAGGACTTCCCCCAGCTCGAGGGCGTCAAGATCAACGGCCACTGGGCCATCATCTATTCCAAGTACGACATCGGCTGTGCCCTGGAACGACATTCGGGGCTCGACTGCAAGGGTTACACCTACGAGTCGGCACTCAAGATCGCCGCCAACATCGTCATCTATTCCACCTTGCCGTAAGAAACGATTGATGGCGGCATGGCCATCTGTCATTTGCCATCCGCCATCCGCCATCCGCCATCCGCCATCTGTCATTTGCCATCCGCCATCCGCCATTCTGCACTCACTCTCTCCCCTTCTCCTTCTCGCCGACCCACGCGATGTACGCCTTGGAATTGAATTTTCGCCGCGTGCTCTCGTAGCTCATGAACCTTACAGTGCCAAAGATCGGCCGCTCGGGCCATGGGCGATCGTGCTTGCCGCCAATGGCCCAGGCAACTCCGGTGTAGCCGTTGGGGTCGCGGCCGTCCATCTCGTAGCGATCGTTCAAATCGATCGCGACCCGGAAAGCCGTCTCGGCGTCGACAGACCATTCCAGGATCTTCTTGGCCCAGTACATGCGTAGATAATTATGCATACGGCCGGT
Organism: Isosphaeraceae bacterium; assembly: GCA_049516015.1. Classification (GTDB taxonomy): domain Bacteria; phylum Planctomycetota; class Planctomycetia; order Isosphaerales; family Isosphaeraceae; genus Aquisphaera. Next base: position 2,290 of record JBEKTN010000596.1, on the reverse strand, counting down.
AACGACCATTTCCATCTGTGCCGCGTTCCAGAGCGGGTCGTGCGTCTGACCGGCTTCGAGCTCGGCGGCCGTGTAGAGCACGGGCCGCGGATCGGCCGCATGTTTGGCCAGCGTCTTCCTGGCCCATTCGGGACAGCCGGACAGCCGGTCGTAATCGGGATTGCGGGCGACGAAGTTGATCGCCAGCTCGCGCCTGACGATCAGCTCCTCGAGCAGCGAATCCACATTCTCACCCGGTGTCTCGCTCTGGCGCGCTTCGAGTGCGATTGTCAGCGGGCTGATGTGACCGAAATGAAGATGGGCTGACAGCTCCGTGGTCGAATAGGGAGTCGGTTCATTGCGATCGCGGGCATAATGGTCCAGCCGCTCGCGGACGAACCGACTCAGCCGCCTCCGAGCCTCACTAGCTCCTCCACGATACCCGGGGACATCCGGCACCCCCCCGACTTTCAGTTTCGCCATCAGGGCGTCGGCATCGATCGCTTCGCCGGCCGGGCGCGATCCCCTCCAGGCAACGCGAGCGTGCGGGCTGGGAAGCGGTTTCAAGTACTCTTCCCAGACGCGATGGATTTTGGGGCGCAGCGTGCGGGCAGCAAATTCCTCCTTCGGCCACAGCGATGTTGGCACAACCACGTCGGCGTCCACGAGGTGAAACGGCACTTCGAGTTTTCCGGCCACCTGCTCCCGCCATTGCTGCCCGATCCGCACCGGGTTTTCGTCGCCGACCACCAGCGACGCACCCATTTCCGCGGCCAAGGCCGGTACGACCTCACCCGGACGGCCAAGTCGAACGACCAGTGGCACGCCGCGCGCCATCAGATCTCTTTCGGCGTCAACCAGGCCCTCCACCAAGAACCGGTAGTGCCGCCGCTGAGCGCCGGGATAGTCGGCCGTCAGGCTGAAGACCGCCAGCACCGGCTGCCCGACCGCGTTGCCCAGCGCGATCGCCATGTTGAGCGCGGGATTGTCAACTCCCCGCTGTGCTCGCTGCATCCAGTAAACGACGCACTTTCTCTCGGGATCGGGAGGGCCCGGACGCAGCACACGGACGCGAGGATCGGGTGCCAGCAGGCTGGCGAGAGTCTTGTCGTTCGTGGCTGCCCTCCAATGGCCGGCGTTGTCCTTCAGAAGCAGGCGTAGCTCGGCCCGGAGCAGGACATCCCCGGTTGCCCAGAGCTTTCGATCTCGGAGGGGGACTTCGAGGCGGCTCATCAGGGGAGCCAACTCTGGAGCTTCAACTGCTCTTCCAGGCTCATGTCCTTGGTCAGGGCCACGATCTCTTCATCACCGACCGCCAGCACCACCGGGCCTTGAGTGGTCTCGCGGTAGGCGACCTCGTGGTCCAGGTGGTCGAAGTGATAGTTCAGCGTCTGGCGATTCAACTCTTGCACCCTGGCCTCCTCGTTCAGGGTGAAGCCGTGCTCCCCAGCAGTTTCTCGTCTGATGCTGCGATCTCGTCCCGGACCTCCTGGGATGGAACGATCAAGCCGTGCGGCAGATCCTTGGGGAGCGCGGGTAGCGTCCGCTGCAAGGATGGGGCGTTCCAGTCAACGATCTGGCTCGACATTGGTCCTATCCTCCGTATTGTAACCCAGAGAATCGGCTGAAGGCGGCCGTGGTACCTGGATTCCGCCCATCCAGCTTTGCTTGCCGAACCTGTCGCTCTTTCATGATAGCACGAAAGAGACAGGAGCGGGTCCCGACCTTCTCCTCGGGGTTGCTGAAAGGCCCGGTCCTGGTTGAAGATTAGCGCGGTTTGCTCGCGCGTTGCATACAGCGATCAAGAAAGGCCGTGGCGATCCTACCTTCTCCCCGCGGGAGAAGGTGCCCCGCAGGGGCGGATGAGGGATGAGATGCTAGCCTTGGTCCGCAAATTCCCCTCATCCGGCCGTTCCGGCCCGACCCCGCAAGCGGGGTTCCCCCCGCTCCCCGCGGGAGAAGGAGAGGACGTCCCGCCGCGTCTGCAACTCAACGGTAAAACGCGCTAGGTCAGCGGGGAGAGGCCCGCTTTATTATGCGCAGGAAGTCGAGGTTTGAGTCCCTGATCGCCGAATGCCTCTGACCGGTCGTTCCAGATTCGGCGCATTGCCCTTTTTCTTCGCATGGAGATCTTTGGCTGAGGCCGTGGTGAGCCGCGACCTTTCCCGATTTGCCGCCATGTTTTCTGTTTAGGAACCGCGAAAAAATAAATTAAGCAAATTCGTCTTGTAGGAATTCGAGTTTTTGATGATCGTCGGTGCATGCAGGACGCAACAACGATCGAACGGATACGGCAAAAGTACTTGGCTCT
>JBEKTN010000595.1:0-2830 GCA_049516015.1 Isosphaeraceae bacterium | reverse complement strand
TCGGGCCCCTGCAGCCCATACCTCAAGTCCTTCTCCACGTCCGGATGGTGACGATTCAGGCTGTCACTGTCAAAATGGGCGAACCAGGATGAGTGACACTCAAGTGACCGGGAATTGCTGGTGGCATGGCAACTTTACCGGTTCTCGGGTGGTATCTACGGAACCAAGATCAACGCCGTACCGGCTGATCCCCCCTACCCCCTCCTTCGGGCCGGTTCCCCGGCTCGATCTGAACAGCTCCTTGCCCGATCCGCTGTCGCCAGTACACAGGGTCGGACTCGATCTCCGAAAGGAAACGGCAAGCGATCGGCTGCGGTAGACGCTTGCCCTGCTCCCAGGATCGCACCGTGTTCACGTTAACCCCCAGGAACCCCGCGAAAACCGCCTGGCTCGCCCCGAGCAGTTCCCGCACTCGCTTGACGTCCCCAGACCGGCAGACGCGCGGGACCGGCGGCACCTTATAGGTGCGGATCGTCAGTTGGTTGCTCTCCAACCCTTCCGCCCGCAGAATCTCGGTTGCCTCCTCAATGGCTGCAAGGATCTTTGTCCCGGCCGAGATTCCGTTTCGGGAACGCCCAGAAATGTGACTCTCGCCGGGACGCGGTTTTGCTTTCCCCTTCGACCTCTTCATATTCTCGCTCCTCTATGTTTGCTGTTCGAACTCACGGTGGAGTTCGGCCTCGAACGCTTGCAACGCCTTGGCCGTGGCGCGAGCCTCGGCGGGAGACAGGTCGCTCCGCTCGTTCTTGCCGAAGATCACGAAGAGGGCAACGGTTCCGTATGCCGGGAAATAGGCGTAGCAAACGCGGTACGCGCCGCTCCTGCCCCTGCCTGAGCCAGGCGGCGCGAAACGGAGCTTCCGCAGTCCACCAGTCTGCTCGATGACAGGGGCCTTGTCGGGCGAGTCGATCAGCTCCCGCTCGAGCGCCCGCAATGCCTCATCCCCGAGTCGGAGCCGTTGCCAATCCCGCAGGAACGTCGGGAACTGGACGAACTGCAGGAGCCTGGAAGAGCTGGAAGCCGCCAACTAGCCGGTCCCCGTAGGTTCTGATCGAACCGCCAACCCTTTCCGCCTGACCCTAGTACACAGTACCACACTTTGCAGCGGCTTTTCCATCCCGGAGATGCTGAGGTTACCATCATCGCCCACGCTGGTTCCTCGCCAAACGTCCGTCCATGGCAGCTTATGTTGCGTTGAGCAGCCTGCACCCCACCAAGCCGCCGCGTTCGATCCCGATCGGCAACCGGCCACTCGCCACTCGCCACTACTCCCCGGGCCCCTTCCGTGCCGCCTTTTCCGCAAGGCCGCTGATCCCCGACCGTCGTCCCAGCTCGGCCTCGACGTCATCCCAGTGAAGATCACGGTATCCGAGCAGGACCATGGCGTGAAAGACAAGATCGGCCACTTCCTTGACCAGGTGCTCGCGTCCAGGGTCGCCGGGTTCGTGGCCAGCCTCGACAACCTCGGCGGCTTCCTCGATAATCTTCACGCAAATCCGGTAGACGCCCTCTTTCATCAGGCTGGCGACATAGGACTTCTCCGCCTGGGGATTGCGCTTGCGATCGGCGATCACGGCCATCAGGTCCGACATGATCGAGGATTTCGTCATCGCGGTGATACCTCGGAGCTCGAGTCAACATGCGGGAGCGGCCAGGCCAAGCTGAGCCCGGGACACGGGGGACCGATTGGTTTACAATAGAATAACCGTGCTCCCGTGGGCATGGGAACATCCTTGATTCCCACCGGTTCCGCTGTTCAAGAACCGAATACCCCATGCAGTCTGGCGAGATCGAATCTGAGTTCGGCGTTGCGATCCCCGGCCCGATCCTGCCCGAGGCCGAATGGGCGCGGACGGGGGTCAAGCGGCTGCCCGAGCCAGGCCGGCTCGACTGGAGCTCGTTGTTCGGCCGCGAAGCCCCGGTGGTTCTTGACCTCGGCTGCGGCAACGGCCGGTTCACGCTCGGCAGTGCGCTCGCCCGGCCTGATCACAACCACTGCGCAATCGATGAATTGCCCATGGTGATCCGCTACGCCACGCGGAGGGCCAACCAGCGCGGGCTGCACAATGTCCGGTTCGTGGTCCATGACGTCCGGGCGTTCCTTGCGACCTACGTCGCCGCAGCGTCGGTTGCCGAGATCCACCTTTATCATCCCCAGCCCTATCACGATCCGCGCCAGGCCCATCGCCGGGTCATCACGCCCCGGTTCCTGGCCGACGTCCACCGGGCCCTTCTGCCCTCCGGTCTCTTCGTGATCCAGACCGACAATCCCGATTACTGGAGTTACATGGTCCGGGTGGTCCCGCACTTTTTCGTCCTTCAGGAGCAAGAGAGCCCCTGGCCCGACGCACCGGAGGGCCGCACCCGGCGCGAGATCATCGCACGCCAGCGCGGGCTGCGAATCTTCCGCGGCCTCGGCACGCGCCGCGACGATCTCGACCGCCAGGCGGCTCTCGAGCTGGCCGGATCGCTCCCCGAGCCCCGCTTCCGCAGCCGCGGCCCCTGGTGCGAGCTCGACCGCTGGGAAGAGAGCCAGCGCTGACAAACGATGACGAGAGGTTATCGATTGGCCGCTGCGCCGCATCACCGGCGATTTTCGCGGAAGCGCAATTTGCCTTTTTCGCACTCATTTTCTTGGGTGGTCAGGCCGGTTTTTCCACGGCTGCGATGGCTCGTTACCCAAAACTCGCGCGCCTGTTCCAGCAACGGGATCTGGAGAACCACTGGGTACCGATGCGGAACCGGGCCCTTCCCTCAGTGATGGCGTTCGTGGCCCAAGCCACCCACCCGGCGGGTGCTCTGTTACGCGACCGCCAAGCTGCTGCGTGAC
>JBEKTN010000594.1:0-3539 GCA_049516015.1 Isosphaeraceae bacterium | reverse complement strand
GTAATCAAGCGAAAGATGTCGAAATGGAAGAAGAAACGCCCCCAGCATCGGCGACAGCCACCCTTGAAGAAAACCTTTAAGGAGTCAGTGGTTATGATTCGTTAAACGGTATTGGGCTTAGGCGTGGCCTCTTGCCGCTTCTCCACCTCATTCCACCTCGGGCCGCCCGTGAAGTGCCAGAGGATTTTGGATACGGTACCGGGGCTGCTAGGCATGGTCAAACCCAGCTCATGCCGCAATTGCCGCATTTGCTCCGCCGACAAAGAGTTAATGCTGGATAACAGGTAGTTGAATTCTGAGTGCGTCATGGCTACTATCCAGAAATTGTTTAACTACACAGAGTTTAGAGCGTTTCACCCCTATTGTCGAGCGCAATAATAGATGCTGCGAGGCTCGATCATCTCAGACTTTTAGGATTTTACGTACCGGGGGCTGGAGATGGGGACGGGGGCTGGAGATGGGGACTCAGCTCAGAATGGCACTCGGTTTTCCCTGTGCCGTCCTTGTTCTGGGAGTCATGGGGGTTCCTTTCATCAAGCCAGGATCATGCTCTGGATCAATGCGTCCGCGACGTCGGGCGAATGGCCGAGGATGGTCGCCCACGCGTCCTTCGGCATTAGCTTCGTCTTCCTGCCGACCAGTCCGTAGGTCAAGGGCCGCAGCTCATCGACCAGCCGGACATAGTACTCGCCAGAGCAAAAGTAGAAGGGCCGCTGTGGCATCGATCGGAGTGGGCAGGGCCCACAGCAGGATGCTGGGGAGGCGGGCCCACGGGCGGAGCCCGGGGTGGGCGGCGCATAGACCAGGTGTGTCGCATCCAGCCGATTGCGCAGCTTCCAGCCGGCCTCGGTGCGTAGGTTGACAAATGAGCTTGGGTCTTGTGGCTTGCCCTCACCGGCGTAGGGGATCGCCATCGTGATTCCCCAACGCGCCAGATGGTTCGGGAAGTTGCGGCCGATCCCCAGCTTGTCGAAAGAGATCTTGTCGTGCGGTACGTTCCACTTGGTCGTCAGCCGATGAATCGTCTCGGCCGCTTCCGGCAAGCCCATGCCGTTGCCCAGCACGACCTCGAGCACGCCCCAGTCGTCGACGACCACGATGCAGGTGCTGTCGCGGCCGACTCCCTCGGACAGGTCGCAGGCGATCCGCCTGGTGAAGTTGACGGGATGAGTCGGCGGGACTGGCGGCCGTTGCTGTGAGCTATGGTAATCAAGCCACGCGGGATCGATCAGTTGTTCGGCGTCGACATCGGGAATGCGGGCGTCGATGTGCGATCCGACCCAGAGGGAGCGCTTGCCGTACTTGCGGTACATGCTCTCGAGCCAGGTTCGATCGGCCAACCCGAATTCGCTCTTCTCCTCGTGCGCGTGCGGGGATTCCGTGCTCGGAATCCGGATGGCGTTAACGGCCAGGCGAGGGGGCACATTGTCTGCCCGTTCGCGGGCGGCCTGGCGGATCAGGTCGACGAACTTGCCTTCCGCCCGGATCGGATTGCCGATGCACACCAGACGCTCATAGCCGAGAGAGTCGATTGCATCGAAGACGAAATCCTCGACTCCCGAGGCTTCCTCGACCACGGTCAAGAGATGCTTCGCATGTTGCCCCGAGGATCGCTCCACGCTCGTTGTACTGAACCCCAGGGCTTGCCAGCCGGGAGCGACCTCGATCACCGCCGGGCTGGCCTTGATGCCGCTGGAAAGCTTGCCACCGAACGGGAGGACGGCCCCCTCGAGACACCGTCTGATCTCTTTGAAGGTCACGCTCCCAAGGACCATTTGCGACGGCCCCGTGATGATGCAGAGCGCGTCTAGCCTCGTGAGCAACCACCAGAGGATGATTCCCGCGATCCAGTAGTCCTTGCCGACCATGTTGCCGGAATACGCGACCGTCGTCCAGTACTCGACGACCGATCGGCACAGATCCATCTGCCGGGACCAGTAGGTAGGGCGGTTCAAGAACAGCTTATTGAACAGGCTCGGTTTGTCCTGGCACACCTTCAAGAGGTTCGCCACATTGTCCAGTTCTTCGCAGTTCCTCATACCGTGCCCTTAAATGCTTGGCCACTTCGACCAGGGTGACTTGCGGCTGCGCTTCACGTTTGAAGAGGTTGAAATGTTCGCCAAGCTTGACCAGGGCGGGCAGCTTGGCTTCCAGCTCGATGTCCTGGGTTCCGTCCTTGTTGATTCGCAGTCGCTTGATGAGATGACCCAGGCCCAGTCGTTTGATCAGCTTCAGGTTCACTTTGCAAACGCCCTTTGGGTCGACGTCGATGAATTCCGTCAAGTCGGCGGACGCGAGGTCTGCAATGCGGGCCAATACCTCGTCGGCAGCCATGGCGGCCGTTGCCACGCGGGCATTGATGGCTGCCCGAATCGTAGGGTTTTCTAGCAATCGAACCCCCTCCGGGTGGGGAGTGCTGTAACCAGCTCGACGCGCGGCATCGACGGCGCACCCCGCCGATTCACCGAGGTAGTACTCAACGAACAATCTCTGCCGATAGCTTAGCGGGCGCATCATGGGACTCATCGACGTTATTAACTGGCGGGATGCTGCCTCAGCCGCTTGCGATTGCTGGGCAGGTGTGCTGGGCGACCAAGCGGTCAACGCGGTGGGCCAAAACCAGGGCCTGACAGCCAGGAATCAGGCGCACGGTGAGCTAACCGCAAGCAACCAGTCGCTGGATCACACGAGGGGAGCGCCCAGGCGCCGCGCGATCCCGGCCAGGGCTTACGCACCACTTTTCCCTGGGTTTTCTGGGGTTTTCATGGAAAATATAACAGACTCATATAATGTAACTTAAATAGCTGTATTGGTCACAACACTATTGAAAAGTCGCAAAACTGAAGGGCAAAAGTCTGGGTTTGCTCAGTATATGAAACTTTCCATATGACCCAGGTTCGCTATTGTGATGCGTAAGCCCTGATCCCGGCCTGCGGAATCCACTGGCGAGCAGTCTGGAACTTCGTGAGCCCCTCAAAAGAACTGTCCTCTACTATTAGCATACGAGATCTTCGGGTGGCTCGTTCCCAAAACGAAATGGCGCAGCCTCATTCCTTGCGTGGGGGGATGAAAGGGGCTTCCCACGAATGGCATTGACATTAGGCCTAACACCTTGTGACTAAAACACTTGCGTTAATTACATTGACATGAATGTATGATGTACCGTTGATTAAAGTTTTTTGTAGGTCAGTGTCAGTCAAGGTCTTACTCGCCGTGACAACAATCGTCCAACGGTGGCGAGGGGGGAAAAAAGAACTGATTAATCCGCACGAATCGCCCGGTTTGGTGACATACTCAAATAGAAGCAATGAGACGACACGGGGCTAAGAACGCCGATTATCGCGGAGGCGTAACTTGCCTCTATGACACCCAACTTCTCGGCGCCTGCTTGCACGCATCCGAGTGCGGTGGCCGCTCTCGCCCTGGGGCCGTCAGGGGCATGCCAGACGTACCAATCGCCCCCCCAGCCACCGGGCCCCCGGAGGGGTGGGCGGCTGTCGGCTTTGTCAGCCCAGCCTCTTTCAACAGGGGGTTGTGGG
>JBEKTN010000593.1:0-2850 GCA_049516015.1 Isosphaeraceae bacterium | reverse complement strand
GGCGTCGGTGCAGCCGCTGCGGATCGAGCCCGGCGGGTAGGGTAAGGCTGGGGTGATGAAAAGTCGTCATTTTCGGCGGTAATTGGGCTTGCGGAATTGGAGAAATCTGTTGCGCTATCTCCAGAGATGGAAGGAGCCCTCTTTCACGGATGGAGCCGCACATGGCAACGTGCTCGGAGACAGGCCCGAAGGAACCAACATCGTATCGCAGCCCGTGGCGGGTGCTTGCGCGAGCTTTCGAGAAGAGCCGAGATCTTTGGAAGGAGAAATACAAGTCGCTGCAGGAACGAATCAAGGCGTTTCGCACCGAGGTGCGGGATCTGCGACGGTCACGCGATCGATGGCAGGCCAAGGCGGACACTCTGAAACGGCAGGTCGACGAACTGCGTGCCGAAATGCAACGACGAGCCGAGCAGTCCCCCCCCGCGCTGAGCCGGTGGTCATCACACCTCCCGACCCAGCATTTGAGCTGATTCCGGCTGGTCATCAGTTCTGCTTGGTGCAGGTCGTGCTCATGCTGGGCTGGGTTCTCAACGGGATTACTCTTCGAGGCTCGTGCGGCGCCCTGGCATGGATGCAAGAGATGAATGTGGATTGGGGATTCGACTTCCCCGTTCCGCATTTCACAACCGTGCGCTGTTGGCTTTTGCGGTTGGGTCATTACAACCTGCATCGGCCCAAGGAGCACGGGAACGACTGGATCTGGATCATCGACCACTCGAACCAGATCGGCCAGGAGAAATGCCTGGTGATTCTGGGCGTGCGCGCTTCGCAATTGCCTCCGCCGGGCGAAGACTTCCCTCTCCGCCTCAGCCAGATGGAACCGATCGAATTGGAGCCAGTCACGGTGTCGGACAAGGAGGTGGTCTACCGGCAGTTGGAGGCCAATGTAGTCAAGACCGGTGTACCGCGAGCGATCATCAGCGACCGCGGTAGCGACTTGGCCGGTGGCATCGAGTTGTTCCGTAAGAAGCATCCGGAGACGCTCGACATTTATGACATCACGCACAGGGCCGCATGCTTGCTCAAAGCCCAACTGGAACGCGAGGAACAGTGGAACGCGTTCGCGTCGCAGGCGGGTCAAACGAAGTGCAGGATTCAACAAACGGAATGGGCGTTTCTGGTTCCGCCCTCCCAACGGTCGAAGGCGCGCTACATGAATCTGGGGGAGTTGGTCGCATGGGGGGTCAAGACCTTGGCGATCCTCGACAGCCCTGGACCCAACGTGCTGCAGCACGGCACTGTGGAGCGGTTGGAAGAGAAGCTGGGTTGGCTCCGCCAATTCCGGGAGGGGTTGGTTCGCTGGTCGCAGATGGAACAGACGATCGACGTGGCCGTGGATTTCGTTCGCACGCAGGGCCTTTATCGCGGGGCAGGGAAGGATCTGCGAAAGCGATTGCGGGCGTTGTCTCTTGGTCAGACTGCCGCGCAACTGGGCAAGGATTTGGCGACCCTTGTCACCCAACAGGCACGCCGGCTGCGTCGTGGAGAGCGACTGCCTGGCAGCAGCGAGGTGCTCGAATCGTGCTTCGGCAAGTTCAAGACGCTGGAGCGCGAGCAGAGCAAGGGTGGATTCACCAGCCTGCTCTTGGCACTTGCCGCGTGCGTTTCGGAGCGAACTCAAGAGGTCGTCCACAAAGCTCTCCAGACCTCCAAAACTCGAGACATGATCGATTGGATCAAGACCAAACTGGGTAATACGCTGGGCTCGAAGCGCCGTCTCGCCTATCAAGCCCGGAAAGCTAGGAGCACGACACCAACCGCGTCCAAGGGCGAAACAAAACCGGAGGGAAGCCCCGTGCTTGCCGCGACCTGATTTTCAACACCCCAGGGTAACCCCAGGGACCGCCACAGTCTTCCGGCGGACACGCTCTCTGGCCTGCCACGCAAATGGGATACTTCACTCCCTGTTCGGGCGGAAACCGTTCCTCTACGAGCAGTTGATGCATCCATTGATCCCCAAAGTCGTACTCGTAATGGAACCGAGGTCGGCGGTTCCGCGCCGGGAGAATTTCGCTCAAATTGGTATCGCAGGCATCCTGAGCGTCCTCCTGGCTCGCCATTTCCAGGTCCGCATATTCTACACCGCCGATGATGAAGCGATAGAGGTGCTCGAACTCCCAGCCCATCGTGACTTGGAGAAGATCATGAAGTTCGGCCAGGGTGCAGTCTTGCGTTTGTATACGTCTCCAAACCAAAGGGGCAATGCCCATCAAGGTTACTTTGATCTGAAAAACGGTGTTCATCTTCTTCGGAAGCCGCTGTTCGGAGATCTCGTCAGGGTCGATAGTGCTGCCAAGTAGTTCGGACACCTTCTCAACGATACGCAAGACCTTCTGCTTTTCGTTCCCCTTCGCACGATACACCGACGTTTCGAGGTGATCGAGAAGTTCATCCAGTTCATCGAGTGTGAACTGCGTTCCCTTTGCCTCAGTGCGATTTGCTTCCAATCGCTCGGACAGATGAGCGGGCAACTCGGCGTATTTGAGGATAGTGCGGCGCTGTCCTTCAGAGAGTTTCAACTCCAGGAGTTCTCTCGTCAGGGAGAGCGTCGTTGGGGAGGTCGTTCCTCCACTCCCCACCCTATTTTGCTCGTCTTGCGTCGCTGGCTTTTCTTTCTTGGCCATGTTCTGGTCCCTTTCTTTGGGCGGGCGACCCTCGCCCCACCTGCCACGAGAGCCGATCCGCCCTGCTCAGTCTTTGTCGAGGTTGAGTACCCTGGGATCGTCTAGTACTACAGCGCTAAGTCGCTCCCCAACGGCACCGGGGGGTCTCGGTGAGCTTGATACCTAACATGTGAAGTCGTTTTATCGTTCGCTTGGTGTGGCTTTTGCGGGCCTCGGCATTTCT
>JBEKTN010000592.1:0-2860 GCA_049516015.1 Isosphaeraceae bacterium | reverse complement strand
CTTGGGGCCAGGAACCGCGCTGGTGCCCGGCCGATCCACCTGCTGGTCTGCGGCGGCGGACACGCTGGACCTTTTCGCCGGCTGGCGAGGTCGCTGGGGATCGCCCAGGCGGTCCATTTCCTTGGCTTTCACTCCGACATCCGCGAATGTTACGCGGCGAGCGACTTCTTCGTCCTACCCACGTATTACGACCCTTGCTCGCTGGTCGTGCTGGAAGCCCTGGCGTGCGGGCTGCCAGTCATCACAACGCTTCAGAACGGTGCCGGCGAGCTGATTACCGACGGCCGGCAGGGTTATATCCTGACCGCACCCGACGCCCATGGCGAGCTCGTCGCCGCGCTCGACCACATGACGGAAGACTCACGCCGCGGCGCCATGTCGGCCGCCGCGGCCAGGCTCGGCGGCGAGCAGACCTTCGATCGCCATGCGTCGGCCCTCATCAAGGTTTTCCAGGAGGTCGCCGCCTCCAGGAACAATCACCGCTCGCATGGCAAGCTCGGCGGGACGAAGCCGCACGGTCGTTCCCGTTGGCGATCCGGCAGCACTGCGAACCGTCACGATCAATAAGTGAGGGCGGGGCTTGCAACCCGCCGGTTGCAACGACCGCGATCGACCCGGGGAGGGGGATATTCCACGATGAAGGCCGTACTTCTGGCAGGAGGCAAGGGTACACGGCTACGGCCCTACACCCACGTGCTGCCCAAGCCCTTGATGCCGCTGGGAGAGGACGACCCAATGCCCATCATCGAGGTGGTCCTGCGGCAGCTTGCCCGCTTCGGCTTCCGCGACGTGACCATCATCACCGGCTACCTCACCGAGTTGATCGAAGCGTTTTGCGGCGACGGGCGGAAGTTCGGCACGCGCCTGCATTACCGCCGCGAGGAGACGCCTCTGGGAACAGCCGGCGGCCTGACGTTGCTCAAGCGTCCGGCCGAGCCGGTGCTGGTCATCAATGGCGACATCCTCACCACCCTGAACTACGGTGCGATGTACGAGTTCCACCGCGACCGGGAGGCCGCGGCGACGATTGCGTCTTATCCCCGCGAGGTGAAGATCGACTTCGGCGTCCTCGAATTCGGCGACGACCCTCACGTCTTGACCGGATACCGGGAAAAGCCGGAATATTCGTTTCAGGTGAGCATGGGCGTTTACATCCTTGACTCGCTCGCCTGGGATTTCCTTACCCCCGGTGAGGCCCTGTCGATGCCCGAGCTGCTCGAGGCGATGCGGAGTAACGGGCACGCGGTCCATTGCTACCGCCAGCCCTGCTACTGGCTCGACATCGGCCGGCACGACGATTACGCCACGGCCAACGAGATCTTCGAGGCCCGCCGGGCGGCATTCCTGGGAGGTGCCGAGAAGGCGATGCTCAAGATCGGGCGCGACCAGTGAGCTGGGCTGTGAACCTGTGGATCCAATACCCGCTGAGCTGCCTTCTCGGCTACCTCATCGGATCGATTCCCTTCGGCTACCTGGTTTATTACTGGGTCAGGGGAGTCGACATCCGGACGGTCGGCTCGGGCAACATCGGCGCCACCAACGTGGGCCGGAACCTCGGTTTCCGCTACTTCCTGCTCGTCCTCGCGCTCGACGTGCTCAAGGGCTATGTGCCGACCCTCGGCGTGCCGCTGGGACTGAAGAGCATGGGAATTTCGCCGCCGGCTGATCTGCCGGTCTTCGTCGCTTTGGCGTCGATCCTGGGTCATAACTTTCCGGTCTACCTGCGTTTCAAGGGCGGCAAGGGCGTGGCCACCAGTCTGGGCGGCCTGCTGGCCCTCGATCCGGTCGCCTGCGGCGCCGCGGCGGTCGGGTTCTTCCTCGTCTTCTTCCCGACCCGCTACGTTTCGCTGTCCTCGATCGCCGGCGCCCTGGCGTTCGCGGCCGGCCACTTCGCCCGGGCCGCGCAGCCCTGGAGCATGGAGAATCTTGCCATGAGCATCCTGTCGGTGACGATCCCCGCCCTGCTCCTCGTCCGCCATCACAAGAACCTTCGGCGGATTCTCGCCGGCACCGAGCCGAAAGTGTCGTTGCGAGGGTCGCATCGGGCCGAGACGCACTCCGCGAAACCGAGCGGACGGATCCAGCCGATTCTGCTGATTGGCCTGACGGCGGCGGCGACCTTTCTGTTGTGCGGCGGCCTCCAGGTGCTGCGCAACCTCAGTGCGCCGATCGAGGTTGTTGCGGGGCCCTGGACCCTGCGCGAGACCCACCGCGAGCTGACCGGCCAGCAGCGCTCGACCCGGGTGGTCTTTGCCGATCACGGCCGCCTGCTCGCGGTCATGTGCCCGCGCTATAACAAGGTCTTGCTCTACGACGTCACGTCTCAGGCCCACCTCGACCCCGCGGCGGAAATCGCGCTCGATGGCCGGCCGGTGGCGATCGCGATGGCCGGCGATCGCCTGGTGGTACTCGAGCGTCCGTCCGGTGACGACAAGCACCTGGCGCCCGGCTGGTGGGAGACCTTCGGCCTCGACGGCAAGTCCTCGAGCCCGCGCGTCCCGGCCGGCTACTATCCCGATGACCTGGCCGTGACTCCGGATGGCCGGTTCCTGATCGTTCTCAATTCAGGCCAGGCCGAGGGCGACAAGAAGAAGCCCCTGCCCGGCATTGACGTTTTCCAGGTTACAGCCGATGGCGAGAGCGTTTCGCCTCGCCCGATCGGCCACATGAGCCTGAAGCCGGAGGACGACGCCGACCGGCTCTTCGTCTCGGCGTCGGGCTCGCGGGTTCTGGTCACCTTGCCCAGGGCCAAGCAGGCCGTGGCGATCGACCTCACCGACCCGGAGGACCCGCGCCCCGCGGGCCGGACCGAGCTTGCCCGGGCGGGCGCCCCTTATGTCTCGTTCTCCCCCGACGGCGA
>JBEKTN010000591.1:0-2868 GCA_049516015.1 Isosphaeraceae bacterium | reverse complement strand
TTCACTCAGGGAGCCGTCCCGTAGCGAGTTCATGATATGAAGAGCCGTATGCCTGAAAGGGCACGTACGGATCCGTGGGAGCCCCAGGGGAGCAATCCCCTGGGGCCACCCGGCCCGGAACTATCGGCCAGCAGACTCTATTCGACGACGTCCTCAGCGCTGAATTGGGTATGACGCTTCATCGCGACCACCCCCTACTTGGGAGGTTTGGCCCATTCGCGGACCTCGTTCTGAATCTTTTCGAGCCTTTCGGCTTTTGGATCGCGCTCAACGAGGTAAAGACGCTGAATCGAGAAAACTTGATTCGACAAGCTCTCAATGATCGATCCGCCAACTTCGACGATGGATTGTGGTTCGTGGTGCCCCTTGCGGAACACCATGATCAACTCTTCGCGTTCCTCGGGTTTGAGTTTCTCGGCATCGGCCCGTGAGAACAGAGAGCCCCGCTCCTCGAACTTGATCGGTTTCGGACCGCACAACAGAAACTGGCCGACTTGTAGCTTGTGCTTTTTGGCCAAGGCCTCGAGTCCGTCCCGACACCTCTGCTTGAACACCGTGCTGGCTGTGTAGTGGCTGATCTTCTCCTCAACGCCACCAATTTCTACGAGGAGCCGCGGAGGCCGACGCTCCACAAGGCAAGATGCAAGTATCTGGATGATGGGTTCCGGGTCGTCGACGGCCTTGTAAATGATGCGGTCGACGTAGTCATCGGCAAATCCACGAAGTTGCGACCCGCTACAGATCTCGCGAACGCGAATTCCATCCTTGGCCAGCGACTCCTCATAACGATTTGAGTCACGGACGCGCCGGAGGAGTTGCCGACACACTTCTTCAAACCCGTAAGTCGTTTTGTGATAATATACAACGCGATGCATGAAGACTCGCGACAGCAGGAAGTGCTCGGCCGCCGCCAACGCCTTTTCGTCCACACCGAGCATTCCCTTTGGGCTGACGCGGATGTTGTTGAGCAGATAGTTCAGATCGATTTCGCCGTAGGGCACGCCGGCCGCTCGGGCATCGCGGAGCAGATAATCCAACCGATCCATGTCCAGGCTGCTGTGAATCAGCTTGCTAAGTTGCTGGTCGGTTCCCTCCAACCTCGAGAAAAGTGCACCAATCTTTCTAGACCGAGACTTGCTCCCGAGGGCCTTGCGGATGTCGGCTTGCGATTCAAGAATTATTCGTCCAAGCTCTTCATGATCCGGGTATTCGTTCACTTGGCCAGAAATCGTCTTCTCGCCGGGCTTGGCAATCTCTTCTTCCGACAGCGTGACATTCGCCACTCGCTCCATGAGATGCGAGTACGGATAGTGGCCGATGTCATGCAGCAAGGCTGCTAACCGCAGATCGGCCTTTCGTTCGTCGTCAAGTCCGGTGTGTTCCAAGTTGTCGAGCACCCGGCACATGATGCGAAACACGCCGAGGCTATGCGCGAACCGCGTATGGGTGGCATTCGGATAAACGAGATGGCCCATACCGAGTTGCTTGAGCGAACGCAATCGCTGAAAGGTCGCCGTGTTCACGACCTTCCATTCATCATCGGTTAGGGCGATGTCGCCGTGAATGTTGTCGTTGACGACACGCGTGGGTTTTTTATGCGAGGAGGCCATGAGCTCTCAGTTCCTTCACGGCCACTTTCACCTCGCTGGTATTAAAGTCCTTGTTGTTCTGCTTCAAAATCTTGGAAATGCCTTCCGGGTCGCTCGGTTTGGCCTGTTCGGTCTTGAACAAGAATAGTGCCGAGGCCAGCAATTCGAGACGGCGAGCCTGGTCCGCCTTTGACTCTCCTTCCTGGTGCAAGAGCGGTTGAAGGTTACGTGCCCGCGCTGACGATTCATCGTCCAGCTTCCACCCTCGCAATTCTTTTTCGCCATATTCCCCCTCGTTCACGATGCCAAACGCCCCCGCGGTCATGTCTGGCGAATACGGGCCGCGAATATACCAACGGAAGCGATAGCCCATGTGAATCCCGACCGCTTGCAGTAGATATACCGACTTCTGCAGAATCAGCCGTTCGTTGAACGTTTTCACGCTCAACGGCACCCGCGCTGCTTCCAGCGACTTAGCCAGTAGGATTTGCTGTCGGTCCATTGAGTTTTCCTTTCGCTCCAACGGGTTTCGCCAAAAACCTCCGCTCTAATCAGCTATCGTATCTCGATACCTCACACTTTACAGGTCCGTAGGTCAACTACAAACGCTCACGACGCTAACGAGCCGTCCGAATCTCCCAGGAAACGCCTCCGTGTCTACCTCGAAGGGCATTCATTCTCTGATTGTCGCGACGCCTTCGCGCGCGCGCCGGTCCGACACACCGATGCATTTTCTGGCTTGGTCCACACTGATGATACCATCCATCGTCTCACTGGGGGAAAGTGGCGACTGGATTTGAGTTCGCGACCTCACGGCCCTCGTCCTGCCGGGCACCGCTTATCGACATGGGCATAGGTGACACTGTATATTAAGCTTGTGTTCCGAATACTTTACGACGAGACGCCAGCCTCCTGCCCCCCGGACTTGGGTGGCCGACCACGCCGCCGTTGCACGGCTCTAACCTGATGACCCTGCAGCCGCTTCTGAAACGACTCATCACCCACCACCCAGTCCGCACGCCGGATCGACTGCTCCTTTGGATCCTCGTGCGTGAGGAGCTCACGCCAACGCTGTTGGCGGCTGCCGTCGTCTCCGCCCCATTCCAGGTAGAACGAGTTTTCCGCCGGTAACGGGTCGGCGGCCCCGGCGGCGTACGCTGCTGAACGGGGGTGATGTTCCGCGTGGGCATCTTCCGGTCGAGGTCAACCTTCGCCCCCTTCAGCTCGACCATGACCAGCGGCTCGCCGGACAACCAACCTGACTCGTCGAGCCGAAACT
>JBEKTN010000590.1:0-2888 GCA_049516015.1 Isosphaeraceae bacterium | reverse complement strand
CAACCGCATCCGGCGAGTTCGCAGCGTTTCCTCAACGACCCGCTCGAACGCCAAAAAGTCCTCGTCCTTGGTGAAAAGCAGTCTCCGGCCCACGCCTCGGTTGAGCACGTGGAAAACCATCCTCCCCGGAGAATGTCGCCTCGGTCGTGACATTCACGGCTTTTTATCAAGATATCCCAGCTTTGTCAATTTGGTGGCTGTCACCTTTTCACCCGCCAGTCGGGCCACGAAGTCGGTGTGCTCGGGGGAGTTCAGGCCTTGCTGGACCATGGCGAACACCGCATTGACGTCGCCTCGCATCAAGGCGGCCGGATCGAGCCAGAGGCCGGGAAACACCGTACTGCGCAGAATGCCGTCGGCCGCCGGATTGAGAGGCTTGTAACGTTCCGCGTGTAGCACGAACCAGTCGATCTGCCGATCGAGGACGCGCCAAACCACATGTTCGCGGGCGCCATTACGCCGGTAAGCCTTGAGCTTATCCCCGAGGTCGTAACTGGCGCTGCTGGAAGCGACTTCGGCGACCAAGTCGGGCGCGCCCTCGATATAGTCTTTTTCCCCGATCCGCACCCGGCCCCCATGCTCCGGCTGAATGAAAAAGAGGCAATCAGGTTGAGGCATGTTGTCCAGGTCAAGTCGCACGGTGCTGTTGTCACCCACCTCGACACCCGGCGTACTCCCCTCGTACGCGCACAGCCAGAAATTGAGATGGGAATGCTGTCTTCCATGGTACCTCTGTCGGACCGGTGAAGGCATGTGAACCACCCCTTCGATCAGCTCGGCTTTCTTCAGCTCAGGCATCGCTTCGTACCGCCGTTCGAACTCGGCACGGGTCAGGCGGTCGCCGTTCTCGAGCGGCGGGATGGCGCCGTTGCTTGGGGCCTCGGTCGGCTCGACGGGTATTGCACGCGGAGTTGGCACGGCCATGGGATCGGCCTCCGGAACGCCGGATTCTCTCGAAGAAATCGCGCTGACCATCATACGCGATTTGGGGCCGGCCCGGCAACGCGGGCCGTGCCATGAACGCGACACTCGGAAGAGGTTCAAGGCGTGGGTTTCGTGCTCTGACCCAGCCACGGCGTGGGTGGCTCGTTCTCGGTCGTTCGCCAAAGAAAGACCTCGGGACGAGCGACGGGACCACCAAGGTCGAGTGCGGAGAGGGCCCAGCCGTGGCGTGAAAAGCGGGGCTGGCAGACTGTGCCTGAGAACCCTTCGAAACCTCAGCAGCTCCTCGCCCGTCGCAACGTCCCAAAGCTTAAGAGTTCGGTCAAAGCCGGCGGAGGCGAACTTCTTGCCATCTGGGGTAAAAGTCAGCGACGCAATGCCAATCGGGTGTCCCGGCAGCTCTTTTTGCAACTCGGGGGTCTTCGCGGACCACAGGTGGATTTTATGGCTCATGGGGTCCACCGAAGCGAGGGGGACGGAAACAGGGACGCAGCCAGTTTCTCGGCTTGGGCGGCGGCCGGCCCTCCGGACGAACTGTGTGGCCCAACCACGGCTCGCTCGCCGTCCGCTTCACGCACTCCTCCACACCGAAATGCCGGCCTCTCTCGACGCTCACTCGCAGCAGCGCCAGTTCCTTCGCGCTCAGCGGCGCATTCACTCGATCGATCCAATCCACCTGGCGTTCCACCGGCCAAGGCGAGAGGATAGCCTTGATCGCATCATCCCCAAGATTCCTCGCCCACAGGCCGCTCCAACGCCAGTCCTCCGCTCTCGCAACTAGCCCTGCACCTACTGCCCGCCCGGTGCTTTTCGCGCTGCCCTTGGCATGGGCGGGAGCTGACCGGAGAGCGGCGATCTCTGTAATACTAGCTGCGTCCCCGTTTCCGTCCCCCAGGCTTGTCACAGTTACCTGTATTATCTGGATTCTCCAGATTTGGTGGCTGTGACCTTCACCTTCCTCAAGAATTCTCAGTGGACTCTCGCGGAGCCGTGGTGGCTAGTGGTGCGCCAGGTTGTTGTCGATAAGTGGCGCAAGACGAGTGACATCCCGGTTGCCTCGGGCAGAATACTTGTTTTCGATGCCTTAGCTCAGATTTACGGGTCACGACAACAGTTCGATCAGTTGGTTAAGCGTGTCGTCGGTTCGGACTTCGCTGGCCAATGGAGCATTCCTCTCAACGACCCGTGATGAATCGGCTAACACGGCGCTTTAGGGGGGAAAAAGGGACATCACTGATATCGCCCGTTGGCGGAGGGGTGTGGCGGAGGGGTGTCAGACTTTGTTTTTGGTTTCCCATTCAGCACGTAAGAACCAAAAACAAAGTCTGACACCGCGGAGCGAAGAACGGCCAAGACGATTGGCCGCAACGGCAGTCATCGATGGCAACGGCCATCAAGTGGCCGGGGCATGCCTAACCAGCTCGGCATCGACAAGCCACATCTCCATTTGCCTGTTGCCCCGTCGAGTGATGTCTTTTACATTGAAGGTTCCAAGGTAACGGTCGCCGTGACGGATTCCCCGCCGCTCGATCAACGCGACTCGCCCACGAGGCATCGGAGTATAAGCCGGTCTTTCCTCGCCGGACACTGGGTTGATGGCGGTCCACCACTGAGAACGAACACCCAAAGCAAGCCGATCCGCCATGTGTTGAGCGTAGACTTCCTCGGGTACGACTCCGGACGCCGAGTCCCTGTTAAAAATCAACTCGACCTGAATTTGACCGACGGTCTCCGCCATAACTCGTCCCTCCAAAAGGGTTAGATGAACCATATCCCTGGCATTATATCCCAACCAGGACCGCCACGCATACCCCCGCCCTTCGCCCCTGCAGTTCAGACGTAAGCCGGCGGTCGGCGGAAAGCGGGGGCTAGTTGCGGTCAGGTTCGGGGGGGGCGGGCTCGGCTGGGGCGGGCATGGATTCATGCAACAGGCGGCGAGTCTTGCT
>JBEKTN010000589.1:0-2897 GCA_049516015.1 Isosphaeraceae bacterium | reverse complement strand
CCAGGAGATAGGCCTCGGGATCAGGCTTGACGGATCCAACGTCCTCCTTGCCGACGATCAGCTCGAAAGCAGCCAGCAGGTCCGAGGCGGCCAGGACGGTCTCGACGTTCTCACGCCAGGTGGGGAGGGAAAAAGGAACGTCACTGATATCGACCGTTCGTAAGGGTAAGGAGCCTCAGGACATGCACGTAAACGCTTGGAGCAAGCGGCTTAGGGGTTAAGCAAGTGCTATTCAGTGATGTCCCGTCTTCCCTCCTCTGTCCCTTTTTCCCTCCTCAGAACAAGGGAGGCGAAGGACCGGAAGACTGCGAACATGGCGGTGGATCTCCTGGATGGTCTCGGACCGAGCGTGTGGAGTGCGGCGCAACGGGATTCTCGGCGAATCTACTTTTCCTCGCGCGGAGAAGTTCCCGGGTCGGCCAGCCGGCCCAGGAACAGGATGCTCCCGGTACGCAGGTCGCGGAGGACGAATACGAAGGGACGATCGGCCTTGAACTCGCGCGGCGCCGAGTTGCCCAGGCCACGGCTGGAACGAATGGCAGTGACGGCCTGGGCCTCGGTCCCGGACTCGTCGACCGTGATGCGGACTTGCTGGGCGACACTGCTCAGCGCAAGGGGCTCGTCGGTCGAGCAGAGGCCGCTGAAGTCGGCACCGAGATGGCGAAAGGCCAGGGGCATGCCGAGCTGGGCCAGGAGATCCTCGAGCTGCAACTCGGCGGTGATCGTGAACCGAGGGAGGCTCACCGTCACCGTCTCCGCCTTGAGCTGCCGGAGCCACTCCGCCAGAAATGGGCCGGTGAGGTGCTTCTCCAGCTCTGCCAGGCCCTCGGCCTGACGGGGAAGCAGTATCACGAGGGCCGCGTCGTGGCCGGTGTAAGGGAGCTCCAGGGCCTGTCCGTAGGCCGTGGCGGCCAGGCGGAACTTGCCGGTCTGTTGCATGAAGGGCGCCCGGATCTGCCGGGTCGACGAGACCCGGAATGTCCCGGGTTGAGTTCGCTCCTTCTTGAACGCGGCGGCCCACGTGCCCTGGAACGTCAGGGCATTGGCCAGTACGAGCTGAGTCGCTTCGTCAATTGCGCCGGGCTTGAAGAACTCGGCAATCTTGCCGTCGGTCTGCGTCTTGACCCAGGCGTTGATGGCCCGCCGCGCCGATTCGGGATCGTCCGCGAAGGGAGCCTCATTCACGGTGGACTGGTATTGCTCGTGGATCATCGCGAGGTATTCCGGCAGGACGCCCAGGCCCTTGGCGGCCCACAGCGAATTGGCCGACGTGAGCTTGACCCCGCGCGGCCCGGCGTCGCCCGACAACCCGCGGTGCAGCAGGCCGAGAGCACGGTGGGCGGACGCACTGTCGGCGGGAAGGTGCAGCACTTTGCCGATCTGCTCGGCCGTCTCGCCCCTCGCCCCGGCCTGGACCATCGCCAGGGCGCTGGCCAGGCTGAACGGGGAGAAGCCGATGTTTCCCGGCCGTTCCCGCAGACGCGCGTAGGCCTCCCAGGCGAACTGGTTGTGGCCATCCACGACGGCCGATAGCTCCACCCCGGAGACATGGTGCTTGTCTTCAGGAGTCGGATCGGATTGAAACGATCCCAGGGACGCTATCAGTAATCCCAGATGAAAGACGTTCACGATCGGTTCCTTTCGCGGGTTCAAGGTCTGGACAGAGCGAATGACCGGACGGTCGACGGGATCGACAGGGTTGGCTCCTGATCGCCGCCGGAGAGGGCGCGCACTCGCTTGGTGACGTACGATTTCAGGTCGTCGAGCTCCACCACACCGTCGCCGTCGTAGTCGGCCTTGCCGGACAAACCTTCAACCAAGGCTTTCGTGAAGAAGCCTTGACCGTTCTCCTCGCTGGCCTCCTGCTCCTTGTCCGCACCACAAAGCACCACCAAGCCCGGGTCGTACACCAGGTCTCGCAACGCCACTTCCTCACCTGACGGCAAGGCGCGCGTCTTCCGGTGGACGGCATCGAAGCTCCCGGCATAGCAGGCGTCCAGCATCAGCATTGCCGTGCACGGCAGGTCGGAGATCGCTTTCTTGAGCGCCTCGCCCGAGATCCCAGTCTGCCTCAGGTCGCGGATGTCGGCGTCGAAAGGGATGAGATAAAGCTGGCCCTCGCGCTTGTAGTCGCCGTGGCCAGCGTAGAAGACCACGGCCACATCTCCGGGCTGAACGGAGGAAGCCAGCCGCTGTAACTCGACGAGGATGTTGGCGCGGGTGGCCTGGCCGTCGAGCAGCAGCTTGGCCTCCACGCCGCGGAAGAGCCGCTGACTGTGGTCCAGGAACGCCTGGCGGAGCGATCGGGCATCGGGCGCTGCACAGTCGAGCTTGAGCCGCTTGTCGGGATAATCGTTGATCCCGATGGCCAGGACATGGAGCGTCCCCGACGCCCGCGCAGCCGTCGTCCCACTCTTGGGCCTGGGACTCGATCGCGCCACGTCAATTGACGCGCCAGGCCGTGTTGGTTCTTCACCGAGGTCAACGATCATGATGTTGCGGAACCTCACGGTCCCCGTGTGCTTCTGGAGGCCAATCCGCCCCTTGACCCGGTTCAGGCCGGGAACGGTTCCGTCCGGCAGCCCCGGGCCTGGGGCGACTCGCACATCAAGGACCTCCTTCCCGTTGACCGAGGCCCGCATCGCCCGGCCCCTCACCTCGATCTCCAGCAGGTTCCACGACCCGGCCGGGTTCACCTCGGCTGAACGGTTGGGTTGGAAGTACATGCCGCCGCGCACCCAATGCGTCGTCCCCGTCTCCTCGTTCCATTCGTGGATGTTCCTCAGCTTGAACAGCGGGTGGTCAAAGATGGTGCCCCCCTTGGCTAGCGGCATGCGTTCCCCCGGTACAGCGCGGAGTGCGACCCCCGCGCTTGCCCCTTCATCGAGGTTATATTC
>JBEKTN010000588.1:0-2926 GCA_049516015.1 Isosphaeraceae bacterium | reverse complement strand
CCTCCAGAAGAGACGCCGCCCCCATTTCGTTCCGCCCCACCGCCACGTTAAGCTGCAAGGCCCACACAAACCACCAAGCCTCGTACTCTCATGAAACTTCCTTTCCGCGTTGTGGAACTAGGTTCTCCTTCTTGAACGACGCCAGGTCGAGATCGAGCTGAGATCTCAGCCTGGCGTTGACCTGCGCATCGCTCGTGATCCTCGCCGCCAGGTGACGCAGCCGGTTATAAAGCTTGTCGAGCAGGACGCCCCACTCCGCGCGGGAATGAGGCTCATCCGTCTCGGCCAGCTCGGGGACCAGGTTTTCGCCAACCCGCTGCTCCGTTTCCAGGCCCTCGCGCATGCTCACCAGCGGCCGCGGGAGAGCGGTCAGCGCCCAGTAGAGATTGGGAGCTCCAGGTTGCGAGATCAGCTCCTCGACACGATCGAGCATCACGCTGCAGATCGACATTCCCACAAGGTTGTTGATCGCGAACGGCCCCTCGCTGACGTGCCGGCCGAAAGCTATGCCCGTTTCGATCGTATCGACGGCTGGGTCGTAGGCGTGCTCGGCAGTCTCAACCCGGGCCTTGACGCACAGCAAGCGCGTCCACTGCCTCATGGAGTTGCAATCCGGCATTTGGATTTCGATCAGCTCCTGCCTCTGCTCGACAAACGGATAGCTCCAGTCACAAAACTTCCGCCGCGTGCCAATTCGCAGCAGCTTGGTCAAGTTGTTCCACCCGTCCACGAACTTTCTGGCCTCCTGCACTGGAAACTTCTCCAGGGGCACAAGATTCCAGGATTCGTGTTTCTCGTTGATCTGCTTCGATGTTTCGTCCGGCTGCCCCTGGTCCAGCCTCAGGTAAATCGGCGCCGCGTCCCCGGGGTTGAGCTCGGAGCTGATCGGCAAGAGCCGGTAGCGCAGGGCCGGCGAGGGCTGCTCCGCGGGGCTGAGCGACAACTCCTTGGGTTGCGCCAGAAGCATTGCCGGCGCCATTACGAGCAGAAAGCTACCCAGAACGGCGGTCATCAAGCGTCGTCGATTGCGGTTTTTCATGTTCAGTCAATCTCCTTGTAGGAACGACGAGCAAACCCTCGTCGAGAGACCCAAAAGGCGGACGGCGAAACGAGCACGGCCGCCGCGGCCGGCGAGCAAACGGGGAATCGTCAAGGCTCCCGGATGATCAGAGCGAGATCACCCGATCCCAGTCGCGGGGTCGCAGGGGTGCAGCTCGAGGCGGGTCGGCTGCCCGGATCTTGGGGACGGCCTCTGGTGCGGTTCGGTGCGGCTCGAAGTTGGCCGCATCCTCCAGCCGATTCACCTGCCGGACCAGGGCGAGATAGCTCGTGGGATCGACAACACGCTCTTTCTCCTGGCGTTCTGCGATGAGCTCCGGCGTCGAAACGACGGCCGGAGGCGGGGCCAGTCTTGCGAATGTCAGCTCCAGGGCGCGGCGCTGGCTCCGTTCGTAGTGCCAGGCCATTCCCAGCCCCGACGCCAGCAGGACCGCGACGGCCGTCGCATACTTCCACAATCTCGCGCTGGTCCCGGCCTGGATCGGTCCCTGGACCTCGGCCCGGCCGGCCTCGAAGAGCATCCGGTCGCGGTCGAGCCCGCCGGGAGACGGCACCCATGATCGCAGCCTCTCCTCGAGCGAGCTCAAGTGGTCTTCGTCGGGGTTGAACATGGTCGTTCCAGCCTCTCGTGAAGTTGGGCCAGGCCGTGTTGGTAACGACGATGGGCCGTGGTGAGGGAACAGCCTTGCAGCCGGGCGATCTGGTCGAATTTCAACCCGCCTCAGAGTCGGGCCACGATGACCTCCCGGCAGTCGAGCTCGAGCTCGGCCAGTAATCGAGTGGCACTCCGGGCGTCAAGCTGGTCGTCCACCGAGGCAAACCAGGCCTCTCCGCTGGAGGCCCGCGCCTCGCGCTTGAGCCGGCGGTGCCGGCTTCGCGCTGCCGAGATGGCGGCGTTGCGGACCACGCGATGGTGCCAGGCGGCCACCTGATCGGGCACGGCCGACTGCCGGGCCAGGCTCAGAAAGGCCTCCTGCACCGCGTCTTCCGCATCGGACCCCTCACACCACTGGCATACGTAAAGCCGAAGCGCCGCGGCGTGGGCGTCGAACAGGCGTCCCAGTAGCTCGGGCCCGATCGATCCCATCGCACCGTACCTCGTCGCTCCGGGCTCCGGCCATGCGGTCTCGTGCTTGCTCTGTATTCAAGACGCCACGCTCGCCTCGTTTTTCCAGGTGGAACGGAATTCATTCCGTTGTACCTTCCCCTTCGAGCGAGCAATACAATCGGCGGGTAAGAAACGGAATGAATTCCGCTCTACGATGCAATGCGATCGGCGGGTAAGAAACGGACGATACCTTACGCGGCCATGAGTGAGACGTCGTCGAATTGCTGGAAAACCATTACCCCGGCAAGGAAGTAGGTCAGGCTTTCCAGCCTGACCTACAATGCATTTCTTTCGTGCCGGGGTCATGGCGTCATCAACGAGGCCGGTTGCTGGGACTACTTGGCTGGCATGACATTGGGGGCCATCCACGTTTCCCAGGTACCACAGAGTGGGTGGCCCCGTCCGCTCCGCTCTCTCCCCGCGCAGGCGCTTCCGGCAATGAGACTCGTGTTCCTTCAGTCCGCAATCCAAAATCCAAAAGCGAGAATCCAAAATCATGTGTCGGCCCTTCGGCGATCCTAACTGGGTCACGGACACGGCCAAGCGATCGGGGCTCCAATGCACGGTTCGGCCCCGTGGAAGACCGAAGAAACAATCGTAGGCTGGCCACGTTTACTCAGATCTGATTCTCCAGATTTGGTGGCGCCGGGTAGGCCTGGGTGGTCGCCCACCCAGGCCCCCCACAAATCCGTGCTCGCGCAATTAACGCACACGGCTCCTCGTTTCAACCTTCGCGACCCGCTATCCGTCGTTGTTTCG
>JBEKTN010000587.1:0-2953 GCA_049516015.1 Isosphaeraceae bacterium | reverse complement strand
GCGATCAAAAAAGGCCGTGGTGCTCATACCTTCTCCCCGCGGGAGAAGGTGCCCCGCAGGGGCGGATGAGGGCTGAGCTGCTTGCTTTGGCCCGCAAATCCCCTCATCCGGCCGTTCCGGCCACCTTCTCCCCGCGGGAGAAGGAGAGGAGGCCCCGCCGCGCCTGCAACTCAACGGTAAAACGCGCTAGCACGAGTGAATGCGGGATCGGGCGGAAAAACGAACCCAATTTCCGGCCGGCGGCAAAGGGCGTGGGGCGAGAGAAGAGTGGTCAGTGGCACGAGAACAATGGCCGGTAGCCAATGAAATTGAAGAAGCAGAGACGACGGTAATAGAAAAGCGCCAAAACGAAGCCAATTGCTCGTGGTATTAATCGTTGACATATTGTGACTTAGGACGAACTAAGGCGGAATCGAGCCGGAAAACGAACCCAATTTCCGTCCGGCGGCAAGGGGCGTTCGGCGTTGGGCGAGAGAAGAGTGGTCAGTGGCACGAGAACAATGGTCAGTAGCCAATGAGATTGAAGAGGCAGAGACGACGTTGATAGAAAAGCGCCAAAACGAAGCCAATTGCTCGTGGTGTTAATCATTGATATATTGTGACTTAGGACGAATCAACGCGGAATTAAGCAGGAAAACGAACCCAATTTCCGGCCGGCGGCAATGCGACGCAAGCAAGTGTGAGATGAGCCGGCTCGGACGCGTTCCCCCGACCGCTGGGCCTGTTGTGACCGATAGGAAAGCTTGCTACCTGTCCCTCCTGGCTCAAGCGGCAGTCTGGCTGCCCGAACTCCGCGTTTCTCGGACTTTTCTAGACAATTTACGGCTCATCTGTTCAGTCCATGGATACACAACTCGACGCCCTGCCAACACTTCCTGTCCTCGCTCGGGGCGTTTCCGGCTGCGTGAACTCCGCGTTTCTCGACATTTCTAGACATTTTACGGCTCATCTGTTCAGTCCATGGATACCCAGCTCGGCGCGCGGCCTCGACGGCGGACCCTGACGATCCACCGAGGTAGTGGTCAACGAACAATCGCCGTTCGGCCGACCGTGGTCTCCAGGTTACGCGCCAACGGCCGGGGACTGAGAGACCGTCGGTCGAGGAGGACGGGCGGGTCAGGAGACCCGTGCCCGAACCAGCGCAATAAATCCGAGAGGAAAGAAAACATGCGTCAACCGCAACTTTGCAGCATGCCAGTGCGGCCCTGGGGATTGCGTCCCCCATGCCGCACCGTTCAGTCCGGAAACGCAGTTTCGCCTCGCGCCTTTGCTCAGTTGGCCTTGGGATTGAGGCTCGCCGATCCGGGCAACGGGGGGAGCAAGGCCGTGGTCTCCTGGGCGGAAGGAACGAACTTGCTCGCCGTCTGGCGGACCTGCTCCGAGCTGTCGGAGCGAGCCATCTCGGCAAGCCGGCGCTTGACCGAGACGGTCTGTGAGGTCTGGGCGGCCAGGGCCTGCACGGCGAGTATCCTGACCGTCTCGTCCGTGTCGTGCGAGAGCTGGAGCAGCCAGACGACCGGATCGATGTCGGTGCGGTTCTTGATCAGGCTGATCACCGAACATCGCTGCGCCGGCTTGGGACTGACGAGCAGACCTCCCAGGCTGATCAGCTCCTGGTTCAGGCCGCGTGCCTTGAGGACGGTCGTCGCGGTTTCGCGGATGGTGGAATCCGAGTCATGAAGGCATCGCAGAAGCATATCTTCAGTCAGCAGGTAGGGGCGCTGGGCAAACGAGACGAGGGTCTGGCGGCGGACGTCGACACTGTCGTTGTCCTCAAGACAGGCAACCGCGGGCGCGGCCGCCGAATCGATGGGCAGGAACCCCAGGCAGAAGATCGCGCCGATGCGGGTGCTGATATCGGTGCTCCCCAGGCAGCGCACGACCGGACGGTGCAATCCTTCTTTCCAGTTGCCCAGCGAGTTTTCCTCGGCTTCGATGAGCGAGCGGCCGGGCATCCAGACCCACAACCGGCTGACCTGCTCAAGCGCGATGCACCGTACTTTGCTGTCGGCGTCGGCCAGGCAAGCCGAGAGGATGTCTTGCACGGGCTGGAGTGCTTCGATCCAGCGGGCGGGTGCGATCTCGGCCGAGAACTTGTCGAGAATGCCACAGGCGACCATTGCCGCCGCGGCACGCGCCGGGGGACTGAACTTGAAGAAGCCGGTCCGCAGGGCGGAGAGGGATTCCAGCCACTGCGACGCCTCGTCATCGCTGATGGCTTTCCGCGTCTCATTGGCCTTGGGTGTGAGGCGCTCGTGAAGGACAGCCAGCGCGCGGGGATCGCCGTCACGCAACCCCTGGTTCAGCACCGCCAGGCTGCTGGCCTGGCCCAGTGAGATCGCACTGCCGCCCTGGGTCGTCACGGCCCCGTGCGGCCTCGAGAAAAACCCGAAGATCACTGCGGCGGCCAGCACGGAACCGCCCAGTATGCCCGCGATCCAAAGCCTCGCCCGACGTCGCTCTGGCATGGTTGCCTCCCTGCGAAGACCGGAACCTCGTCCTTAGCGCTCACGCCCGTTCCGCTGATCGGAACCTCGTCCATGATCCTCGTGGGCGCTCTGCCGCGACTCGCTGGCCCAGACGAAATGCAATGATGCCATACTGTCGCCCGCGACGGATCGGGAATCGAACCCCGATCCGCCATCACCCAAGCGCATCCGCCGCAACGGGGCGCGATCTTAGTGACAAACCGGATTCCGGCAAGATCACTCTGAAAACAGTTGAAGTTTTTCAATGAGACGACACGGGGCTAAGAACGCCGATTATCGCGGAGGCGTAACTTGCCTCTATGACACCCAACTTCCCGGCACCTGCTTGCATGCGTCCGAGTCCGGTGGCCGCTCTCGCCCTGGGGCCGTCAGGGGCATGCCAGACGTACCAATCGCCCCCCCAGCCACCGGGCCCCCGGAGGGGTCGGGCCCACAGGCGCAGCCTGGGGTGGGCTGTCGGCTTG
>JBEKTN010000586.1:0-3359 GCA_049516015.1 Isosphaeraceae bacterium | reverse complement strand
TGAGTTTCTGCCTATTCCCACTCTGCCAGAACACCCCCCCTTCTAATCAAGAGGAACCTGGCAAAACGCTACCAAGTGTCAAGCTCGAGAACCCGAATTTGCCCGGTTTTGGGACGGTGCCAACGAACCCAATTCGAATCGGTCATTATTCGTTTGCCATGAAGGCGTTAACGTCGATGGATTCGGCCCTGTTTATGCCGAACGAACCCAATTCCGGGTGAGTGTGGATGGAAGCTTGCAGAGGAAGTCTGACTTAACGCGCAAGAGGCGGCTCGGCCCGTGATGGCCGGGTTGAGGAACTTGATCCAGGCAAGATCAGCGCGTTCTTGCTGGCTTGATTGCAGCCTGCTGTGGTTCCTTGTCGGGTGGACCGGGATCCTGGCGGAGCACGAGGATCCGGTCGTGGGCGATCAGGACCAGATCTGCACGGCCGTCGCCATCCACATCGCCGATGACCAGATCGCGCGGCTCGCTCATGTCGCCGACGCCGTGAAAAATCTTCCGCTCGAACACCTTGAAGGTGATGGCGTGGAGCAGATCCTTATCTCCCGCGTAGGTCGCGATCTCCAGCATCTGTTCGGCGACGTCGGTGAAGACGACATCGGGGACCCCGTCGGCGTTCAGGTCGCCGGTTGCAAGGTCAGAGAGCCGCGCTTCGTTGCGCTTTGACTCGTAGCTGGCGATCGTCTTGAGCCGCTGCCCCTTGCTTCCGGTCTGGAGCACGCCGAACCGGTCCGAGCCGGCGATCAGAAGATCGTCGCGGCCGTCGCCGTCGAAGTCAGCGACATGCAGGCCCTCGAAATTGAGCGAGCCGACCGCCAGGCTGCCGGCGGGCCGGTACACTCCGTCCTTCTGGCTCAGGAACAGGAGCGATCTGCTGGTGCGGTCGAGCAGGACGATTTCCTTCTTGCCGTCGCCGTCGGCATCGAGCGCGGCGGCACCCTGGATCACGGCCGAGTTTCGACCCGAATTGAACTGGGTCTTGATTTCCCATTGCCCCTTGGAATCGAGCTGAATATGCCGGGCGAAGGTGTTCTGGGTCACGATCAGGGCGGGGCCGTTCAGGTCCATCAGGCTCAGACCGGCCGGCGTCGCGGCCGCCATCGGGCCAAGGCTGCCGGTGAAGGGTTTCGGCGGCTGGCCCTGGCTGCCGATCAGCAGGATCGGCGAGCCATATCCTGTGAAGACCAGGAAGTCCATCAAGCCGTCGCGATTGACGTCGATCGTCTTCACCCCCGCGGGCGGCCCGCTCAAGCCGGCGATGCTCACGAGTTCCGCCGGGCCCCAGGAGTACGCCTTGAAAGTGCCCGAGGCATCCCGCTTCAGGGCCCGCAAATCGTACGCATCGGTGCCGTTAGACGCCTTACCCTTGGCAATGTAGACCAACTCCTGCTTCTTGTCGCCGTCGAGGTCGCCCATGTCCATGGCCACGGGCTCGCCCGCAATCGGCAGGGGCGACGGGAAGGTGATATGCCCGTTTTCCATGGTGCTGCGGCCAATCTGCTTCTCCTGCTCGGAAAGCACGTAGACCTCATCCTTGCCGTCGTGGTCCAGGTCGGCGAGGTGAACGATCCGGCCGCCGAGCAGACCGGGATACGATTGCCCCGCGCTCAGGCCCGAACGCCCGCCCTGGCGATAAAGCCAGACCTGGGCGTTCGCCGGATCGGAGACGACGACATCCTGCCGCTTGTCGCCGTCCAGATCGCCGACGGCCAGCGACCGGCCGCGATCACTCCCCTGGGGAAGTCCGAAGAAGATCAGTCGTCCCCACTTGTTCTGCTCGTCGGTCGCCGATTGGTCGAGCGTCAGCACCCTGCCCCGGCCTGACTGGTTCTCGATGGTGAGGATTTCCTCGCCCCCACGGCCGTCGATCTGGCCGAAGGCGATTGCTCGAGGCGCTTCCACCTGAAACCGCTGTTCCGGGCCCAGCTTTTTCTCATCCGTGGCGAAGCGAACGTGAATGGGATGATCGGTCCCACCGTCGAGGATCACCAGGTCAAGGGCGCCGTTGCCGTCCAGGTCCACAAGTTTCAGCAGGCGGGGATTGCTCGCGGTGTGGGGCACGCGCTCCGGCTCGGAGAGTACCCCGGATGCGGTCTGGTAGACGAAGATGAGGTCGTTCTCGGCCAGCAGGGCAATGTCATCGCGGCCGTCCTGGTCCAGGTCGCCGATGGCCAGCGCGCCGGGGGCTTCGAGGGCGTCGCCGGTATTGATCTTCTTGCTGCCGCCGAACCGGCCGAAGCCCTCGTTGAACAGGATCTCCACCTCGGCGGGCGTTCCATAGTAGATCAGGTCGGGCTTGCCGTCGCCGTTGAAGTCGCCGGTTCCAATGCTGACCACCTCCTTGTTGACCGGTATGCTCACGAGCCGCATCCTGCGGTCGAACTCCAGGTCATTGGTTTCCTTGCGGAACGGCCGGGACTCAGCCTCGTCGGCCGGTCGCTGCGAGCTCAAGAGCAAGTCAATGCGGGACCGGGCATTGTTACCGACGATGATGTCGCCCGTTTTGTCGCCGTCCAGGTCGCGGATCATCAGGTTGCCGATCCTCCGCTCGAGCTTGTAGATCTCCAGCGGCTGGAACCCGAAGTAATCCGCAAGCTTGGGGGCGTCCGCGGGCGGCTGGGCCGGCGACTCCTTCGCGCCCAAGAGGGCCAGGCCCCCGATCAAAAAGGCGGCCTGTAACCTTCGCATTCCAAAAGGAGTCATCGATTGATCCATCGTGCAGGTCCCGGGTCTCAGGGCGGCGAGCGTCGCGCTGCTTACCTTGCGCCGTAAGCGTTCAGCCTACGAACCTATCGATCTGGCGACAAGATGTTGCTCTATGTGACGGGCGTTTCCGGGTGACAACCGAGGCGAAGCTGCGACCACTTGCTCGCTTCGGCTGCTCAATGGTCTGGCGTGTGCTTTCCGCCTTGAGGGCCAATCCCGTTGAATTAACCGTAAAGTCATGGGAGGTCGTTGGTTATTTCGCCCTCTCCGGTTGCGGGAGAGGGGTCGCACCAGTCAGCTCGACCCTTTGGACGAGAGACCGGAAGGGGCCACCCACTTTGTGCCACCAACGTCAGCTTGTAGAAGATCAACTTTCACCGTCACTGGACGGGCGTTTGGTAGTAATAGGGAAGAAGCCTGTACACGAAGGGCCGGCGCAGACGGTGGCTTCACCGCAAGCCGTTCCGGCCTTTCGGGTACAGGCTCTTGAACGAAGCCGTGGGGCGGCACACGGTTTGCTTTAATACCTAGATTGGTCGCGCGGGCAAGAGGGGCGGTTTGGGCAAGCGACTTGTGACGCGAAGCAAGAGCAAAGCAAGGCCGACGCGGTCTCGCCGGGTGACTGTGATTTTCCCACCGCGGAGCGGTTT
>JBEKTN010000585.1:0-3015 GCA_049516015.1 Isosphaeraceae bacterium | reverse complement strand
GATGAAAATCCGGTTCGATGAGGAACTCCCCGTATGGAATTACCGTGCCATTCCGGGCAAATGCGACAATTAATAAATTCCGTATCCTAAGTTGAGCGTATGGGGCGGCGATCACTGTGCCCTCCCTGCGGGACGTAATCGAACAACAGGACGGCGCGCTATTGAACGCCATCGGCGGCGGTTACCCGGACAAGTATTACGCCAACCTGGCCCAGCGCCTGCTCACGCTGGAACTGAATAACAAGCAACTGTTGACCGGCGATGAGCGACTGGACGTGGATGTCCTGCTGGGCACCGGCCCGCATGCCCGGCCGGGTGCGGCTGTCGGTGGTCAGCACCCGATTTCTGGGCGACGCCGCCAAGGTGGACTTCTGGGAGTCGCAACTGCTTGTGCCGGTGTCGCGGTGGTGCGCGAAGTCGCCACAGGCGCGGCTCCAGGCGGTGTTCCTGTGCGACGAGGCAGACGTCTACCTGCCGGCGGGGACCAAGCAACCCGCCACCAAAGCGCCAATGGAGGACCTGCTCAAGCGGGCTCGTTCGGCCGGCGTCGGCGTGTTCCTAGCCACGCAAAGCCCGGGCGATTTCGACTACAAGTGCAAGGAAAACGTGCGGACCTGGCTGATCGGCCGGGTGAAGGAGCCGCGGGCGATCGAAAAGCTGAAGCCGATGCTGGCGGCGGCGAAGGGAAGCGTGACCGACAAGCTCGCCGGGCAGGCAACGGGCGAAGTTTGCCTCGTCCGCGAGTCCAGCGTGACGGCGGTGCGGTCCGACGAGTCGTTCATGCGCGCTGAGCAACTGCCGGAGAACGAGATCGCGAAGCTGGCCGGCCAATCGGTTTGAAGTCGGGGCAACAAGATTTGAACTTGCGACCTCACGGTCCCGAACCTGCCGGTTGATCGGCAAGTTGTGGATTACTCAAAGTGATGAAATGGCGATCAAACAAGTCGCAACTCTGCAACCTAGGCGCGACACAGAGGCCTGGGACGTAGGAACCTAAGAGCGTCAGTCGTATGTCAACTCTGCAATCGCAGAGCTTCATATCTAGAAGTTGTACCACGGGCGTTGCCGCAAGTAATTGCAGCACAACCGTTTCGAGTGGAGCGGAAGGGGATCGAACCCTCAACCTCAGCATTGCGAACGCTGCGCTCTCCCAATTGAGCTACCGCCCCGGCAGTTGGGTCATTCTTCATCAGAGTAACGTCGAAAATGCTTCGACGCAAGCTAAGATGAAGGACGTGGCTACGGTTCAGCACGGACCAGAAACGGGCTTGGTTCACCCATGTGGCTCAACCAATCAGGAACGAACGACCCATGATCGCAAAACGATTTGCGCTCCTGCGCGCGGCCCTTGTGGCCATGAGCATCGGGCTCGCCATTCTCGCGCCCGCACAACTTGCCCGGGCGCAGGAGGCCCCGTTCGGCCTGGTGGATTGGAAACCGATCGCGGGCAATCCGGTCTTTGCTGGAACCGGATCGAACACCTGGGACCGCAACATCCGCGAGCGTGGCTATATCCTGATGGGAGACGACGGGATCTTTCACCTCTGGTACACCGGGTACGATCGCGACCGACCGGCCACAATGTCCCTGGGCCATGCGACGTCGCGCGATGGAACGCACTGGACTCGCGACCCGCACAACCCCATCTTCACCGGCTCCTGGGTCGAGGACATGTGCGTCGTCAAGCAAGACGGTACCTATCAGATGTTTGCCGAGGGTAAGAACGATATCGCGCACCGGCTGAGTTCGCGCGACGGTGTGCACTGGACCGATCACGGCTCGCTCGAGATCCGCAAGACCGACGGGACGCAGATCGGTCCCGGCCCTTACGGCACCCCGACGGCCTGGTTCGAGAACGGCACGTGGTATCTCTTCTACGAGCGCGGAGACCAGGGGGTCTGGCTGGCCACGTCCCGTGACCTGAAAACTTGGACCAACGTCAAAGATGATCCGGTCCTTGCTAGAGGCCCCGATGGCTACGACGCGGCCGCGGTCGCGCTCGATCAAGTCGTCAAGCGAGGCGCGTATTACTACGCCTTCTACCATGCCAATGCCCAGCGGCCCTGGAAAGACTGGACGACGAACGTCGCCCGCTCGCGCGACCTGGTGCACTGGGAGAAATACCCGGGCAATCCGATCATCCAGAACAACTGCTCAAGCCCCGTCCTCGTCACTACCCCGCAGGGCGATCGTCTCTACACGATGCATCCGGACGTGAAAGCGTTTGAGCCGGGCTCTGTCGGGAGGTGACCTTCAGCGATAAAGCACTCCCACGCGACGGCGGTAGTCGTCGTAGGTTTCCTCGAAAAGTTGCCGGGCGCGATCGGCGCCCAGATGGCAGGCGGAGGTGAGAACCTTGGGAGGGTGACCGGCCTCGGTCAGGAGGCGGGCGACCTCGGCCTTGATCAGGTTGATGATCGTGCAGCTTGTGATGCTGGAGAGGGGGGCCACCGGGGTTTGCAGGTCCTTGATCCAGACCGCCGAGTCGCCGGGCGGGGCTTGCTGGTCGAGTACCAGGTCGGCGACCTCGTGGAGCTTGCGGCCCGACTGGTGCCGCGACGTCGAGGCGGCGGCGTTGACCTGCGAGGTCAGGGCGACCACGAACATCCCCCGGAGAAGAAGGCCAGGACCTGCATGAAAAGCCCCTCGACCTGAGCTGGATCAGATGCATCGGCGGCCAGCGCCAGAGCACGCTCCCTGCCGACTTCCTCGAGGATCGCTCGGGCTTCCGCGGCTGTCTTCTGCGAGCGGCCGCAGACCGCGACCAGCGCGCCTTCCGCGAGGAAACGTCGCGCGGTCGCCGGGCCGATCCCGCTGGTCCCTCCCACGATCAGGCAGGTGCGGCGATGGAGTCGCCCGGTTTGAGTCATGGAAAGCAACCTCGAGGGGGGTCGTGCTCGCGGAGCTCAGAGCGGCAAAGAATCAATCCTTGATCTGGAAGATGGCCTCGATCTCCACGGCGATGCCCCCGGGCAAGGCGCCCATGCCCACGGCGCTTCGCGTGCCGATGCCGGC
>JBEKTN010000584.1:0-3032 GCA_049516015.1 Isosphaeraceae bacterium | reverse complement strand
ATGCCGCGGCTGAAATGGGCACGGCGTGCACCCGGCCGGACCAGCGCGTCCTGGCGGCATTCGGTCTTCTGGATGGAGCCCCGACCCATTTCGAGCCCTGCCGCGACGTCTCCTTCGGCGGCCTGCTGTGTGCCTTGCCAGCCCTGGCGGAGAATGGCCTGTTTCGACACATCCACGTTTGCCTGGCGCAGTTGCGCGGCTACTGGCACGCCGTCAGGGCAAGAACAACTTCTACAGCCTTGCCGACACCGGTTATCGGCTTTCCAAGATCTTCAAGGGCATGGTCTGCTGAAGAGTCCCCAAGACCAAGTACCGAGCCACTCGTCGAATCCGAAGGAGCCGTCGGGTGGTTCCATTCTCGGCAGGAATCCGCTCGGCTCGAAGACACCCCGCAGCGACCCGGAAAGTCAAGAAAAGCGCGCCTCTTCCGGGCAGTTAGGAAAGTTTTCCATAAAAGTGATTTCTTTTTGCATGAAGGTTGTGTATGCTTCAATAGGTTGGTCTGACGACTGAGTGAACACCTTGGGTTCTCATCGAATAACTTTTTTTCTTCCCCCGCTCGCCTTTCCCACCTCCAGGGCTCGATTGTCTGCCCCTTTCTCATCGACTCAGAAAGCATTCAACGGGTCGAAAAGCCTTCGCCATAGGGAGATTACAAGTGGGAAAAAAGTTGTATGTTAGAAATTTGACCTATGCAGTGACTCATACCGATTTGGAGGAGTGGTTCACCCAGTACGGGACAGTGCAGAGCGCCCAGGTCATCCAGGACCGTGATATGGACCGCAGCAAGGGGTTCGGTTTTGTCGAGATGGACACCGACGCCCAGGCTGAGGCTGCGATCCTGGGACTCAATGACGACGAACACGAGGGGCGGCGGCTCATCGTGAGCGAAGCCAAGCCTCGGGTGGCCCGTGCCGTCGGCTTTGCTGCTGGTGGTAACACTGGTGGTGGTTATGGAGACGGTGGCGGCCGGCGTTATTGATCGTCCACCATCTCGGTGGGTTTCGAGGGGATCACTCGTGCGGTCCCTCGATCCCTCCGGTACCGCCGATGAGTAGGGTCTTTCTGTCGGGTCACCGCCTTCGTGGCTGCTCGCCTGCCGACCATGCGAATCAGAGGAATCTGAACACTCACCCAGCCCGGACCAGAGCAGGCGGAATGAGTCCTCTGCTATCCCGCCGTCCACTCGTGAGCAAGTCTCCTTCAGGGAACCATCAACGAAGAGTCGACCTAACCACCATCCATGGTTCGGAGCCTCAAGTGAACAGTTACCCCGCCAGCGAACAAAGGATATCGGAGGTTGAGAGAGGTCGAATCTGCAACGCAATTCTTCCGATGCCTCGTGCCAAGACGCTTTCCGCTGGAGATTCCATCATCTTCGCCCTTGCTTACTCAAATGCGGGCCAGGAGACTCGTTACGTCAAGCGTGGGGATTCGGTCTGTGTCTTGCTCACCGAGGTCACTGATCTCGGAGCAACTGATCCCGCCACTGGCCAAGCCCTTTTTCGACTCTCCTGGCACCCGCTTGGTCAAAGCGATTCACCCGGCACTATTGCCAAGCGTGTCGTGAAATCCCGTAGCTCTCATGCGTGGGGCTAGCCGGGCACCCTGCTCGATCCGACCGAGTAGCCAGAGAGGTCCTTTGTCTTCGATCCCTGCCCACGATCCTGGTGAACGGCTAGATCCCTCTGTCTCCCACCGCCGGTTCCGGGCTACCCATTGCAGTTCCCTCCAGCGTGCTCACACACCAAGAGGCCCTGATGTTTCCCAAGTACCGCCACACGCCGATCTTTGATGCCGAGCGGAAACGCTGTTCAGTCTGCCGTCAAGCCGTTTATTCGCTGGCGGGCATTCATCCTCAGTGTGCGATCAAGCGAGCCATTGCTCTGGAATCAAGGAGCAAGAGGGAGACGGCTTCAAGGGCTGGTCCCGAAGTCGCTGTCGTCGCTCTTCAGACGGACAGCGCTTTCCGAGATTGAGATGCGTGGTCACGTAACAGACAGCAAACGCCAACAACGACTTTGATTCAAGACCGTGGTCCACTCCCTCGGGATCGGAGTTGACGACGTAGTTCGCCAACGCCGTTTCCGTGACTCGATTCGCCTCTCGACCCAGCAGCTTCCTGCCCCGGAACTTGAGACAAACCAGGGGAGCCAAGTGGAACAGGTTGGCGTCCGTGATCCGCTCACCGGTCAGCGTGCTGAAGGGTTCGGTTTCACGGGCCCCTCATCGGGCAAAGGAGTGGGTACGGGGCTGTCGGCCATTTTCGGCACGAACTCCTCGTAGACCACCAGGGTGCCACGCCAGTCCCCGAACACCGCCTCGACGATCGCCCGGACGTTCTTCCACGACAGTCCGCCATAACCCACGCCGATGCGAGGCATGGCGATGCGGGTGATCTGCTCAGCGTCTGCCTGCTTCCTCATCGACCGCAGGGCTGTCTCAATCGCCTCGTAACTGGCCCTCGCCCGCCAGTAGCCCTCCTGGGTGCCGAGGTTGAAGACCCAGGGCTGATTGTCAGCTTTCCAGAGCCAGCAGTTCCCCAGGTTGAACTCCCGAGGTTCGGCCTTGCACCGCCTGCGGTATTCCTTGTACATCTCCGAGTAGCGAGCCCGGAAGGTCTTGGCGATCCCCGCCCCCATCGACCCTTGACAGTTGCAGCCGTGGGCGAACGCTTGGGCTTCGTGGGTGTTGTCGAACAGATCCCCGGAGACGTACTGTGTCGTCATGAGTCGCTGTCCTCGATGCTACCGTTTGACGAATAGTGTACGTGCGATACGATGGCAAGGCAACTCCAAGGCTATGCATTGTACGGGGAAAGGGGAGACCAATGGGGCGAGAACGATTTGAGTCGGCATACCAGGAAACAGCGCCGTGGGACATTGCTGGTCCCCAGCCTGCGTTTGTCGGTTTAGGCTTGTTTTTGACAGTATACAGTGGCATCTTCTTACAGAACCGTGAGTTGCGCGATCACACAGGCGGCGTGGCACCAGGCGCAGTATCCCCGCAGGGAGCCGACGGTTCGACTTGTT
>JBEKTN010000583.1:0-5171 GCA_049516015.1 Isosphaeraceae bacterium | reverse complement strand
CACTCAGGGAGCCGTCCCGTAGCGAGTTCATGATATGAAGAGCCGTATGCCTGAAAGGGCACGTACGGATCCGTGGGAGCCCCAGGGGAGCAATCCCCTGGGGCCACCCGGCCCGGAACTCCTGCGACGGTTCTCAGAACAACCTATGATCTCAGGGCGTTCTGCAGAGAGCAGTCTCCGCGTGGCGCTCGACGAATTCCCGGTGCTCATCCGGGATCGGTTCGGAGAGGGGAACCACACTCGCGGAGCCTAACACGAGACTTCCTGCACAACAGCTCCTTGTCGATTTGCCCCGTGCTGGGCGATCAGAGAGATGCAGGCCATTCTGCTCTGGCACCGCGCCCGCACACTGCACTGAGAGCTGGGTGCAAGCGATGTGGGCAACTGGAACGGCGTGGCGGACACCCGCGACCACTTCAGGCAAAGGCATGTCGTAGTGGCCACGTCCAATCGAAAAGATGACCAATTCGGGTTGGACGGCCCGGCAGAAGCGAAAAGCGAACGCCGAATCATCCCGGGCCCCTGAGTGCCCCCCGTGGTGGGGAAAGACCAGTACGCGCGCCTGGGCGTTACCGCCGCTACCGAGAAGATTCTCGAGCCCGACGTTGTCAAGGTCTCCCGGCAGCAGGGTTGACGGCACGTTCTTGCCAGACAGACGCAGGACAGCCGATAAGGAATTGCTCGTCAAAAAGCGCCCCTGCAAGTCTTGCCCGCCGACTCCCCCCAGTGCCAGAGCGGGGCTCGGCGCCAGGACTTCGACCTTGGTCTCACCTCGGCTGAGCTGTCCAGTATTCGAGGTGGTCAGTCCGACCTTAACTTCGATGGGGTGCCCTTCGTCAGCACGCACCTTCAGGACGGTTCGGAAATCATACCATAGCTCCGTGTCCTTGCTCGCGTCCGGGTTGATGTAAATCTCGCGCACGTCGTTGTTCAGCAGCAGACTCAAGATTCCCCCGATATGGTCTGCATGGGCGTGCGAGACGATCACCAAGCTTATCTCAGCAACACGGCGCTGCATGAGCGTCTTCAGGAGGATGTCGCCCAGGGGTGCATCGAAGACACTGACGCCGTCTGTGTCGAAAAGGACGGCGCAATTCCCGTGGCCGACATCGAGGATTGACAGCTCTGCCAAAGCCATTCTCCTAGACTGGGTGCGGCGCGACTTGAAAATTACGGAAAACCAGCTTCTCGGCGTCGGTCTCGCCGAGATTGACATCGGCCAAAAGCCGGACTCCCGGCGTCAATTGACGCTGGATCTCTATGGGTAGGATCGACTCGCGGAACCGAACGATTGCGCCGGGATCCCATGACGGGACGACGGCCTCGACCGTCCGCTCGGCGTCAACCGTGGAGACGCCGACGATGCGCACGAGGGATCGCCACAGGTCTAGTTCAGCGGGCGACGAAGCCGAGATCGATCCGTTCGACTCGGTCTCTTGGAACTGTGAGGCGGGCTTCGTCCAGGCGCCATCGAGCCGGTGCGAGACTTTCGTCCCGGTGCGCAATAGGCCGCTGTCGGCGAGGCCGCGGAGCACCGCGTTGATGTGGATCCCCTCATTGCGAAAGAAGACCCGCTTCGACGCCGGCTCCGTCAGCCATCCCCCACTGTGGTGTAACGCAATCACGCGCCAATCGTTGTTGAATACCGGCGAGCCGGAAGAACCGGGCTGGGTGTTGGTCAGATACTGAACACGGCACTCGTCGGCGAATGTCACCAAGCTAGAACACAGCGCAACCTGCTTCGGGAGCCCACCGGAGTGTTGGATGACACTGACGAAGTCCTGGGCCGTGACGGTCGCCTCCGTCAACTCGATCGAGCCCCAGACGGAGTTGGGATCGCCTTTGACGCGAACAGCGGTCCAATCATCACCGCCGATGGCGGGCGAGGTGGCGAAACCGTCCTCAGGAGCGGTGGTGAACTCCCCGACTTTGGCCGTGAGCCCTTCCGAGGTCTCTTGATAATTGAACTGTATCTTGGCCTGCTGAGCATCCTCCTTGGAGCGGATCACATGGCTGTTGGTGATAAGGAGGTTGTCGCGGATCAGAAAGCC
This sequence comes from Isosphaeraceae bacterium, assembly GCA_049516015.1. Taxonomy (GTDB): domain Bacteria; phylum Planctomycetota; class Planctomycetia; order Isosphaerales; family Isosphaeraceae; genus Aquisphaera. The sequence goes on along the minus strand of JBEKTN010000583.1, from coordinate 3,120 downwards.
CGAGCCGATTCCGTCGGGACAAACCACCCGGGCGACGGAGCGTGCCCGTGCCAAGCCAGTCTCTAGGAAGTTGATCGACATGAAAGCGGGCTGCGAGCCGATCAGCTTCTCAAAGATACTGCCTTCGACGGCCGGCCCTCTCCAATCATTTGGTTCGATTTTGGGGCCGCGGAGCGTGGGTTCTTCGGCTCGCCGAGATAGGGCTGAGAAATCGACTCCTGGGTAATCCACGACTGCTTGGTTTATGAGCGTCGGGAGGCTATTGCGGAACGCGGCCTCCCGCAGAATGCTCGTCCAGATATTGCGCGGCGCCGCGTTGAAATTGATGGTCGTCGCGGGAATGTTCGCTCGCATAAGGATCGCGATGACGGCTCCCTGTGTCGGATACATCCCCGCGAATAGGTCAGGAAGTTGGTCCATCACTTGATCCCATGCCATCCTTCACCTCCGAATTCATTCGAGCTCGGTGTGAGTGTGAGAATAACGCGATCCTCGTAGATTGATTCTACGCAAGAAGAAGATCCAAGGCCAAGGGCGTCCCCGGCAAGCCCATCGACTGGCTCTTTGGGGTCAGACCGATTTAGAATTTTCCTCTTTGGGGTCAGACCGATTTTCCCTCTTTGGGCTCTTTGGGGTCAGACCGATTTAGAATTCCTCTTTGGGGTCATTCCTCTTTGGGGTCTCCTCTTTGGGGTCAGGTCTCCTCTTTGGGGTCAGACCGATTTAGAATTTTCTCCGCTCAGGCCAAGGGCGCGTTCCAGTGCCATGAGATCTCGCCTGGCGTTCGATTCGCTCTGGAGCAGAGCGGCGAAAAACAACAGCATGATTATACCCATTCAGCCAAGCAATCGGCGCTCTTGGGCCGATGATGGACGCGCATCGCTTGTCGAGGTATTGACACCTCGCTGACGAGACGAGCCCAAGAGCCCAAGAGATGAAGGCGCGTAGCTGCGCCAGGCCGCGGGGCTCTTTCCGCCAGGCTGGGAGATGCTCTGATTGTTCCGTCGAAAATGCGCGCGTCAGGATCCTGACGTGACCCCTGTCAAACCGCGTCCCGGGAGAATTGCCACAATCAGGAGAGGGAGGGCTCGGAGGCAGTCAAGGACAGGGCGAGTGCGCGAATGCCACTTGGCTCCAGCGCAGTCCGTGCAGCCTGTTCACGCCCAGACGCCGAGCCTCGACTTTCAGGTGGTCGGACAGGCCCACCGCTCGGTGGAACTGGCGGCCGAAACGGGCGATCGTCTCCAGCCACGACTCGGCAGAGACCTGAAGCCGATCGAGAATCGACGCCAACGCCAGCGGGATCACTCCACGGGTCCCGCCGCGCAACTGACGACCCGTCCAGTCCAGCAGCGTCAGATAGCTCTCCAGCGTCATCGGCAGGAGCCCGCGGTCGCTGGCTCGACGAGCATGCCCCGAACCAACTCGCTTCGTGGCCGCGGTGGCAGTTTGCGGTGTTGCCATCGCTGTCGTCAGCGGTTCGGCACGCTCATCCAGCTCGATCGGACTGAGCCAGCCGTCGCGGCGGAACGGCACGTGGGCCGTCTCTTGCCCCGCGTTTTCAACGGCTCCTGGCGCCGTCAGAGCCGCTGGGGATTCTTCGCCAAGCACCGGCGCACCCTCCTCCAACGGAGCGTTCGCCGCGGCGTTCGCCGGTGCCTCCGCCACGGGATTGGCGGCAACCGCGGCGGTATCGGGCTTGGTTCGGATGTCCTGAAAGAGGGCCATGATCCGCTCGTGGGCGGAGGTCAGCTCGCTGGTCTCCGGTCGGTCGGCGAGCCGGGCACGGATCGGGTTGAGGTCGACGTAGACGCTGCACGCCAAGAGCGCTGCCTCGTCGAGCAGCCGCTGCGACTTGAACCGGCCCTCGAAGAACCGCCCGGTGCAGTGGTCCTCGCGGTTGGCCCGGCGGGCGATCGGCTCGGCCAAGGCACGCATGAACCACGAGAGGCTGGAGAGCCGCCCGCGGATCGTCGCCATCAGCGCCGGGTCCGCACTCAGCATCCCGACCGCCTGCTCCAGCGGGTCTGCCGGTTCCCGGCCCGGTGGCATGGCTGGAGTGCCAGGCGATATGGATCGGGCCGGTTCGGCCGTTGGCCCAGGCAAGGCAGCCAAGGCGAACGTGGGATCCGGCTTGTTCCCCACGCGGCCCGGGAAGAGAGCCAGCCACCGCCTTGCGACCTCCTGATCGGACCAGAGGGCGACCACATCGGGACGGTTGCGGAGAATCACGTGGACATGGTTCGACATCACCGCGAACGCCGCGATCTCCACGCCGAAGAGCCCGGCCAGCGACTCCAGGCGGTCCCGAATCCAGGCCCTGCGCACCACCCGCTGAACACAGTGATAAACCCCGACCTCATCCGCGACCACAACCTCCGCGCGATTCCGCCGTGCCATGCTCGTATGCTCCCGATGGGCTTGCGATGCCTTGGCCCGGTCGGACGTCGACCAAGCCAGCGTCATGATGGTCAAACGTACCGAATACGGAGTCGTTTGTCCAGTGGCCAGAGGAAATTGTGGGTGGCCCCAAATGTCAAATCGATCAAGTGATCGACCGATGGATCGAGAAAAGAAAGGTCCCCGCGTGGGACTTGACTCATGCGCTATGAGTTTCGGCACTCAAGTGCCCTAGAGGGATGGTCATTGCGGGCCGATTCATGGGTGGGAAGCCCGTGTGCGTAATGGGAGCCGGAAAGAGCAGTCGTTGCTTTCGCCGATTTGCAGCTTGCACTGCTCACTGATTAAGAGAAGACCAAAGTTGGGTAGAGAGCAGTCACGGACAGGGTCCAGCCTTTGGAGGTAGCCACTTGACTCGGTATTAAGCCAAGCTCAGACTAAAGGCAGTGTGACCGCTCATGAGAGGCGGTCATGTCCGGTCGTGACGGCCCTTCCTCTCAGCTATTTTGCTGAAGAAGAAGGGCCATTGTTTTCTATCTGAACCGAGATGAGCTTTAAAGAAGAGAGTAGGCTTCCGAATGGCGACGCGATGCCGGCTGGCATGTGAAGGTCAATCCGTAGCTTGATGGCTCAGCAACTCCTTTACCTTGAAGACGTCCACGCCGGCGTCGAGTGGCGGTGCCGTGCCAGGTCAGGAACAGAGATCTTTTCAACGAGCAG
>JBEKTN010000582.1:0-3063 GCA_049516015.1 Isosphaeraceae bacterium | reverse complement strand
GCCCGAGCGTCGGCCCAAGGGTAGTGCTATCACGTGATAACCGAGGCAATTTGATGGTGTGCCTGGAATACAGCCTTGGACCGCGAGGACGGCAACCCCCGTCCTTCGGCCACACCGGGCGACTGATCACGGATAGCTGCCTAAATTACCTATCCTGCGACGACTAATAGGAATGCCCCTTTGGGGTTGGGCACCGAACGAAAGGAGCGGTGGAAATGCCAACTAATCTGGTAATCATAGGAGCCGGCGGAAGCTCGCGGGAAATTCCACGCCAAGACGCCCTTGATCCCTATTTGTTCCATTTGTCCCAGTCGTTGGTGTGTGGCCTAAGTGATCTCGCCTGAACACGGGCCGGATCGCCAAACTGCCGCGCTTCGGTCAGTTAGGGTCGGCGCCACCGTCCGGCGGTGCCTGTGCGTCGCCGCCACTGGCGGATGGGCGGTTCTGTGTGGATCGCTTGCTCTTGACCGCTGCTCTGGGCGGGCGAGTGGTACGCCTGCCTCCCTTGATAGCCGCCCCCGTAGCTTTGTTGGTCTCTGTTCCGGCCGCGGCCTGAGCGTCGCCAGCAGGCTCGGCTGTGTCCAGCCGCTCGATGATCAGCTTGCCGGATCTCATGGTGTACTTGACGTGCTCGATGAACGTCTGGCCCAGCAGGAGAGAGACATCGCCTCGATCCGCCGGCATGACCGCGCATTCCACGTTCGTGACGGTGACCTTGCCCACCTTGACCTTGGGAATGGTCACCTTCTTGGCCGCGACCTTGTTTCCATCGGCGACTTCGAGCTGGATCGTGGGATCATCGGGGCGTGGCTCCAGGCCGATCTGGGTGGCGATCTGGGCCGGGATCGTGGTGATACCGGCCCCCGTGTCGAAGACCATCCGGAATGGTCCCTTTTCGTTGAGCCACGCCTGGACGTGGTAAACCCCGTTCTCTCGATCCGGCTCCACGCTCTCACGCGTCACCAACCGCTCGAAGGCCTTGAGCTGCTTGACGGCGTCGAGCAATTCCTTCGACGGACCGAGCTTCTGCTTCTGCTTGGTCTTGGAGGCTTCGGCCAGTGCGGCCAGTGCCCTGGCGACCTCCGCGTTCTTCTCCAGTTGCGTGTATTTCGCCGTGACCTTGTCGACCGACTTGCGGAGTTCCTCGATCGACTTCGTGAGCTTCTCGTGCAGCGAGTTGATCTCGACGTTTGCTTGTTGACTTGCTTCCTTGTTCTGATCCTTCTGCTGATCGATCTCCTGGATCTGGTTGTTCAGCCGGTCGATCTCTCTCGCCCGTCGGTTCTGTTCCTGGATGAGGTCGTTGCGGTGGCGATCTACGACCGCGTTGCCGACGGACGGTCCCAGGTTGTCGATCTGCTGGCCGAGCACGGCCCTTTCCTGGTTCAGTTCAGCGATCCCCGCGCGGAGCTGTTCGACGATCGCCTTGGGATTGTTCGAGCCCTGCTCGAACTGTTGTTGCTGCGCAAGAGCGGTTCTGAACTGCAGGTAGAGCTCTTTAGTATCTCTCAGATCCCTCAGGGCGGCCGTCTCTCCCTCGTGGACCCAGATCGAGCGTGACCTCTTGAGTTCGTTCTTCTTGAGCACCTCTTCAGGTCGAGATTCGGTGGGGGCAGACTCCTGCGAGCTTGCCCCGACAGCCCCGAGGACGACCACGAGGAAGGCCAGACCGGTGCGGCTTGATTTTCGATATGCAACCATCGCCATTGCTCCCGGATGAGCTCGAGACGGCGGACGAAGCTAGATGAAGCCGAGAGTCCGCCTTGCTCACATGCAATTGATTATACGATCCCGGCGCGGAAGGTTGAAAGAGAGCGGCGCCGGTCTCTTGGGCCGTGCATTGGTGGCGCAGTCATTTACCAGCACGCCCGGATCAACGGTGGCGGCCTGTTCCTCCCTTGTCCCGCCTGGCATTGGGAAGTGTTGATCCTGGACCCCGGCTCGGCACGGTTGGCGTGCCCGGAGCCCGATCTTCTCCCTCGCCGCAGATTCTGGTCACCACGTAGGTCCCGCTCTTGGGGTTCCGCTCGATGTCCACGAGTGCCAGGTCGTCGGCGTCCTCCATGAGGTGAGTGAAGCTGCGATAACCGTAGTAGCTCTCATCGAACGAAGGCTTCTTGCGCTTCATCGTGTCCTTGATCATCGAGGCGTAGAGGACCTCGTGGTTCTCGCGCCGCAGCGCGTTGCAGGCTTCGACCAGCAGGCTGAAGACCTCGCGCTGCTTCTCGTTCAAGGAGGGCGGCAGGTAGGAGTTGAGGTTGGAGGCCAGTTGCTGTTCGTTCTGCTCCTGCCGCTCCAGGTCCTCGTAGTAGATGAACTCATCGCAGTTGTCGCGCAGCAGGTCGGAGGTCGAGCCTTTCATGCCCAGCCCGATCACATGCTTGCCGTTCTCCTTCAGCTTCGACACCAGCGGCGAGAAGTCGGAGTCGCCTGAGACGATCACGAAGGTATCGACGTGGAGCTTGCTCCAGGCGAGATCCATCGCGTCGACCACCAAGCGGATGTCCGCCGAATTCTTCCCCGTCTGGGACCGCTTGGGAATCTCGATCAACTCGATGGCCGACTCGTGAAAGGGCGCGGTGTAGCTCGGAAAGCGGCTCCAGTCGGCGTAGGCCTTCTTGACGATCAGCTTTCCTTTCTCAACGAGGCGCTCGAGCACCTTCTGGACTTCAAAGCGGATCTTCCTCTGGCCCTGGAAACCCATGGCCAGGTTTTCCAGGTCGATGAAGACGGCGAGATTGCGTTCGCGTTCGGTTTTTGACATGGAATGAGAGGTTCGCTGCATGCCTGGGATCGGATCAATGTCCGTATTCGGACTCAGTCGCCAGAGACCGAGAGTCAATGGCTGGGAGTGACGAGCCTGGTTCGCTCGTCGGTTCAAATCTATACAGGCTCAGATTAAGCGAAACGCCGGCGATCCGCAACAAACCAGCGTCGTCGGACTGCAGTTCAGACGTAAGCCGGCGGTCGGCGGAAAGCGGGGGTTAGGTGCGGTCAGGTTCGGGGGGGGCGGGCTCGGCTGGGTCGGGCATGGATTCATGCAACAGGCGGCGCGTCTTGCTC
>JBEKTN010000581.1:0-3108 GCA_049516015.1 Isosphaeraceae bacterium | reverse complement strand
TACGCCACCGTCACCCCTTCCGGCCAGGCGAATTGCACCTGGGTCGCCAGCACCACCGACTCCCGTGCCCTTCAGGACGTTGGCGGCTCCGGCCGCATCGCGGCTTGCTGGTACTCGGGCACCAGCTTCTCGATCAACGTCGATCTGACCGACGGGCAGGCGCACGACGTCACACTCTACGCGCTCGACTGGGACAGGAACGGACGGAGCGAGCAGATCCAGATCACCAACGCGAGCACTGGTGCAGTCCTTGACACCGAGACGATTTCTTCGTTCTCCGGCGGGGAGTACCTGCAGTGGAACATCAGCGGGGACGTGGTGATCAAGCTCACGAACCTGGCCGGATGCAACGCCGTCATCAGCGGCCTCTTCTTCGACCCGCCGACGGCCGGGTCGACCACGGCTGCCGTTTCCTCCATCAAGGCGAACGTCGCGGCGCAGGCTCTAGGCGCACCTGCAACCGTCACCCCGACGGACAGTGAGCTGGGCACCGTGAGTTTTCTCAGCAGCGACAACCAGATGGTCGCGCCGGGAGGCTTCGCGCTTTCCCCTGCCGATACGACTGCAACGACCTGGATGGGCCGGCGGCGACCACGATGAGCCGCCAGCCCAACCGCATTGGGCTTGAATCGGCCCGCCAGTCGCTCTGTGAGAGATGAGACCCAGGCTGACAAGCAAGAAGGCGGGCCGTAGCGGCATCGCTGCGGCTTTCACGGGACGGGAAGATTGGAGAACGGATGCCCTCGGCGCCATGCGACCACGACGCCACATCGGGCCGATTTTCCTGTCGGTCTCACGACCTTCGTGCTTCGTGCCGTGATTTGCGACTCGGGGACGCCATCTTGACACAAGGCAGGGTTTGCCTCCGATGCGCAGGCCGACCGGCCAACCGCACGACCGTGAGATCCCCGGGGTTCCGATGAACCAATCCAAGAAGGGGCCGGACACATAACCTGGGTTGTTGTCTAACCCGGCGAGGTGACACCCGACGGGCGGGCGCGCCAACGGGCGAAAAGGATGGCGGACAGGCACGCGGCCAGCGTGCTCAGACTCACGCCCAGTTCCACCGCTAAACCCCAGGGGTCGTACCAAAAAACCGGATTGCGTGGCCGACGGCTGGCAACTCGACGGCCACCAGCGCGCGATACGACGTGACCCGGTACGGGGAATCAGCCCCACTAGCCCGTATTCCAGTTGCGGTTGAGGACGACAACTCCGGGAGCAGCACACTCCACGCTCCGAACGGCCACCCGCTTTCTGGCCGCCTGAAACACGGGTGTCTCCTTGCACACCTTTTGTCCGACTTACCGCGGCGTGTTACCCGCTGAGGTGTCGTTCAGAACACGGAAGACTTTCGTGTCGTCCCAGGTGCCGATCAGGGCGAAGGACCGGACGGCCTCAGGGTCATCTCGGCGGTAGATCCGGCCGGTGGCCTCGCCCAATCGGCTGGCGTTCCGGTTCAGGACCAGGTGCGTGACCTTCAACCGCCGGCAGTCGCGGAGGAACGAGGCGAGGGACCCGGCGTCAAGCTGCGGGTGTGCGGAGTTGTAGCCGTACGCATCGTAGCGCTCCCAGTTGCCGTTGTGGAGCGGCAGTCCGAGGTGCGGGAGGTAGAAATCCAGGTCGGAGGTGAAGACCTCACGCCTGTTCTCCACTCTGTCGGCCTTCAGCGCATCCTCGATGTGCTCGAGGTTCCGGGAGGTCCGGTACCGCGCCTTGAAGTCGGAGACCCGCGCCCCGACAGACGCGACCATGACAATCAGGAGCGCCAAGCCGATCATCAAGGCGATCAGCCGCCCGGCCGCCGGTTCAGCTCTCATCTGGTACCGGGCCCTCGCTAGCAACCAGCGGACCAGGACGATGGCCTCGATCCCTAGCGTCGGCAGGAGGACCACAAGCCCCCTCGCGTTGCCGCCCAATGCGTGAATCGCCGCCGTGACGGTCGTGGCGAGGTTCATAACGGCGATGTATTGGAGGTCTCGCCGCGCCAGGGAGAGGTTAACCGTCAGCAGAGCGAGCGGCAGCAGGCCGTACTCGCAGAACCGCGACAGGTACGACATGAGGAACTTCCGCGTTCCCTGCCCAACGACACCCGACAGGCTGAGGGTCCCGGGTTCGGGGACATGGTACCAGTCTATCCCGAAGTGGTACACCTGGACATTGAACGCTGTGTCGGTCTCGAACGGGCCATGGCCGCTCAGCTGGTTAGCCGCAACTTGCGCCGAGTAGACCGCTAAGAAGCCGGCGACGAACGTCCCGGTGCGGAGCCACCCTCTCCGGTCACCGGCCGCGACGTAGAGCAGGCCCACGGCGACCCCGAGCGCCAGCGCGAGTCCGTAATACCGCCAGAGCGCCGCGAGCCCGATCGCCATGCCCGCCCCTGCTGCCGCGCCGACGCCCGATCGGCACGAGACCGACTCATATATCAGGGCGACGCCGAGCGTCGCGAAAGCCATGGCACCGATGTCCGAGGTCTGAAGCAGCGCGAGATCGAAGTAGGAGCCCAGGGAGACCGCGACTACCGCAGCAAGACCCCACACGCCGCCACCGAGCCGCCACCGTGCCAGGTGCAGCCCAGCGAGCAGCCCGACCCCCGCAAACAAGGCATTGGCGATGGATGCCAGCCTTAGTGACGGGGCGGGCGAATCGAAATCGACCCCGACCACATCACGGAGGAACAGCGTGTAACCTACCGGGTGGAACCCGTTGAAGTAGGACGCGGGGCGGCCCCAGTCCCACACTCTTGCCAGCCACAGGTTGCCCCAGAAGTCGTTCAGGTTTACCAGAAAATGTAGTTTATTGTGTATCCATAAGATGGTAAGAACATAAGCGATGATATAAATCAATCCCAACCCGTAATACCTCGGGAGGCGTCTGGGTGAAGTCTCTGCGAGTCTCATCGTACATGAACTTTCTGGATGGAGATACCGGACGCGGGCAGATCACTCTCTCGCCGGGTCGGTTCCATGTTGGACTCGAAAGAGAGACTAGTCCTGAATCAAGCGTGATATATAACCCGGAGGGCAAGATTTCTCAAGAAAAGCTTGAAAACCCCGCAGGTTTTTGGAATAATGTAGAAGAGAATACGTTCTCATTATTCCAAAACAA
>JBEKTN010000580.1:0-3136 GCA_049516015.1 Isosphaeraceae bacterium | reverse complement strand
TGCGAACTCTCCGTAAGGGGGCAACCATGCCTCAACGGAGACAAGCGCAACAGATGCACGTCCCGATGTCAACCCAGAAGCACTCCAAAAAACGGCTGTTTTCATCAGCCCAGCCCAGGGGTCTGGGGCGCGCGGGGCTAGGGGGTGCAGTTCACCGGACGCTTACAAACCAAAAACAAAGTCTGACCCCCGATGAGACCCCTTCCGTGCACGTTGGGCTCGGGTATGATCATTCTTGACGCTTGGCGGGCCGGTCCGCTGACCATGGTCATTCGGCGAACTGGGGTAATCGGCAGGAGGCGAGCAGTGAACCCCTACATCCAAGCGAAATTGTTGGCGTACATGGCGTACAAATTCGGCCGCGAGTCCGCCTGTCGGGGCAGTGAGGCGGAGGAGACGAGTCTTGTCTGCGCATGGCTCAGGGATTTGGAGACTTACGGAACGACGGAAAAAACCTTGCGCAGACGACTTTTCTACATGCTGATCCTCGCTGAGATCCACAGGCTATCTGACCCCGTGCCGTTTCGGCAGTCTGCGATGGAACTCGGCGAACAACTGGAAGTCATCGGTGCTCTGAGCCCATTCCCTTTGTTCATGCGCATCATCCGAGCAACGACGGTGTCACCAACCACCGGAAACTTCGGGGACATTACGACACCGGCCATGGAGCCGATTCAGGATAGCCGGTCATTTACCGACCAATTCGGGAATGTCATCACCATCGATCTTGCACAATCGGCCTTGGGGTTGTCCGATCACGACCTGGCAGAATTCGACCGCTTTCTGCGGAAGCCATTGCGAGAAATCGCTCGGTTGCACGGTCTGGTGAGGTAGCGCCCAATCCCTCGCTCAAGCGGGTGCCATCGACCCTTGGTACAATCAAGATGTGGTCACTTCGCTGGCGAAGCGAGACAGCAATCTTTCGATTGGAATCTCCTCTGTTTTCACGAGGTGTGAGATGCCAGAATTCAGAAATGATGATGCAGGGTATTTGCGTTGGCTGGAGGAGAATCCTTATGGCTTTGTCCTCAATTGCTACAGCTCGCCCACTCCTGGGTACTTGAAACTCCACATAGTGAGGTGTAGGCACCTTCGGAAGGGAGACCAAGCCAACCCGACAATAGACTATCTTAAGGTTTGTGAGTCAACGCGGCGAGAGATTGAGAATTGGACACGGATACGTTTCGGTGCAGAGCCAGACCCTTGTGGTCATTGCAACCCTTAACCTTCGAACATGGACATCAGGCTTGACGGACTCGACCCCTTGTCTCATGACGAGCCACTTATAGACCGCGAATGCCAAGCCGGGAACTCTACCTCGAAAGTCCCGGTCGAAGTCGCTCTCCCGAGCCCACGCCTTCAGTGCTTCCTGGGTCGTCACCCCACGCTGCTCGAAGTAATCAAGCAATCCCCGCAACTGGTGGGCTCGGGTCCAGAGACGATAGTTCCACAGGAAGTGGGCCGCCGGGGTATTCCCTTCCTTGGTGTCCGGGAAGCGAAGCAATGCGTCCCTGAGCTGGTGATGCGTCCGAATCGATTCGCCGTGAGTCGCAACGATTTACCCCTAGGCATCATCTTCCTCGTCGAGGTGTAACAGGTCTTCCGGCCAGAACACGTTGGGCTCATAAGCAAACTCTGCGTTCTCGGACGGCGTAAACATTTGTAGGCGCTCGGGGCAGAAGGTTACCAGTTGTTGGCTCGCCCAGTCAGCTCGATCAGACTGATTGCCAGGTCATCCAGCTTGTGCTTCTTCGCTATGGCGAGTCGGTTCTTCGCGATGAGCTTCTCCATGAGCTTGCGAGGCACCGCTCTTTTCGCCACTTCTGCAGCCGACGCCGCGAGTTCGCCAAAAACCGTCTTCGCCAACGTCAGGTTCGTAGCCCTGATCGCCCAAAAGGTGGGGACCATCAAGGTCTTGTTGTTGGGGAGCTGGAGTATCACCGAAGTACCGCGGCCAGGTGCCGAGAATCTCCCGACGACTTTCGCTAACTGTCCGCACGACACGCGAATCTCCGCGACATTGACCACCGGATATATCCATGGATCGGTACCGATGATGATCACGGTATCGCCGACAAACGGCTACTCATATGAGAATACATGTTGGGATCGGGACCTTGCCGGCTGCGCTCCGGCTATGGAATTGGCGTTGATGTCCGTCTGTAGCTGACGCATCATGTCCCGAGTATCGGGATACTGGCCGATGATGGCCAAACTGAGAATGAGACTGGTCATTCCTCGCCTCCTTCCTCTAGGGTACGCTTGTTGAATTTGGCCCACTCGCGGCGAATAGCCGGCCGCAAGACGTTCTCCAAGTATTCCCCCGTATTGAGCCCTCTTCCGGCTGTCCGATCCCCGCTCCCTGGCCGTCGTCAGTGCCGTGACGCGAAGCGCATGCACGGTAACGTTGACGTCGAGGCCAAGAGCGACGACGTAACGCTCGATCAGCTTCCAGGCTCGATCCGCTGAGTTGAGCGTCGCCTCGTGCAAGTCCACGCATGGGAATCCACCGAGATCATACTGCCGCTTGAAGGCCAAGATGTCCGGAAGGGGCCGGACAAAATGCCGCCAATGCCTGCGCTCATGCTTACTCCAGGCGATGCGGATCTTCTGAACCTCGGGAGGCACGTCGCTTAAGTCAGGAATGGGCTGTGAAAAACGGGGACACAACCAAAGGCTTATCCGGTACCCCAGCCAAGTGCGATTGGCCAGCCCATCTTGCAGACCTCTCCGCGTTAGCGTGAGCCGGATGAACTCGCCGAAGGGATCGTTCCGCTGCGCGAGCCAGTCGGCATAGGCCAGCCGAAGCGTGTCGTTTGTCGGATCAGCGTGAATCTGGTCTAGCAAGGACAGCTCATCGGCGGCGAATCGTCGCCTGGCCATGGATGTCTTTCTTGGGAATAGCGACCGGCCACAATCGAAGCTGCCTGAGACGGATTCAGGCTTGATTCTAGGTTGTAACCCCCTTTATGACCTACAAACCGGCCATGGTCAACCAGGAAGGGGAGGGGCGAAGCTGCAATTCAGACGTAAGCCGGCGGGGCGGCACCAGTGCCTAGGACGCCGCTAGGCGCGCCGCGGGCTGAACTTCTGCGGTTCCCTGCGTTTTCTCGCTTCGCCCCTCTCGTGGCATCCT
>JBEKTN010000579.1:0-3141 GCA_049516015.1 Isosphaeraceae bacterium | reverse complement strand
GCGTTCGTTGAGGATTCTGCGGTTGCGTTCTCGCGTCTTCCTACTGTTGCGTTTTCGGGTATTCTGGGAGATAGAATGACTCACTCGAAAGCCTCCGTAGGTTGGAATGGTGAAGATGTCTTACTACCTCCATTATTCCAAAATCTCCGGGGGTTTTCCAGCTTTTTCCAGGATTTCGACCAAGTTGACCTCTATATCACGCTTGGTTAAGGACTAGCTGGGCGAATCTCTGGCGTGGGGACCATTCGATGTGCCGCTCAATTGCCCGGTTTCAAGACGAGCGTGCTGACGGGAGGCCCAGGAAGGAGCGGGGAGGTGCGGCCACTTACCCAGTCGGCGTGCCCTTTGCGATAGTAGGGTGAGAGCGGGTGGCCCGACTGGCCGCAGGGCATGTGGAAGAAGCTGTGCTCCTCACGGCCTGGCGAGACGACCAGCCGCTCGGAAGCCCCGAAATCGGGCCCCTGAATGCGGGGCATGTCGGAGTGTCCGCCGGGCAGCGGGTCGGCCGGCATGTCCAGCCAGCGTCTTAGCCAGGGGACGCCCTCGCTGAGCGGGTGCCGGATCCGCGCCGTGTTGGTCCGGCCCCATGTTCTCCCGGCCAACGTCGTGCCATCATCCGACTCCCGAGCAAGCATCGCGTCAACTACAGCGATGAGCAGGGACTGCCACGAGCTATACCTCCGGTCGAGGAGGTGTGCGGGCCGACGAGTTAACAGCGCCCACGCGGGCCCCTCCAGCGTATGCAGGTCGTGAAGCCGAAATTCGGGGTCGGCTGCCCGGCAGCGAGCCGTGACCGGCGAGAGGACCGCCTGCACAGCCCTCAAGCGGAATTCCCAGACCAGTCGGTATCCGACCGAGTCGATCGAAGCCCTCCCACCCCAGCCCGCGACGTGATCGCGCAAGGCCCGGCGGCGGGCGTCTCGAGCAACGGCCTCGGGGGTTAGTGAGTCGAGGAGCAGTGACCGCCAACGGTCTAGGAAAAGCGCGCGGTCGTCGAGCTGCAGCGAGAGCAGATCCTCGGGGGTCGCATTGACCATGTCGGTCAACCGGTCGCGGATCTGCTTCGCCCGTGCACCTCGGTCGTATCCGCCGTCGCCGATCTTGTCCAAGACTTGGGCGTCGCCGACTCGGGCGTTCGCCGTCCATAGCTGGCCCGACGGTGGGTCGACCAGGCGCGGGGACTCGGACGGAGCACGGTAGCCGTCCCAGCCCTTTGAGCCGTCTGCCCAGCTCGCCGGCAGCCGGCCGTCAAAGCCCGGCCGGCGGCGAGGCATCCTGCCGAGGATCGTCCAGCCGATCCGGCCCCCGTCATCGGCGATCACGATGTTCTGGTGGGGGGCGCCGCAGCGGTTAGCCCGGTCCAACCCCTCCTCCAGCGACCGCGACGAGGACAGGTCCAGCAGCCCGAGGTCTACCCCATTCGGGTCACATGCCACCCAGCGTAACGCGCGCTTCCGCCCGCGATGATCTTTGCCCAGCACCGGGCCCCAGATCGTTGCCTCGACAGTCAGTTGAACGTCCGGCTCGCCCTTAACCCTGATGACTTCGCGATGACGATCGATCGGCCTGAGGCCGTCGGGACTCATGTAGCAATCGGGGTTGTCGGGAGGGATCTCCAGCTCGACCAGGTCTGACCAATCGCCCTGTGTGTTGGTGAACCCCCAGGCGATCCGGCTATTGCTCCCCACGACGATGCCCGGCCCTCCGGGCGCCGTGACGCCTATGACACTCTGGCGCCGCCCGGACCCGTCCTCGGCAGGACGATCCAGACGGACCCGGTACCATACGCCGGGCACCCGTAGGTGCAAGTGCATGTCGTTGGCGACCCAGGCCCTGCCATCGGCAGTTCTGGAGGCCGCAAGAGCCCAGTTGTTGCTCCCCGCCACGAAGTCTTCCAGCTGCTCCCACGGCGTGGTGTCGGGCGCCAATTCGGGTTCTCGCCGGACGTCGAAGACCTCCGGGCCGGGTATCGGCGACAATGCGATCGGCCCGCCGAACAACGGTGCGTCCCACTCCTCCGTCCCCCTGGGCGAGAGGAACTCAGCCAGTGGCGCCGGCAGGACGTCGTGCAGGATCCCGCGCGCCGACTCCTTGGCGATGTTGTCAGCCTGCAAGTCGATGAACAAGGACAAGACCACCAGCACGCTATCCTCGGCGACCCAAGGCCTCGGACTCACCCCGAGCAGCAGATATTCGAACGGCCTGGCCCCGAGCGATCCGAGCCCCGTTCGCACACCCTCGACGTAGGCATCGAGTTGACGCCGCTCCGCCGCTCTGAGATTCGCCACCACCTCCTGGGCCACCGCCCGGAACCGCATTACGCGGACACGCCGGTCCATCGCGACGACCGTCCCATCCGGCCCCGCCCCGAAGATCTCGGCGAGTTCCCCCGCCGCATACCTGCGGAGGCCGTCCATCTGGAAGAAACGATCTTGCCCGTGGACGAATCCCAGCCCGAAGGCCAGGTCCTCGCGGTCGCCGGCGCGGATGGTCGGCACCCCTTGTCCGTCGCGTTCGATGCGGACCTGGGCATCAAGGCCTCGGAGAACGATCTCTCCTTCGATCTTCGGAAGGCTGCGACGGACGGCGACCCACGCCCCGAGGGCAACGGCCCCGATTGCGACGACGGGGAGTATCAGCAACACGATCGCGGTCACCAGGATCTTCTTTCTTTTCGAGGTCATCCGGCCGCTCCCCTATCCCATGTTCGCCCGCCCGGAAGAGGTTGAGGCCGAGTGACGCATGCTCGCTCTTACAGCGTGCGAATGCCAGGGGAATCGCCGATGGGATGCGATCGGCACTTCCGATGCTACAGCGGAAATCGTGTGGTGGAAACGCCCCGAACCTCGGGTTGAGGCGCGGGCCGCTGATCGTACGAACGATTCCGAGACCGGATGGACCGAACTCAGTGTTCGGCGAATACACCGCTCGAAGGACCCAGGAAACCACCCGACCACGTCGTGCGGCAAGATCTTCAGCGGCGGGATCTTCACAGGTGTGTCGGGTCCTCTTGGCCCGTGGTAAGGAACCGCGAAAAAATAAATTAAGCAAATTCGTCTTGTAGGAATTCGAGTTTGTGATGATCGTCGGTGCATGCAGGACGCAACAACGATCGAACGGATACGGCAAAAGTACTTGGCT
>JBEKTN010000578.1:0-3156 GCA_049516015.1 Isosphaeraceae bacterium | reverse complement strand
TTTCGCATCCGCGTATCATGCCGGATTTCTCACCTCGAGGAGAAGGAGAAAACCCTGGAAATCAAGGGGTTTCGAGGCCATCACAGGCAATTTTCCACCCACTCAGTTGGGAGAAGAGCCCATAATTTGAGCTGTTCGGAGGATTACCTGGACGAGGCCTACCTGCATTCAAACCGAAGCCCCTACGGCTGGCGTGGTCTCGCGGGAGACGCCGCGGGCGGCGCGGTCGCCGCTTTGATTGGAGCGCCGATGAGCGTGGGAATCCCAGCGCAGAGCGTGGCCAACGTCCGCTACGGCGGTTCCAAGCGGCTGTCGATTCTACTCCACCTGGAAAAACCCGCCGCGATGCCGGGGCTCGTGGCCCGGCTTCGAATCCGAGCCATCGAGCCTCGAGAGGCTGATTCCTGACCATCCCTTCACCGGGAGCCGAGAACCAGCTTGATTCGCTCGGTGGATGGCGAAGCGTCAAGAGATCAATTCGACCCAACCGACCGCGCCGGCGGAATGACCGGAGTCGAGCCGGTCATGCCGGGGATGGCCGGGTTGGTGGCGCTTCCTTCCAGAGCAGGAGCGCTGGGCAATCGAACCGGATCACGCGTGGGTCGGTCCTTGCCATGCAGTCCGCTACATCCCGAGACCAGGAACAGGGTCGCCATGACCGCCGCCAGGCCGAATGTCCTTTTCATCAGCGAACTCCTCCGTGAGTGAATGAATGGCGGGAATATCCTTCTGCGGCATAGCATAACGGCAAACCGGATTCTGGGAAGCGGAACCTGATTGATCTGTACGAATGTCGCGCTTGCGGTGGATAAGTGACTACTTACCATCCTGAACCTTCACGGCGGACGAGCTGGGCTCTCCGTCATGATATTGGAAAATGACCGATGATCATGGGTCAAAAGGAGAAAAAGGCTCATGACTTCCGACTGGCGGTTTGCAGATTCGCCTGACACCGTGGTCGTGACCCTGGAGCGAATCCTTCGAGGCGATTCGTCTCTCGTCCTGGTCACTCACGACGCCGAGGACGGCGGCTGGCAGTTTCTCGATGGTGAGCACGTCTTCGAGGAAGACGGTGCGATCATCCTTCTGGGCGAGATGGTCCAGTTCGATCCCAGTCTTCTCGAGCTCGCCGATCTGCCCGCGGGATGGTGCGCCTGGCGAGAAGCACCAGATCGGCCCTGGCAGCGAGCCCAGGGTGAGCCCACGAGCACAGCGGATCGTCCGCCGATCGATCTGGATTGGGGAGCACAAACGGCTAGAAATATCGAGATCAAGGCTTATGTCTCCGACACTCATCGACTGCGCGCAACCGTCGAGGGAATGAGTGACACGCAAGCGGAGGTCTTGAACCAACAGGATGTTTTCTTCGCCGTGGAGACGGGGCGGCTCAAACTCCGGATCATCGGCGATGGCTGCGGTGAGCTGATTCACTATGATCGGCCGGATATCGGCGGTCCCAAGGTTTCCCATTATCTCATCGCCCCCCCCCCCCCGCCCCGGAAGTCCTGATGACGATCCTGTCCCGAGTCTTGCCGATCGTGGGCACCGTCCGGAAAGAGCGGTTGCTCTACCGCGTCGGCCAGACCCGTATCCATCTCGATCAGGTCGAGAACCTTGGCGATTTCGTGGAGTTGGAAGTCGTCCTTCGCCCCGATCAGACGGAAGAGGAGGGAGTTTCCATCGCCGAGTATTTGATGAGCCGCCTGGAGATCTCGCGGGAACAGTTCGTGCGAAAGGCCTACATAGATCTCTTGCAGAATCATCCATGAATTCCGCCCAGGTCATTGTCTTTGGCTCCGGCGCTGGACGTCGAGGTAGGCGGCGGAGAGGATGACCAGCCCTCGGACGATGTACTGGAGCGAAAAGTGAACACCCGCCTGGTTCAGCCCCTTGTCGAGAATGCCAATGATGATCGCTCCCAGAAACGTCCCGGGCATGGTCCCGACGCCGCCGGCGAAGCTGGTTCCTCCCACGACCACCGCGGCGATGGCGATGAGCTCGAAGTTCTGGCCCGAACCAGGTTCTGCCGAGTAGAGCTGGGAAGCGTGGATCATCCCTGCGATGCCGGCCAGCAGCGAGCAGGCGACATAGACCGCGATCACGTTGCGGGCGATCGGAATTCCCGTGTAACGGGCCGCTTCGCGATTTCCTCCAATGGCGTACAGATGCTGGCCGAACCGAGTGCGGTGAAGCAGCACGGCAGTCACAACGAAGGCGGCTACCATCACCAGCACCGGCACGATTCCCAGGACCCGAGCGTTACCCAGTGCCAGGAAAACTTCCTGACTCTCGGGCACGGCGATGGGCCGGCCCTCGTTGAACCGCAATGCCAGGCCGCGGGCGATGCGGAGGGACAGGAGAGGTCGATCGCTGCGACCGTCGTCGGGCATGGGCTTACAGGCTCTGGAGGAACTCGTCGGCGTTCTCCCTGGTAATCAGCTTGACGGGGATCTTGATGTCGTTGGGCACCGGTTTGCCTGCCAGGTGTTCGTAGATCGTCTCGGCCGCGGCCCGTCCGATCTGTCGGGGAAACTGTGCCGAGCTGGAATGCAGCTTGCCCGCCTTGATGACGGCAACGGCCTCGCGCGAGCCGTCCACGGTGACGACCGTGACCTTGCCGGGCTTGCCCGCCGACTCGATGGCCGAGATCGCGCCGAGCGCGCAGGGGTCGTTGATGGGAAAAGCGGCGTCAACATCCGGGAAACGGCCCATCAGGTCGCGCATCACGGGCCGTCCGCCCTCGGTGGTTCCTTTTCCTTCCTGGGTATCGAGGATGGTGATCTCGGGGTGCTGGGAAATGGCCCTCTTGAACCCGTCGACGCGGTCGATGCACGCCTTGTTGACCGAGTGGTGCAAGATGACGACTCGCGCCTTGGGATTGACCTTGGCCAGGGCCTCGGCCGCCAGCCGGCCCGCCTCGATGTTGTCGGAGGCCACCTGGCTAAGGAACCGCGAAAAAATAAATTAAGCAAATTCGTCTTGTAGGAATTCGAGTTTTTGATGATCGTCGGTGCATGCAGGACGCAACAACGACCGAACGGATACGGCAAAAGTACTTGGCTCTGTCTCCTGTGATGGACGAGCGTATTCGTAGACAATGGGCGGCCGCCGAAGCGTCGGCCATCGGTTGGGGTGGCGTCACGGCTGTCTCGGCCG
>JBEKTN010000577.1:0-3161 GCA_049516015.1 Isosphaeraceae bacterium | reverse complement strand
CGAGCAGATGGGTCCGCACTTGCTTGAGCAAGTCTCTCCCCTTCTCGGCCGTAAGCGACTTGACCAGGTGCTGTTCGGCGGCGGTCAATACGCCCTGAAGCCGGACCACGACCAGATCGTCGATCAAGTGTGTGCGGATATCCTTGGGTCCGCGGCCCATGTATTCCACTTCGAAGCGACTCATGCCCTGGCAGATGGAGGCTTCGATCTCACCCTGCGTTTTCATGGTGACCTCCAACGCGTGCGATGTATCCGACGCGAGGACACGCACTCGGTCCGCTCCGCAGTGCAACCAGGCCCGGCGCGCCCTTGCTGGGCCCATCTCACATTGATAATACAAGAAAACAAAAAACATTTCACTTGCCTTTTTCGTCTCGCGCAGGACAATAGGAGTTGAATGGAGCCCATGTCGATTTGACTCGGGCTCCGGTCAGATCGTATATGTAGGTTGTCGGACGACTAGGTGAAGGGCAACCCGGCTGGTCCGGGGGGCTCGTTAACAAGTAAGCCGACGTGGCCGAACGCTTCTGGGTGTTCGGCCACGTCGGCTTTTTTTTTCGCTTGCGGTGACACCCGGCGGTCGCAGGCACCAGGGAGGCACCGGATGGAGAAGCCCAGTCTGACCATGGCACAGCAGGTTGCCGAGGCGGCAGCCGCTTTCGAGAAGCAGCGAACAGGCCACACGCCCCAGGCGGTGACGGTTGTCCTGGGTAACGAGACGCTGGTCATCACCCTGCATGGGGCCTTGTCGCCAGCCGAGCGGGCCCTCGCCCGGACCCCCGCAGGGGCCGCTCAAGTGCAAGACTTTCACCGCCAGTTGTTCAACGACTCCGCCGACTGGCTGCGGCAGGAGATCAAACGAATCACCGGTGTCGAGGTGCGCGAAGCCAAGGCTGAGATCGAAACGACGACCGGCACCGTCGTGCAAGTGTTCACGACCGGCACCGTCGTGCAGGTGTTCCTGCTCGCCAGTGGCATATCCGCGAGCACCTGGAATGGCAGTGAGATTGTCAAACCGTCATGAGCACGGAGGTTTTTGCATGTTGGTTCTCTCGAGAAAACGACTGGAATCCGTTGTGGTCGGCGGGGCTGCCGGCTTCGAGCGCCTGCTCAAGGTCACGGTACTCGAACTCAGGGGCGGCAGCGTGCGACTCGGCTTCGAGGTCGATTCGTCCGTTCCTGTCCATCGCTGGGAGGTGTGGGAAAAGATCCGCTCCGGCGGCCAACCAGACAGTCCTCTGGAGGACTCCGCAGCGCCGGTGGTCTGATGAGGACCTGAATTGCCGCACGGCGATCAGAAGCCCTGAAGGCAAAGTCCTCACCCAGGTCAACTTGTGTTGAAGGAGAACCTGACCATGTTACGCTTCGCTGTTGTTTTCCTCGTGATCGCTCTCGTCGCTGGCCTCTTCGGCTTCGTTGGGGTCGCAAGCTACTCATGGGAAGGGGCGAAGATTCTCTTCTTCGTCTCCCTCGTTCTCGCGGTGCTGTCCTTCCTGGTGGGCGGGTCGCGAAGGCGAACTTTCGTGGGCTGAGTGGTCCGTGTCACGATGAATTGGAGATCTGGGGATCGCCTCGCAAACGAGTGTGCATGAATCAGTTTTCGAAACATGGAACAATCTCTGGAGGTGACGAGTGGCTACTGTGCGGCCCCTGTTTGTCTCGACCTATCCCCCGGAAGAATGCGGATTGGCAACCTTCACCAGGGACTCGGCCGATGCGGTCGATGTGGCAGCGCGGGCCCCGGCATCCTCGATAGCGGCGATCCAGAAGACGGGCTCACTTCAATACGACGACGCGCGGGTGGTCCATGTCATCGACAACAACTGCCGGGACGCCTACCGTCTGGCTGCGGAAATGGCGAATGACGGCCCGTGTGACCTGGTGAGCTTGCAGCACGAGTTCGGCCTTTACCCGGGCGAATGGGGCGACCGCGTGCTCGATTTCGTACGTGCCTGTCGCAAGCCCGTCGTCACGACACTCCACACGCTCATGACCCAGCCCGACCCGCTGCCGAGGCACGTGATCCAGAACCTGGCGGCCCATAGCCAGGGCATGGTGGTCATGACGAAAGTTGCCGCGAGACTCTTGACAAGCGTCTACGCCGTGCCAGGTCTCAACGTGCAGGTGATTCCCCACGGAGTACCCCAGGTTTCCGGGGAAGGTGGCGAGATTCAGAAAGCACGGCTGGGGCTCGGCGGCCGACGGGTGCTTTGCACTTTCGGGCTCATCAATCGCGGTAAGGGACTGGAATACATGATCGAGGCCATGCCCCGGATCGTGGCCGCCCATCCCGAGGTTCTGTACCTGATCGTCGGGGCCACTCACCCAGAGGTCAAGCGCCATGAGGGAGAAGTCTACCGAAAGAGCCTGGCCGGAATGGCCGAGTCGCTGGGCGTCGGCGCTCATGTTCGCTTCGTGAACCGGTATCTCAGCCTGGCCGAGCTCATGGAGCACTTGCACGCCTGCGACGTGTACATCACGCCCTATCCGGGAAAGGACCAGATTGCCAGTGGTACCCTGGCGTACGCCATGGCGGCAGGGCGGGCAATCGTGAGCACTCCCTACCTGTACGCCAAGGAAGTCCTGGCCGGCCGTCGAGGCCTGCTCGTTCCGTTTAACGATGCCGCTGCCCTGGCCGAAGCGACATTACGATTCCTGAGCGATACCGAGTTCCGGGTTGATACTCAGCGCAGGGCTTACGAATACGCCAGGTCGATGTTCTGGCCTAATGTGGGACGGCAGTACCTGGAGTTCTTCCGCCGAATTGTGTTCGCGGGTCGAGAAAGACCAAAAGTGACCAGAACGCGCCGCGCGTTGACTTCAGGAAATCGGCTCAGATCCCAGGGCCAATTCGTCCCCCAGCCTCATGTCATCCCCCAAGAACAAGCAATGACCCGGCAACAAGCCAGAGGTCCGGCGTTTCGCGATCACGACGCTCCAGCTCCCCCAGTAGACTCGGACGTTTCTGCTTGGATCGTACCCTCCTCATGATCTTGCGCCGGGTTAGCGCCGCGCGCTGACAGGTGTGGGTCTCGGGCCGTGCGCTAGTTCCACAACGCGGAAAGGAAGTTTCATGAGAGTACGAGGCTTGGTGGTTTGTGTGGGCCTTGCAGCTTAACGTGGCGGTGGGGCGGAACGAAATGGGGGCGGCGTCTCTTCTG
>JBEKTN010000576.1:0-3168 GCA_049516015.1 Isosphaeraceae bacterium | reverse complement strand
CGACAAGATCCTCCCCAAGTATGAAATCCTCATCCAACCTCAATCGATCTAACGGACCTCGGATCACGGAGAACCAAGATCGCGAATCAAGATGAAATTATTATCGGGGATTTCCCTAACGTCCCGTCCCGCCGCCCGGTCCGGTTACTTGGCATTTTGAGCTGCCCGATCTTGAGGGGCGGAGCTTGTCTCCGTGCTAGCTTCCGGCATGGCCAGCCCTTCAATGTTCCGTCTTAGAGCGACCAGGAATTGGGTTCGTTTTGCATAATAAATGCCGAATATATCGGACATTAGTTCCTTGAGGAAAAAGGGTTTACGGCGTATTTCAATTGGCTTCGTTTTGCGCTTTCTTGACGACTGCAAGCCCGAACCGCGTGCTGTTCAATCGATCCTTAGTGAACCTGGCAGCGCTGCGAACCGTCAAGCTTTCGCCAGCCATTATGACCTGGCTTTTCCGCGAGAGTTGCACGACCCGCAGATCCGGCGGGTTGGTTTCTAAGTCCTAATCTTAATCCTGATCCTGATCCTGATCCTGATCCTGATCTTTTTCCCCCCACTTCTCTCCTCCTCTTCATACACGACTCGAGTGGAGCGGAAAGATCTACCGCCGTTTTAGCACCTGGGGAAAGGCAGTTGGCTCATTTCGTCTCCTATGCACTCGCCACCATTGCGAGCCACCGGCCAAGAATTGGCTGGTATCTGGCGCTTTCCTATCACCGCCAGTTCGCTTTCTTCGGCTCTACTGACCACTGACCACTATTTACTCGCCACTCACCACTCGCCACTTGCTCCAGATTCACTGGCCACTACACTCACGCTCCACGCCCACCAGCGGGGTCAGGTCGTGCGCAGGCCCTTCCCCGCTGGCTACTGCCATTCACCGACCGCCCAAATGCCAAAGACCGAAAGGGACCGGATCTCGACGAGCGGCCCCTCCATATTTAGTATGTCACCGAACCGGGCGATCGCTTCGGGCAAATCAAACTTTTCCTCCCCGCTCGCCACCCGACCGTTGACCATTCGCTCGTGGCCGGAGGCGCTCAACGCCAAGGGCTCCAGGCGTGCCGGCCGGATGCCCATCTGCCGGACTTTCTGTTCTCTCGCTCTCGCCCAAGAAAATACAGTGCATGGTAGGACTGGTCGAATCCTCGGTGTACGATGAAGCCGGCGTTGACTTCTGATGGTCTGTATCTCGGTCCCCATCGTCTCACGCCGTGAGCGAGACCTTGGGCGGGGAGGACCCCGGCTTCTCCGATGAACCCGGAAGACAGAGCCCGGCAGGACATCGACCGCCAGCTTGGACAGTGCGGCTGGGTGGTTCAGGACAAGGGCCAGATGAACATCTCGGCGGCTCTCGGGGTCGCGGTCCGCGAGTTCCCGTTGCCGCCGATGACTTCCTCAGGTTCTTCAAAGCTCGGGAGAAAGCGCTGCTCGACCGAGTCGAGGCGGCGATGGGAAAACAGATCGCTCGGGATCTTCCCCAGCCGCAGATGGAGGATTTGGGCGATTACGAAGAAGATGACCGGTCGAGGAAGAACTCGTTGCCTGAATCGAGTCGAAAGGAACTTTCCAAGGAATTAGCCATGGGATCACCTCGAAGCATCTTCCAAACCTGCGTCCCTCGAACTGACGTACTGGCGGGCACGACCAAGGACGAGCAGTTCGCCGCTGATCTGGCACAAGTCATCAAGGGAACGGCTCCCGACGAATACCAGGTGCCGTCGACCTTCTTCAGCCACAGCTACCCCACGCGTGGCATGAGGGAACTTCTCAAGGCTGTCTGCAAGCGAATCTCGGGTCAGGGCGGCGAGGTCAGCTCAGTCCTTCGCCTTGAAACTCAATTCGGTGGCGGTAAGACCCACGGCCTGATCGCCGTGGTTCACACCGTGCGTGGCGCGGAGGGGGTGGGAAACATTGGCGATTTTGTCGATCCCTCTCTCTTACCGAACGGGAAGGTTCAGGTGGCCGCGTTCGATGGAGAAAACAGTGATCCGGCCAACGGGCTGACACTGGAGGGGGACCTTCGCGCCTATAGCCTCTGGGGCGACCTGGCCTACCAGCTCGCAGGGGTCGAGGGTTATCGGCGGGTCGAGACCAGTGACCGACGTCACATCGCACCAGGTGCCGAGACGATTCGCGAGCTTTTTGGCGGCGAGCCGGCCCTGATCTTGATCGACGAGATCGCGCCCTACCTCCGGAAGGTGGAGCGGGCCTCGCCCGGTGCGAGCGATCAGCTTGCGCCATTTCTCCAGGGCCTGATCAAGGCGGTCGTCTCATCGCCGCGGGTCGCGCTGGTTTTCACTCTGGCTGTCGGCAAGGACTCGCACGCCAGCGATGCCTACAAAGAAGAAACCGAGCGAGCCTTGAAAGCCTTCGCCGAAGCCGAAAGCGTTGCAGCGCGGAAATTCACCGTCCTGAACCCGACCGAGGAGGACGAGACGGCGGCGGTCCTGCGGCGGCGGCTTTTCGAGTCGGTCGATAACACAGGCGCCGACGAGGCGCTCGCCGCGTACTCAGAAGTGTGGACCAGAAATGCCGCCAGCCTGCCGGGCGGGATCATCACCCCCGAGCTGAAGGAGCTGTTCCGTCGGGGATACCCACTGCATCCTGAAACGCTGGCCCTCCTGACCGAAAAAACCTCCACTCTGACCAACTTTCACCGGATCCGGGGCATGGTCCGATTACTGACGAGGACCGCACACTTGCTCTGGCGTGACAAACCCGCTGACTCATACGCTATCCACCCTCACCATATCGATCCCGGCTACGGACCGATCCGAGACGAATTCACGACCCGGCTGGGAATGGGGGAATTCGCGCCCGCGCTCAAGGCCGATATTGCCGCTGTGCCCGGTGATGATCCGTCCGAAGCTCAGAAGCTCGACCTGAAATACTACCCAGGGGGGCTACCGATCAGCAGCTACGTGGCCCGCACCATCTTCCTCAACACCCTGGCCTACACCGACGCGGCCAAGGGGGTCTCGCCGGAGCACTTGCGATTCTCGGTCTGCTCGCCTTCGGTCGAACCCGCGTTCATCGAGCAAGCCAGGCTCAGACCTCCTGATCTGGGACCAGGGTAGGTTGCGGGTCGTAGGAGTTATCTGCTTACGCAGATGGTGTTTGGGAGATCTTCGTCTGAGTGGATAAGATGGCACGATGGGAAATAGA
>JBEKTN010000575.1:0-3180 GCA_049516015.1 Isosphaeraceae bacterium | reverse complement strand
CCCTCAAGACCCAATCGCTTGTGCTATTGCGATTAACGTCTTGGTCCACTCGCCAAACGAGTCAGAAAAAAGTTCAATAGACGTCCTGTCACCCCGACTTGATGAAGCAGCAAGCCCTTCGGCCAGCAGGACGAGCGGCGAGGCCAAGGCGGCTGGCAAATGACTGAAGCCGCCTCTCCGAAAGCTGATCTTGGACGCCGATCGTCGGCCTGATGGGCGTTACCTCGAAGCCAGTGCGTCTTCTGGTGCAGACCACGCAGGTCGGGTGGCGTCGGCCGAAACATCCCGATGAGAGGAGCCTGACCGGGCTCGTTCAGCCCTTTTCGGACGGCGGAAGATCCAGCAATGCACGGAGGGCCGCCCGCTCTTCGCGCATGCTTAACCGGAAAGGTCTACGTCGCAGGCAGTGCAGGACTAGTTTCTTGCCTTCTTCTTCGTCGCCTCGGCCGCCCTCTGCTTCATCTCCGCGACGATCTTCTCTCCTGCTGTCTCCAGTTCCTTGCGAAGCTCGGCGATCTGACCGGGTTCGATCCGCCGCGCCTGGCCCTCGATCATGCTCATGAAGGCATTGATCTCCTTGGGTTCGGCGGGATAGCCGATGTTCTGGCCTTGCAGCAGGTCGGAAGTGGCCAGCTTCTCTCCCTTGGCATCGAGCACGGTGAACCAGGGGATTCCGCCCGACTCCTCGGGTCGATATTTCTTCATCACGTCCTTGCCTGAGGTCATTCGGTCCACGTCGACCTTCAGGACGACGAAATCGCGGGCGAGGATCGCGCTGATCTCCGGCCGCGCCAGGAAGTCTTCCAGCTTGTGGCACCAGCCGCACCAGGGCGCGCCGAAGGTCAGAAAAACCTTCTTGTCCTCGGACGATGCCCGGCTGAGCGCGGCCTGGACCTCCACCCGGGCGTCCCTCGGCTCGACCACCCAGCGGGCGAGGAACTCCTTGACTTTCTTGGGGTCGTGATGATCTCCTTGCTCGAGCGGGTCGGTCTTCTGCCCGACCAGCAGCTTGCCGCCCGCGTCCATCACGGCCAGGAACGGGAAGCCCACGCCGGTCTGGCCTTTCGAGCATTCTTCGAGCAACTCGGGCGCATGGGGCGCCTTGGTGTCGATCATCACGAGCTCGTATTCGTACGAGAGCAGCCGGCGGATTTCGGCGTTCTGGGCGAAGAGGTCATGCAGCTTGTGGCACCAGCCGCACCAGTCGCCTCCAAACGTATCCGGAGCAGCGCCGGGTCGAGACCGTCGTGGACGGCTGATGTCGCTCACCGCAGGACAAGCTCCTCATGGCGATCATGGGGTCTGATTCAGAGCCAGACCAAGCCCTTGGGGCGATCCCCATTGCCAGGGCACGGATGCCCAGACCAATACGAGCCGACCAGCGGTCCCCCACCCTCCTGGGCCGTAGCGACGGATGGCGCGGGTCAGCCTGAAGCATCTCGAAGCACCGGTCTGCCAGCTCGCGGGTCGCCGTCAAGCGGCGATCATGGAACGAGAACTCCGGGGTGGCGACGTGGTTCAGGGGCGGAAGGAGGTGCAGCGGCCGGCCTCGAGCTCCGGCTTGGCGGCCTCCAAACTACTATGGTTCGGCGCCGGACCTCGTCGGCTTACGGCGGCGGAATGCCCAGGTCCCGGCAGATCTTCCGGCAAAGAGGGTCGGGGATTTCCGTGTGCCGCGGCACTGCGGAGCGCAGTCCGTTGGCCGGGTTGCCCCACCACGAATGCCGGCGTCCCTCGCGGAGACCAGGGCGCAACCGTGCCTTCCGAGGTACTCGAGTGACTCGCGCCGCCTCGCGCAGGGATGCTCACTTCCTCGAAGGCGCCGCTCGCGGCCGCCCGAGCCTCAGCGCGATTCATCACGAGCGCTTCTTCGAGGGCGTCACGGAGGTTATCCAGCAGTTCCTCGCGGGTTTGGCCCTGGGAGTTGACGCCGGGGACTTCCTCGACCCAGCCGATCCACCATTCGCCGTGCTTCTGGATAACGGCGGTGTAGTTCGCTGCCATGAAGGACCTCCGACGAAGGATTGCGAGCTCGATCCGCAAGGTGACAGTATACCACTCAGGAAGGTCCGGCGACGCCTGGACAATTAACGCACGCGGCCACCCCGCCGAAAGGGGAAGCAAGCCCGAGTCGGCTGACGGTGCCTCACCGTCTTACAATCCGGCCCGAGTTCGGCCGCCGGAATGTCGATTCTTGGAGTCGGTTCTTTTCTCGTTGAAGAACTGACACCCATCATCCCATGACGATATCAAGCTCAGCAGCAGGCGAAGCGGGTCCGCGGGAGAGCCGGCTTGGGCGGCGGTCCAAACCATGGAGTAGACCACCTAGCCCGGGAGCTGCCTGCCGATCACTTCGGCCTCGGAGGTGTTTCCGGAGATGGCTTCTCCGATGACCTTCTCCGCGACGGCGTCGAGGTGTTCGCAAAGGGCCTCATCCAGCGCGACGAACTCGGGCCAGAGATGGTCAATGAAGGACGGGGGGAATTCGCACCATGACCGTGTTCCAGCGCTGTCGCGAGTAGCGGCATGGACGGAGCCCATAGCGCCTTATGGGCCAGGCGATTGGGTTACGTCTATGATTCATCGGTGGCAGTCAGTTGCATCGGCGCCAAGGCCTGAACTTCGACAGGGGCATCTTCGAATCTCGTGACCTGGCAGAAATAATAGGAGCCCTTGTCCTTGTTCAGCTCGTTCAGCCGCTTCACCTCCTTCTCCGCGTAGTGCGGATCGACGACCACCTTCTTGACCGTGATGCGGAGATCGATCGGGGCGTTTATGTCCGCGTCGGTCTCATAACGGATGATGGCGTACATGTCCTGGTATTTTCGATTGGGCTTCATTCCTCCCGACATCACCCCTCTCCTCCCGTCTTTCCACCGGAGGTCAAACTTCCGATGTAGGTCCGATCGTCAGAACGAAAGACGTTTCCCGTTATAATCGAACAGCAGATCGAAGTCCGCCGCTAGCCCGTTCTCCTCCTTGATCCTGTGCAATCGGTTGCTCGACACGTGCGTCGCGATCCCGTGGTACTTCTCCAGATGCTTATACACGTGGTCTATCGGGTATAGTGGACCCCAAAAGGTGGACCACTCAGGCCATCTGCATTTGTTAAAGCTTTTCCCCTTTCAGCCCCCGTGAATCCCGGCCCGATGGACCTCGCCAGGGGTCCGGTGATCGAGT
>JBEKTN010000574.1:0-3183 GCA_049516015.1 Isosphaeraceae bacterium | reverse complement strand
GAGCTCGGCGCGGGTGGCCTCGGTATGGTGCTTCGCCAGGTAGGCGAGGGCAGCGCGGGCCGGCGAGCGGGAGCCACGCGCGGCGAGTTGGCCCCGGTCGACCCCGTACCGGCTGCACACCGTCTCGATCACCCGGGCGAGATCCAATCCTCGAAGCAGGCGTCGCTCCCGGCGCAGGTCGCGATGGGTCTGATCGCCGAGGCGCTGGCGCAGACGATCCAGGAATCGCTCACTGCCGAGGAGCCATCCATGCCGTGCCTCGGCCCACGGGGGGGCAGGCGGGGTAGTCAGACCGGCCGCCACGAAGCGACGGTAGGATGCCTCCGGATCGGTCCGTCCGAACTCGCCGGCCCAGGCCGCAAGCAACGCGTCGTAGGCCACCCAGTCCAGGCGATCGCGGCGGCGGAAATAGCCGGGGCAGCTCGACCATATCCAGGCCTCCGGCGTCGTGGACAGGCCGGCCCGGACGGGGTTGAGATGGACGTAGCGGGTCAGGACCCAGAGATACGTCTCGTCCTCGACCAGCTCGGTCCGGTAGCGGCCCTGGAAGAGGTGCCCGCAATGGCGGTGGCGACGAGCCCACCCATTGGCGTACGACGAGAGGAACAGTTGCATGCCCTTGGCGAGGTTGGGGCGAGGCGTCTTGAGGACCAGGTGGAGGTGATTGGTCAAGAAGACAAAGGCATACAGCGACCATCCCGACCGCCTAACGGCGCGCTCCAGGCAAGCCACCAGCCGCCCGCGGTCGGCATCGTCCTGGACGATGTCCTGCCTGCCGTTACCCCGTGCCATGACATGATAGATGGCATCGGAATACTGGATCCTCAATCGTCTTGCCATCACCCCATTGAATCATCGTGCCGTGTCTCATTCAACAACAAATTCTAAATCGGTCTGACCCCGATGCCCGGCTGGATCCTCAATCGTCTTGCCATCACCCCATTGAATCATCGTGCCGTGTCTCATTCAACAAAAAATTCTAAATCGGTCTGACCCCGATGCCCCTAGCTAGCGGTGTAGAGTGCAATCTGGGCGTGCGATCATGCGGGCCGGCGAGGTGAGGCGGGCTAGCGCGGTTCAAATGACCACTGATAACCGGGCCCCACCTTAAGGAAGCCCCGAGGAGATATGAGTTCCCAATCGGCAAGCTCTGGCAGTTCTCGGTCTTCGGGGTCGTCAGGCTCCTGAACCGTTGGGAGAACAATCAGTGCGCTCCCATCGGAAAGTCTGAGTTGAAGTCCAACCCCCTCGACAGGTCTCACAGGGAATGGGTCGGCGCGCAATACGCGGCTTCCTCTTTCGATGAATCGCCCCTCCTCCACCTCTTCCTTGCTAACCGGCCTACCGCCCATGTGGCGGCCGCTGACAACGGGCACTACGCCCTCACACAGCACTACCGGTTCAAGACCGGACTTCAGAACCCAGGGTGATCCACGCATTCCCAAGATGTAGGCTCCGTACATGCGTTCTCTTAGCTTGGGAGAACGGGCCGGCCGAAGGTCTCCGAAATGAAGCGTCAATTCATCTCCGTAGGAGACCCGGGCAAATTGAAAAGGCTCCCCCACCAACTCAGCGAGAATTCCCTGTAACCTTGGTAGGTCTTCATGGGAGAGACCCATCACCTGTCGAAACTCAATAAGGTTAGTTTTCATGAATTCTCCCCGCGCAACTCCGAGGCTTTCTGCCGCATCTCTGCGTAGGTAAAGTCTCCGTTGTTGCCCGTTCCTCGCTCCCCCCTCCGCTTGCAATCCTCGAGATAATCGCCAAACTCACGCCGCTCGACGTGTCCCATCCCGAACTCCCTCGCAATCGCCTGAATCTGCCGCAAATCACGCTTCATGCTCAATCCTGGTTCAGGCGGATGAGGGGAATCTGAGAACTTTCTAGGTTCCCATGAATGACGTCACCGACAAAATTGAACGCCCGTTCATATTGATCGGGCGAAGTTGATGGGTAATTCGGTGGCCACAGCTACCTAAAGCCATTGGAAACAGGGACTTGCCGCTGCTTCTTATCAAGCTCCCTATCCGTCCCAAACTATCACTCGGGCCTTTTGCCGGTAACGTCGTGAATTATTATTATACAGTACAAAGACACAGAACCGCGAGGGGGTGGCGTGTGATTCAACAAGTATTCCCAATGTCAAGAAAAAGGCCAGATATCATAAATATTTCGCGAGATGCCGCTTAATCATACCACATTCCGGTTCGTGCAAGAAGCTCACAGAGGTCTTTGCAAGAGGGACCACCACGGGACGCATGCCATCCTGGATAGTCAAGAATGTCAAGCCGAACCTACCAGTCATCTCGGCTGGCACGTGCCTTATGGAAGTCTAATCTGATTGGGCAACCAGTGGGGACTAGCCGGGCGAGCCGTGCGGAAATGGCCGGGGACCCGTGCGGATTGGGCCGCCTTGGGGTCTGACCACACACGCCTGCATCCAATCGCCGGGTCACAGCCAAGACGGGCCTTCCAATCATGCACCAACTCGGAGCGTCTGCACAGCGGCCGCGGTGGCGTCGCTGAGAGCAAGATTCAGCCACTCTTGCGGGATCAATGTCTCGCTGGCCAGTTTGGGCCGCTGCGCCAGAACGTGCGAGCGATACCACGGGCTGTTCTCGCCTGGCTCGCGGCCCACGGGTTCCAGCCAGACCTCGTCTGCAAGTCCCACTGGACTGCGGGCAAGGTGGGCGTGCGGGCTCATGGTGCTTGGGGCCACGAAGTGTTAGAACGACACTTGTAATGGGCGGTGTTCCAGTGCGTTGCGGTCCCCTGGTCGCTCAGAAGAGCGAAATGGCCGTTAGCCCGGATCGGCTTGCCGATGGCCACAAGTCTTTCATAGCCAAGCGATTAGGTTGCGTCCCATGACCTTGTTCAACCCCGTTTTTAATTGCGTGACGCCTTAAGGACGTAAAATGATTAAAAAGCCAGGCTGATGAGGGACTGACTACAGCCGACGAAGCTGGCTATGTCGTTCTGCGTCAGCCCCCAGCCAGCGAGCTTGCAAACCTGTTCAGGATCGATGCTTGGAACCATGCTCTCGGCCTGGTCACGCGGCAGGTTGGCGGTCGCGTAACAGAGCACCCGCCGGGTGGGTGGCTTGGGCCACGAACGCCATCACTGAGGGAAGGGCCCGGTTCCGCATCGGTACCCAGTGGTTCTCCAGATCCGGTTGCTGGAACA
>JBEKTN010000573.1:0-3202 GCA_049516015.1 Isosphaeraceae bacterium | reverse complement strand
CCGCGATGGAAGCGGCTCGAAATGAGCTGGACGCATTGCTGCTGTTCCAGCGCGATATGGGGGCGTTTCTGCGTCTCTACACGTTCTTGTCACAAATCTTCGACTATGGCAACACGGCGATCGAGAAGCGTTCGATCTTCTACAAGCAAGTGCTCCGCCTGCTCGTGTTTGGCCGCGAGCGCGAGGGAATCGACCTATCCAAAGTGGTGCTGACTCACCACAACCTGAGGGATCAGGGCAAGCGCCCCATGCCTCTGGTCGCCGGTGAGAACCCCAGGCTGGAACCGATCACCGAAGCGGGCGGTGGGAGCGTTCAAGAAAAGCAGAGAGCCCGTCTGAACGAGATCATCCAGCGCCTGAACGAACTGTTTGAAGGTGACCTGACGGACCAGGACAAACTGGTTTACGTCAACAATGTGATCATGGGGAAACTCCTGGAGTCCGAGACGCTCAAGCAGCAAGCGACCAACAACACCAAGGAGCAGTTCGCGAACTCGCCCGATCTGAAATCCGAACTCATGAACGCCATCATTGGCGCGCTGGAGGCTCACACCGCCATGAGCACGCAGGCGTTGGGCTCTGAAAGCGTTCGCAGCGGAATCAAAGACGTGCTGCTCGGACCGGCTCGGCTCTATGAATCCTTGCGCGAGCAGGCTGTCGGTGAAGCGACCGGGTCTTGAAGGTCGCATGGTGGCTGAAGGATTACAAGTGGCAATCCACCCACCCAATTCACCGCTTGACCCCTACCCTGGAAAGCTGTCTCAGAAAGGGGATTATCCGACAGCTTTCTGAGAGAAGAGATTCTATTCATCACGTGGATGCCATCATGGCCAAATCTAAGGTCGGCACGTGTATCTATTGCGGAGCCCAGGCGGAGATGACGGTGGAGGATGTTCTTCCTCGATGCCTCTTTCCCAGGCCGCTGCCACCGAACCTAGTCAAGGTGGGGGCATGCCTCACCTGCAACAACGGGAAAAGCGGCGACGATGCTTACCTTCGGGATTTCCTCGTGGCGGACATGGCTGCCGGGAAGAGTGCCGTCGCCCAGCAAATTCGCACAAACACGTTCAAGCGGAGCGTGCAAACAAACCGCTCCGAGATCGCCCGGTTGGCCCTCAAACGGGCTTACCGGAAACCGCTTCACACGCCCGGTGGCATTTACCTGGGTTCCCCGATTGCCGTGCCGATCGATGCCAAACACCTGGAACGGATCTTTGAACGGATGGTACGCGGGCTTTGGTTCCACGTCTGGAAGGACCACCTGCCCCGCGACTACATGTTTGAGGTTGCCCGCATCGACGGATTCCACACGGCGGCGGTCTGGTCGGAAATGAGGCAGACGGGGGCGAACATAGCTGCAATTAGGCCAGACGTGTTCGTATGCCAATATGCATTTGATATCAGATACCACGCCGTTTCCCGCTGGCTGCTCCTCTTCTACAACACCATCCTCATCGAGGTCTTCACGCTCCCGCCCAACGGGATAGAAGCTCTAATCACCGAAGACGAACCCGACCCGGCTTCGGGCCTTATACTCCCCGACTCGGACACCAGCACGGGAGCATGTGAATAATGAGTTGGTCAGAGCACCCAAGGCGAAAGCATTAGCCACGACCGGCAGACCGGCATTCTTGAGCCGCCGCCCGCGCATCCGGCAAACGTCCTTCGTCGTCAGCGGCCGGTCAGCCAGCCGCTTCGTCTTGCCCAGCGTCGATCGGAACAACGGGCGATCCTTATTCTCGGCCGTGATTCCAGCCGAATCAAGAGACGTGCGGATATGCCCTTCCAGATAATGCCGCAGCGGGATTCCCCGGCTCTTGCCGCCTTTCTCCAGGAACCGTACCACGTACTGCGTCCCATCGTGCTGGAAGTCGCCCAGTCGCAGCTTGGCGACGGCACCGGCCTGGCAAACCGTAAAGGCCATCGTCGGCAGGATTGTCCAGTCACGTAAGCCCATCACCTGGTCGGTATCGACCGACTGGATCAGCGCCAGGGGCTGTCCAGGGTGATGTCCGGCATCTTTCCCTCCATCACCTCCTCTTTCACGCCGTTCACCGCCGACGCCTGGTCACTGACGTGCCCGACCCTTCAGAAATTAGGGATACCTACTCTGAGGAACCGACAAAAACCGACAAAAGGGGTTTCTGTCACCCAGATTAAGTGCGTTGCCAGTTCTCCCTCCGGAACCACCTAATGTTGCTTGCTTGCAACATGCGACGCATTTGGCCAGCCATCGATGTCACCCTGAGTTTTCCAGGGCGTTTACTTAGTGGAAGAACGGGCGGGCACGGCACTCGTTTCGATTCGCCTCGTCGCGACCTTTTCTCCGCGGGTGAGCATTCCGGTGGATCGTTGAACGGGGCCGGCTTCCCGCCACATCCGAGCGACCCACACGATCACGTTTCGGGGCCCTTGTGCTCACGGGTACTCGACCGGAGGTATGATCCCTCAATGTCAAGATCTGACTGGATTCTTCGCCGCGCCGATGCCGCCTGCGGCAAAGTGTTCCATCCCAACCGCCAGAGCGCCGAAGGGTATCGATCGACGTCCTACAGCGTGGCTATCAGGTTGGTTCATGTGATTTTGGCTCTCTATCTCATTCCCGCATTCTTGATCGTTTTCTTGGTCGGCGCCTTGGGTATCATGATTGTAGGAGTGGTCAGGCTGTTTTGCCTCTGTGAAAAGAGCGCCTTTGGCCAGGCACGATCGCCCGAGCCAGATGAGGAGCTTGGGGAAAGGAAATATCCTGGCCAATGAGAACTTTCCGCGAAGAAAAGGAGACAGCCACCAAATTTGGAGAATACAGGAGAAGTGGAGCCCAAAGGGGACATTGCTATTCACGGCGGAAGGCTGGATAATCCAGGGCAAATGCAAATCTGCTCACACCACCTATCCATCTGCGGGCAATAGCAACGTCCCCTTTGCCTTCCCAAGCCCCAGGCCCGTGGGGCTTGCGGGGCGAAGAGCCACGCCGTGGACATCGAGCGTTCCCAACCTGGCCACCAGGCCCAGCGCATGGTTTTCGCGGCCGGTCGCGAGGAGCCTCCTAAATAAATCGATGAGACGTAAACGAACGAGTACTAGCCCTAAAACAAGCGTGATATATTAATCGAGCTATGTACAATCGAAGTAAACAAGTGTTTCCCTCGATCACGTACCTTCTACTACCCGGAGGCCCCGACCCCGGTCAAGCATTGCCGAG
>JBEKTN010000572.1:0-3259 GCA_049516015.1 Isosphaeraceae bacterium | reverse complement strand
TGAAGGACGTCCTCCTTAAAGCCGGGGCACGCGTCCAAAACCGCAATATCCATCCCAGCCTCTCCCAACTCTTACAGAATCCTATACTTCTGGACTACGTGCCTTAAGTTTGGCGTATGGGTCCTGCAAACGGGCCACCGCCTGCCGGACCTGCTCCTCGTCCTCGACCGCCCCGGCGAAGAAGTCGGCGACCCGCACCCGCCGCAACGGCACCTCGGGCGGCGTGATGAGCTTCTGGACGTGGGCGACGACCTGGGCGAATAGTCCGCCCAGCGCCGCCACGTCGGACTCCATCTGACTCAACGTCGCCCCGCAGGTCTTGCAGGCCATCGACCCATCGATCAGGTGGGGCGCCGTACAGCAGCGTGACCGAAGCGGATGCAGCACTGGCTCCAGCATGGTCCCGGGAACGGCGGTCCACGCCTCCCTCCCCTTGATCTTCTCTATCGCCGCCCCGAACTGCTCTGTCCGGTCCGCGTGGCGGGCCTCGTACAAAGTGCGGAAAGCCCCGAGGATTTCCTTGGTGGCTGTTTTGATCAGGGATAGCGAATCAAACAGCGACTCGGAAGACAAAACTCCCCTGAGGGTCTCGACCCGTGGCTGGAGTTCGGTTTGCCCTTGGGCTTCGAGCACGTCCCAGACATCGCCCGTAGCCCGCCTGGCGTTGCGTAAGAGCAGCAACCCCTTCTCATCCAGGAAATCGCCGATCTTGCGAGCCCGGTCATGGGCAGCCTTCAACGAAGCACCGCCGCCCGCCAGGATCGTCACGCAGTCGTCCGCGCTCCCCGTCTCGATCGAGCTCAGCGTGTCCTTGTATTCCTCGACGGTGTTCAGGACCGGCAGCCGGTGTGCCTTGACCTGGGCCTCGATCGGCAGCACCTGCTTGATCTCCGCGACGGCGAATTTCTTGAGTGCCTCCGCGATGGCGGCTTTGTCCATATCCACGGTGCCGCCCGTCAGATCCTCGAAACTCTCGACCGCCCGCTTGAGCGTGGCCAGGTCGATCGGCTTGACCGGGGTAAAAAGGGTGGACTTGAACGCCGTGTTGTTGACCAGCGGAGCGCGGCTCCGGGGTTCCTGGTAGCTATCGAACTTCTCGCCCCCGTGGGTGATCTCGATCGACCCGGCCCGGAAGAGCAGGGCCAGGATCAGGCGAAGCATGTCCTGGTCCCAGCCGTAGCCCAGCCCGCCAAACTTCTTCGCCAGGGCCTTGCCCGTGCGGGACTCCTTGTTGCCGTAGCCATGCTCGCCCACGAGGTAGTCGAGCACCTCCTTGGCGATCTCGGCAGCGGGGTTCGGCACGAACTTCGCCCCGTCCTTGACGATCAGGCCGAGCCCCTGCTCGCCACCGTAGAACAAGGGCGGGAGGGCCTTGAGATCGGCGGCTTTGAGGAAATCCTCGGCTTCCGTCCCCTTGAGGGGCCGAGAGCCCATCTCCAGCTTGGGGTAGAGGTCGGGGACGGCGTGACCGTAGAGTTTTTTGAGGATCTCGCCCAGGTTCTTGCCCAGGCTGGACGCATCACGAGCCACACCACGGAAGAGCCCGGTGCCCCGCTCCATCGCCTCCGTCAGCTTGTCGCCTAGCCGGGACTCGTACTTCAGAACGGTCGTCTTCTCGTCCTGAAGGCAGCTCACCTCGTCGGCGTTGATCTTGCTCTGCGCCCGCATCTGGTCGTACTTCTCGACCATCTTGCGGGAGGCGAACGTCTGGGCGACCAGCGTATCGATCTCCGGGGTAAGGGCGAACACCCAGTAGAGCTCGTTGGCGTGGCTCTTCTGGCGGCTTTCTTCCCGCACGTCGTTGAGCTTGCGCGACAGGTCGTCGGGTTCGTCGGCGATGCAGAGCGTCAGCGGCAGGTCGCCTTCTTCGAGCGTCACCCCTTCGACAGCCACGCCGACACGGAAGTTGCGATGTTCCTTGTGCCGGTAGGTCCGCAGCGCCGGTTCGCTGAAGATCTCCCGCAGGACTTTGCGGGCGATCTCGTTGCGGTCTCGGGGCCTGGGATCGAGTTCATTCCTTTCCTTCTCCCAGTTCTTCTCCGGGAGCGTCATCAGCTTCCAGCCGTCCTCGGTCTCCCGGAGGAACTGTGCTTCGTCGAGCTTCTTGACCGCCGCCTGCACGTGTTGCAAGGGGGCGGGCAGCCCCACTCGATCGACGAGGAAGGCGGCGATGTTCGCCTCGGTGCGGGGAAGATCCCGGAGGAACTCCAGGAGGCAAACGGTCTTGGCAACCCGGAGCGCCCAACCCTGGTCCTCGGGGTCGTCCTTGAAACGCTCGCCGATCTCGTGGATGTCCGTACGCTTCTCGCTGGAGAGGTTGCCTTCGACGAGTTCGTACACCTTGTCGAGCGTGACGAGCGTGCCGATTGGCTTCGTCGCCATTGCCGTCCGGTCGGACACGAGCATCTCGTAGGCTTGCTTGATGATGGTCCGGTTGCTGCCGCCGTAATGCCGGGGCGCTCCGGGCTGGAGCCGGATGCCCGACATGATGCCGATGCAGAGGTCGATGTAGTGCGGCGGGTACGGGTAGAAGCTGACGAAGTCTGCCTCGCCGATCTCGGTCTTGCGGGTGGTCCGTTCGAGCCGCAGGGCGGCGTTCAGTTGCCCTTGGTGGTCGTTGTAGAGCTTTGTCAGGAGCGGGACCGCGGCCTCCTTCTTGGCCAGCACACGCTTCGTGGCCACTTCCCGGATGTCCGAGGGGGCGAGGTCCACTCGGTAGTGGAAACGGTCCTGGAGCTTCGCCAGTTCTACCCGTTTTGAGTCGATGGCGGCGACCACTTCGTCGAGCTTCTCCTGGGACGTGACGACGATCCAGCAAGGTGCAATGATCTTGCGGGCTTTCAGCAAATTCTTGCCGACCTTGCCGAACTCCTCGACAGTGGCACGCAGGTCTTCGATCTTGTCACCGCTGCGGGCGACGTGCTGCCCCACCTCGTCGATGACGAAGACCAGTGCCTTGCCGGGGCGGCGACGACGGGCAAGCTCGAACGTCCGCTCGACAACCTTGCTGACAGAGATCGAAGGCTCACGGCGAGAATGTGACCACGAATCTGCCGAGGGATAGGTCGCCGGGTCGAGGTGGTGCAGGATGGCGCTGGCACGTGCAGCCCGCTGGGCACCCGACCGGACGACGGTCCAGTCTCAGACCTCCTGATCTGGGACCAGGGTAGGTTGCGGGTCGTAGGAGTTATCTGCTTACGCAGATGGTGTTTGGGAGATCTTCGTCTGAGTGGATAAGATGGCACGATGGGAAATAGAA
>JBEKTN010000571.1:0-3702 GCA_049516015.1 Isosphaeraceae bacterium | reverse complement strand
AAGTTCACTCGACAAGACCTGCTGAATTGGCTAAAGCGTGCGGTGCCGCACTTCTTAGCAGCTTCCGCTGCCTAACGCCGGAGGCCAGGATTACCACGACGTTATTTGTGAAACGGACCACTAAGTGTAGAATTTTGTGACGGCTCTCGCCGCCAAAGAAGGGGGCATCGCACAATCCTCCCAAAATCCTACGCTAGCCACATCCACACGGCTGGTGCTAAGTGGCCATCGCCCGCAAGTCATCTCGCCACGCCGCCAGCTTGGCGACCAACGGCTTGAATGCCGCACCTCCAGGACCGACAAAGACAGAGAGAATCCCACTCAGTGGATAGTCGAGAGCGACCGGGAAACCCACGGCCGTGAACGTGTCCTGAATCTGCTTGTGCTTTGCAGGACTTGTGTCGCGGTGCCATTCGGCGTGATGCTTCCAGAAATTGGCCGCGTCGTTGACAATCCGGACGATCCTCTGCCCGGTAGGATGGACCGGCCCCACAGTCAACGCCTCGGGCTTGTCGATGTTCAGAAAGCCATAAGTCGCCGTCAGGTAGGCCTGGCAGGCGACGAATCCTAGGCCGATGATATGCTCCGCCCGGTCAAAAAAACCAAACTGGTCGGCCAGCTCCGGGTCATCACAGCCGTCCCGAACTGTGGCAAGCTGTCGATCGATTACCTCGAGCACCCCCGCCAGTATGTCGAGGTCAGGGTCGTAGACGATATTTCCCTTGCATAGGAACATGGGGAACGCCCCCCGCGTTTAAAGCTCTCTAATCGCTCCTACAGCCTCGCCTGCCCGCAATGCCCACGCATGCCAAACGGGCGACATTCGCCTCGCTTCGGATCGACCGGGATCGGCTGATTAACCTCTGCTCTCGCCGCCCGAATCTGCCCGGCCAGTTCGAGCACCCATGCCCTCAGCTCCTCACTATTGTCGATCCGCTGCCGCACGCCGTCGCCCAGGATGATGAACCCATGCGTCGGGCGAATCCGCAGCTCTTCCTCGATTTGCAGGAAGTAGCAGCCCATCTGTCCCAGGTGTGAAGGCCAGACCTGCCGCGACGATTTCCACTCCTCGACGATGATCGTGCCACCCGCTTTGATGAGGCGATCCGGCCTGCCGGTCAGCCCCAACCGGCGGGAGGTCAGCAGCACGTTATCGAGAGCGACCTTCCTCCCCTCCCCCAGCCCGCGGCGACGACGCATGCCCCGGCCAAGGAGCATCAGCACCAGGTTAATGTCCAGCACCAGCAACGCACCAGCGGCTATCCACGGCCTCGCCATCATCGGGAGAACACCCAGAGCAGGAGCAGCACCACGACCGCCAGGACAGCCACCAGCCGCCCCACGGCGACAGCCCCTCCCGCGACCCGCTCCGCGACCGCCTTCCCCGCGTGATGCCGTTCGCCCACGTCCAACGCCGCCCGGTTCTCCGGCTCCAGCCCCAGCGCGTGTTCCAGTCGCCACGCCTCTGGGCAGTAAACAAACGCAGCGATCTCGCTGGCCGTCACCAAGTCACGACCCGAGCCAAAGCCCTTGCCTTCCCCAGCCATCGCCCCTCCTTCGCCAGTAACAGGTCCCTATGACACCACGCCCCCGGCTGCCTTGTCGAGCAATTCCTGCACCCCTGCCCATGCACAGACCTATGCGTTATGATTACGTAAACGAAATGTTGGCCGGAACTGATACAGCGTGGTATCCACATGTTTTGAAACAGTGTACGCCGTACGATAAGACGAAGATCGACGGCCGGGGCCTCTCAGAGCGTAGGCGTTCAATAGGCTTTGGCCAAGCCCAAGGCAACCTCGCAAGGATCTCTCAATGAGAACGGTTCGCGACGCATGCGTCCTGCAAGACAACGCCTTATCAATCAAGCTCAGCGACCAGATAGAGCAGCTCGACGAGCTGATTACCATCGAAGGCGATGGCTCTGCATTCTTCGAGAAGAC
The DNA here is from genome assembly GCA_049516015.1 of Isosphaeraceae bacterium. Lineage (GTDB taxonomy): Bacteria > Planctomycetota > Planctomycetia > Isosphaerales > Isosphaeraceae > Aquisphaera. Next base: position 1,759 of record JBEKTN010000571.1, on the reverse strand, counting down.
GCATATCACCCAAGGCATGCAGGATCTGATTGGTGAGGGCATCGCCCGTCTCGCTGGAGCTTCCAGTCAGGCCGTCTTCCACCTCAAGCAGGCGATGGGAGGCGGCAAGACACACCTGCTCGTAGGCTTCGGCCTGCTCGCCAAGCATTGCGCTCTTCGCAAGAGATATTGCGGCGGCTTGCTGCACGTCGACGCCTTCGAGTCTGCCGACACCGCAGCGTTCAACGGCAGAAACAACCCAGAGCATTTCTTCTGGGGCGAGATCGCGTCCCAGCTCGGCAGGGGCGATCAATTCAGGGCGTTCTGGACGGCCGGGCCGAAAGCCCCGGACGAGAAGGATTGGCTCAAGCTTTTCGGGGGAACCAAGCCAATCCTCATCTTGCTCGACGAGATGCCGCCCTACTTTCACTATCTTGACACCCAGAAGGTGGGAAATGGCACGGTCGCCGACATCGCCACACGTGCCTTCGCCAACCTTCTGACGGCGGCCGGCAAGAAGAAGAACGTCTGCGTCGTCGTTTCGGATCTCGCGGCTGCCTATGACACGGGCGCGAGACTTATCAACCGTGCACTTGAAGACGCACGTTCCGAGCTGGGTCGCCAGGAACGGAATATCACACCCGTGGATCTCGCGGCGAACGAGATCTACGACATCCTTCGCAAGCGGCTCTTCAAGTCGCTTCCGGACCAGGCGGAGATCGGCGACATCGCCGATCACTATGGCCGCAAACTGGAGGAAGCCGCGAAGTCCAAGACCGCAAACCGCGGGGCCGAGGCGATTGCCGATGAGGTCGCGGCCACCTATCCATTCCATCCCATCCCCGGCTCAAGAACGTCATCGCTCTGTTCAAGGAGAACGAACAGTTCAAGCAGACACGAGGCCTGATCGAACTCGTGTCACGCTTACTACGTTCGGCTTGGGAACGAACAGCCAACGACGTCTTTCTCATCGGCCCCCAGCATTTCGACCTCTCGATCCCCGAGGTGCGAGACAAGCTCACCGAAATCTCGGGGATGCGCGACGTGATCGCCAAGGATCTATGGGATTCCCAGCAATCAGCGCACGCCCAGGTTATCGACCTCCAGACCGGGAAGGAGTCCGCAACGCAGATCGGCTCTTTGCTCTTCACTGCAAGCCTTTCTATGGCGGTGAACGCCGTGAAGGGGCTAACCAAAGAGGAGATGGTCGAATGTCTCGTCTCCCGACTTTTCAATAGTGTTGTGACCAATACAGCGACTTGCTATTTAAGTTACATTATATGATTCTGTTATATTTTCCATGAAAACCCCAGAAAACCCAGGGAAAAGTGGTGCGTAAGCCCTGTCGTCTCCCCGCTTCGTGAGCCATCGGATTTCCTCGCGGCATTCGAGCAGCTCGAAAAAGTCGCCTGGTATATCCACCACACCGCCGAAGGACGCTACTACTTCGACCGCCAAGAGAACCTCACCAAGCTCCTGCAGAGCTTGGCCCACGACGCCCCGGAGAACATGGTCGACGAGCTGATCCGTCATCGGCTCCGCGAGATGTTCAAGCCGAGTCGGCGTACTGTCTACGACGACGTCCTGCCGCTCCCGAAGCTCTCCGAAGCCGCTGACCGAGTCAGGCGCGGGCGTGTCCTACTCGTAGTGTCCCCCGACTCAGGGAATCCCCGCAGAATAGTCTCGGCATGATTCGAGTTTTCTGTTCTACTCCCCTCCGTTGTGGTTTCGGATTCGAGAACTGGTCCCAGGGAGGGGATGATGAAAGTTCTCACGGACG
>JBEKTN010000570.1:0-3284 GCA_049516015.1 Isosphaeraceae bacterium | reverse complement strand
CCGAAAGACGGGAAAAGCAGCCTATTTTCGAAGATCCTCGCGTCTCCTAATGAATTCGCGATGCTGATTGCTTGTTGCAGTTGACCTTGGAGTTACGTCAAGCATAGCGCTGTAGTACTAAGTTCGTTCGCTACCATAGTCGATCCGAGTCCTTTCGCCTCATACGACAGCGACGCACCTCCCGCGAAGCGGTGTGTACATCAACACGATCCGTGCATGGCCGGGTCATGTCTCGGTACGCACAACGATCGTGTACGCGGAAGTGGACCTGGAGATGAAGGCGAAGGCCCTGGCGAGCTGCGAGGTGGAGGAGAATTCAGCAGGGGGGCCGCGCAGGAATTCAGCAGCAATTTCGAGCGTTTCGATGGAGACACCAACGGGGTCTCCTTCCTTGTCTAGTTGCTCCAGATTTGCGCGCAATCCGTCTACTTCTTTGTCTCCTTCCTTCAGGTAGCGCTGCAAGTACAGGTTCCCTTCCTCGTTTCGATCCTTCGCGCTGTTCCGATGGTGCGGTTATCACGTTCGTCTTTGGCTGGCCGCGATGAGTCAGCTGTATGAGAGCCCCTTCAGCTTCCTTGCTCGCCCCGCTTGCGCCAGCGGGCCCGAAGGCTATGCTGAACGGAATAGCTTGGGAGCTGCGTTGCGCAGCCACCCCGCCGACCGAGGTGTTCCATCGCACCGTGAAGCTCGACGGGCTCGAGATCTTCTATGAAAGCGAGAAGAAGATATGAAGGCGAATCTCACGACTGAAGCAACGCTTGACCATGAGCCTAACGATAGCCCTCCTTTGGGATCAGGCTTCGGCGAGCTGATCGCTAGACGTGCTTGATGCCGTCAAGTTGCTCAGACGATGTCTGACGATCCGTTTCGTAGTCCGTTTCGACCACGAAGGAGCGAGATCCGGTCAAAAAGTTCTAATCCCGCCAATAGTAGCTTTCGCAACCAATGGCGGGATTTGATTCCACGCCAGAGTCGGGGCGACAGGACGGCTAGTGAACTTTTCGTGGCTGGCGTCAAGGGCAGGGAGACTGGCCTCCGGCGGGTTCTCTCTGGGAAGCCAGGTTCGGCGCAGAAAACACTCATCAAATTTCAGGAGTGAACAATGGAAGCACAAAAAGTCTGGTTCATCACCGGCGCCTCGCGCGGATTCGGTGTTGAAATCACACGGGAGGCTCTCCAGCACGGTGACCGCGTTGTCGGCACGGCCCGGAATCCCCAGGCCGTCGTCGAGGCAATCGGGGAACACCCAAATCTACTCGCGGTCAAACTCGAAGTGACCAGCGAGGCCGGGGCTCACCAGGCAGTGAATCAGTTCGTCGAATCCGAGTTGGCGGCGTGGCTGAAGAAGCGATGAAACCGCGACCAGTGTCCGTCTCCGACACGGCCACTGGAGAAGATGACTTCGGTCACGTAGCGGTGACGCTGAGAGATGATCCAGCCCGTCACGGTCACCACGAATGTCTGGTAGGTAGGGGCCGTGAAAACCGGAGCGAAGTTCTGTAGCAGGGTGAGGAAGGAGTCGGTAAGTTCCATGGGTCGGCTTCCTTGCCTTGGTGACTTGTTGCGACCAGAGACCAAGACAGGTTGCCAAGAAATTGCGGGGAAGCGGACGTGTTTTCTTGCTCAGTCACCCCTCTTCAAAAGTGCGAAACAAGAACTGAGGAAACCGCCATGCCCCGGAGTTCATCCCGACGGCCCGCTGGCTCCTCGCCGAATCACCGTGGCCGGCAGCGAAGTGCCGCGGGGGATCGGCCATGGTTTCGGCAGTTTTTCGCGGCCTGAGCGCGGCTGGGTTCCGCGCGGCGGGATCGAATTAATCGCAGACGTCGCGCCGGCTTGCGCTGGCGACCGAATCCACGAACTCCAAGAAAGGGACACGATGAACACTTTGCAGGGCAGACGTGCCTGGATCACGGGCGCGAGGCGCTCGCCTACGGTGTCCGCGTGACGGACATCGAGCCGGGCGCGGTGGCGACCGAACTGGTCCAGACTATCCGGCATGAGGGAACGAGGCAGGCGGTGACGGGGGAGGGGAGTTTCTACGCACCCGGCGCGAAGATCCTGGAGGATGTCGACGTCGCGAACGCCATCCTGTACGCCGTGACGCAGCCGACGTATGTCAACGTGAGTGAGTTGCTGATCGGCCCGACGATTCAAACGTTCTAAACAACCCTGACCTATGGAGTAGAGCAGCGAAAACGAGAAACGCGACATTCAAGATTATCAATGCCGATTTTATTTGATTGGAGTTTCAGATGTCGAACGGCCTCAAACCAGCAGAAGCCGAGCAGCCGCGCCTCGGCAAGGCCAGTACACTGACAAGATTTGCACTGATCGGCGTCGCTCTCGCGGCGGTCGTCGCAACGTTCGCCTATTTTGGCGGGTGGTTCACTCCGAATGATCTGACGCCCGCGCGGTTCACCGACGCTTTCGAGCACGTCGATGGGGCCCACTCCGGCTTCCGTCGCAATCATGCCAAGGGGGTGGGCGTTTCCGGGTTCTTTGAAAGCAATGGGAATGGCGTCCGTCTCTCGAAAGCGCTCGTCTTCCAACCGGGGCGCGTGTCCGTGATTGGCCGCTTCTCCTTGTCGGGCGGACAACCTTATGTGGCCGACACGCCGAATACTGTGCGCGGCCTGGCGCTTCATTTTTCCCTGTCCGACGGCGAACTGTGGCGGACCGCGATGATCAACCTGCCTGTGTTTCCGGTCAGCACCCCCGAGGCTTTTTACGAGCGGCTGGTCGCGTCGAAGCCTGACCCCAGTACGGGCAAGCCTGATCCAGCCAAAATGAAGGCGTTTCTCGCCCGCCATCCCGAAACCGTGCAGGCGCTGACGGTTATCAAGAGCCAGGCGGTCTCATCCGGGATCGTTCCGGCGGCGGTCGTCTGCGCCGGGGATGCCTCGTTCGCGGAGAGGCTTGCGGCCGGGGAGATTCGTCGCTACGTCTACTTGCGGACCGGACGGCTGCTCCCAGTCGTCGATCGCCTGGAGACGGCAAGCGGCGGCCTGATCGTCGTGGGCAGCAAGTCGAACAAGCTGGTGCGGACCGTCCTGGAACCACGTCCCGGCGCCAACGATCGGTCAGCCCCAGATCGACGCGACGATCGCCGATCTGCGGGCGGCCATCGCCGCGCATCAGAAGGTCAAGCCGCCTTTCACACTAGATGTCCGTTTCGTAAGTCCCTAGCCAGTTTTCTTGGTGTGTCGCTTATACGGCCTTGGCGGATATAGGTAGCGTTCAAACTGTTGGGGCCGTGGACCAAACCATGCGCGCCCTTGCCG
>JBEKTN010000569.1:0-3295 GCA_049516015.1 Isosphaeraceae bacterium | reverse complement strand
AGTTCACGGCGCGGGATTACACCAGCCGCTTGGAGGAGGCCGGGATCGCGGTGAGCCGGGACGGTCGGGGGCGTGCGTTGGACAACGTGTTCGTGGAGCGACTGTGGAGGAGCGTGAAATACTAAGATATCTACATTAAAGACTATGAACGCGCACCAGAGCTAGAGTCGGGGCTGAGTTCCTACTTCTGGTTCTACGATGAGGAGCGTCCCCATCAGTCACTCGATTACCGGACCCCTGGCGAGGTCCATCGGGCCGGGATTCACGGGGGCTGAAAGGGGAAAAGCTTTAACAAATGCAGGTGGCCTGAGTGGTCCACCTTTGGGGGTCCACTATAACTTCCGGATCCGCGACTTCCTGGCCAGGAACCGGGTCTGGTTCACCTGGCTGGACCTGGAGTCCAATCTGCAAGTGAATCAATTGCTCAAGCAGTTCGGGGTCACCGAAGCCGGCACACCAGTCGTCGCGTGCGGGCGAATGTTGCTGCTGCGCAATCCCTCGAACAGCGCGCTGGCCGAGGCCATCGGCGTTCGCAAGCCGCTGGATCAGCAGGTTTACGACCTGGTCGTGGTCGGGGCCGGGCCAGCGGGACTGGCGGCCGCGGTCTATGGTGCCTCTGAAGGACTATCGACGGTGGTGCTGGAGTGTACCGCGCCCGGTGGTCAGGCCGGTAGCAGCATGCGGATCGAGAACTATCTCGGTTTTCCCACCGGGCTGACAGGCCGCGAGTTGACGGATCGCGCAGTCCTCCAGGCCAACAAGTTCGGTGCCCGCCTGTCTGTCTCCGGGCCGGTGACCGGTCTGACGTTCGACAACGCCTACGCCGTTCTTCACCTGGACGGCAGCGAATCGGTCGCCGCCAAGTGCCTGCTGATCACCACCGGCGCGGAGTATCGCCGCCTCGGTGTCGAGGGGTGCGAGCGATTCGAGGGCTGCGGCGTCTATTACGCCGCGACACCCAACGAGGCGCAGTCGTGCCGGGGCGCGGACGTGGTGGTCGTCGGTGGCGGCAACTCCGCCGGCCAGGCCGCCGTCTTCCTCGCCGGTCAGTCGCGGAAGGTGTTCGTCCTGATTCGCGGTGATGATCTGTACAAGAATATGTCGAGCTACCTGGCCCGGCGGCTCGAGGAAACCGGGAACATCGAGGTGCTGCTCAACACGGAGGTCAAGCGGATGTCCGGCGATGTCCGTCTGACCACGATCGAGATCGTCAACAGCAAGACAGGCCAGACGCAAGTGCTGGAGGCCGCGGCGCTCTTCAGCTTCATCGGTGCCGTGCCGCGGACCGACTGGTTGCCCAAGGAGATCGAAATCGACTCCAAGGGGTTCGTCCGCACCGGGCCGGACCTGGCCCAGTCGCCGTCCTGGGGCGCGAAGCGGCCACCGTTTCTGCTCGAAACCAGCCGGCCGGGCGTGTTCGCGGCCGGAGACGTGCGCTCCGGCTCGGTCAAGCGCGTCGCGTCGGCCGTCGGCGAGGGAGCGATGGCAGTCCAGTTCGTGCACGAGTGTCTGAAGGAGATGTGACGCAGATCTCGCGCAAGCCCAGTGCGGCAGGAAGAAAACTCTTTTCTCGGGAAGCCACCGAGGCTGTCGAGCCGGGTCAAGGCAGTCGCTACTTTCCGACCTCGAGGCCCCGTCGTACCATACCTGAGCTTACCCGGTGATCCACGCGCTCGCTGGCCCGAACAAGCCCTCAGGTATGCTCATGACGCTCTCAGCACGATATCCGATCGCACTCCTTGGTTGCCTCTTCCTGCACCGTGGGATCGTCCGGGGGGAATCAGGCGTAGCAACCACGCTCCGTTTCGCCGTCACGGTCGCGCCCGGGCTCGGACCAGACAGGGCCTTCTCCGGACGGCTGCTGGTGGTGCTGGGACGAACGGACGGTGGCGAGCCCAGGATGCATATCGGTCAGACCGGAATGAACGCGGCGCCGATTCTGTCGCGTGATGTCGCCAGTCTTGCTCCTGGTAAGCAGGCGATTCTCGACGATCGTTCGATCATCTTCCCGATCCAGCACCTGGGGAATCTTGGCCCCGGCACCTACGCCGTCCAGGCGATCTTGCACACCAACCCCGATCTGAACGTGCCCAATGCGCCCGGCGATCTCTACAGTCCGGTCAAGAAGTTCAAGCTCGACCCCGCGCTCGGCGGCACGGTCGCGCTCGAGCTGTCGCGGGGCATTCCGGAGGAGACTCTGCCTCCTGATACCGAACTGGTCAAGTACGTGAAGATCCGCTCGCCGCTCTTGAGCGAGTTTCACCGCAGGCCGATCTTTCTTCGCGCGGCTGTCATCCTGCCGCGCGACTTCGCCCGCGAGCCCGACCGGCGCTATCCCCTGCGGGTGCACATCGGCGGTTACGGCGCCCGGTTCACCGGGGTCGGCGCGAGAATGACCGCGGGATCTGCGTTCCACGACCTCTGGATGGCCGACGACACTCCACGGATGATTCTCGTCGGGCTTGACGGCGCCGGGCCGCTGGGCGATCCGTACCAGGTCAACTCGGCCAACCACGGCCCGTACGGCGACGCCGTGACCCGGGAACTGATACCCCACATCGATCGGACCTTCCGGGGCATCGGGCGGGGGTCGGCACGCGTGCTCGACGGCGGCTCGACCGGCGGCTGGGTCTCCCTGGCCTTGCAGGTTTTTTATCCGGACTTCTGGAACGGCACCTGGTCGTTCTGCCCCGACGGGGTCGATTTTCGATCGTTTCAACTGGTCAATATTTATGAGGATCACAATGCGTACGTCAACCGCCACGGCTTCGAGCGCCCCGCGGCTCGGGATGAGACGGGCGAGGTCCGCTACACGATGCGGCACGAGTGCTCGCTTGAAAACGTACTGGGCCGCGGCGATTCGTGGACGATGTCGGGGGGCCAGTGGGGCGCCTGGAACGCCGCCTATGGTCCGCGCGGCGACGACGGCCGTCCCGTCCCTCTCTGGGATCCCAGGACGGGAGTGATCAACCGCGCGGCAGCCGCACACTGGAAGGCGTATGACCTGCGCCGGGTGCTCGAGCAGAACTGGGCGGTTCTTGGTCCCAAGCTGCAAGGCAAGATCCACATCTGGGTCGGTGACGCCGACGACTTCTTCCTCAACAACGCCGTCCACCAGCTCGACGAATTCCTGTCTCGAGCCCAGCCTGCTTACGAGGGTTCGATCACCTACGGCCCATACGCCAAACTTAAGGCACGTAGTCCAGAAGTATAGGATTCTGTAAGAGTTGGGAGAGGCTGGGATGGATATTGCGGTTTTGGACGCGTGCCCCGGCTTTAAGGAGGACGTCCTTCA
>JBEKTN010000568.1:0-3308 GCA_049516015.1 Isosphaeraceae bacterium | reverse complement strand
CGGGCCGTGGTTTCCTGACCCGCCTGGCCTCTGTGAACGCAGCGAGAATCGGATCTCGAGCGTCGCCCTCCGGGCGTCGACCCCAGCCACCCCTGAGCTGTGACCTGCATTTGAACCATGCCCTGTTCTGACACTGCATCGTCATTTCCACCTTTCTCCCTTGGATCCACTGGCTCGGAAGCGCGAAGGGAGCGCGGAAGGGGCCACTTTCTCTGTGGCACAAAGTAAACGCGGCTGGTCCATTTCTCCCAAGTGGTTCTTGGCGGGGGCAACGCTCAGGGTGGGGCCGTGCTTCGATGATGCCGGACCCGGTTCGAACGCAAAGACATCGGTGCGCCGTAATGCCGTCAAACGAAGGCGGAATGGGCCACCCACTTTCTAGCACCAAGGGAACTCGGGCGACCCCTTTCGCCTCCGTTGGTGGATCTCCGGTGCGACTGAAGCAGGTCTCGGGTCGAACCGGAGATCAGGTCATTGACTCAGCTTCGATTGTTTGCGATGATGAACGCCTGTCAAGGAAATGGCGGAGATGGCCATGCCTGATACGATCATCGAAAACCCGATCCTCAACTCGCCCTTTCGCGAACCCGACCGGCATTGGCGGTTCACCGACGAGGGGATCACCAACGAGATCGTCGAGACCCGCCGCTCCAGCGCCTACTTCGTGCCGATCCCGCCGCCCAAGAAGAAGGGCAAACAACTCCAGTTTGACACGGAGTGGACCCAGGACCGCATCGAGCCCAACGACAACGTCAACCGCATCCGGCAACGGGTCAAGCTTTGGCGGGAAAGGGAATACGGAGGCGTCACCCAGGTTACTCGCAAGCTCTTGCAGCACTGGACCGCCCCTGACCGGGAGAACAAGCTCTTCTTCTGCCAGGTTGAAGCCCTGGAGACGCTCATCTTCCTGACCGAGGCCGCCGAGAAGGTCGGCGACAACTGGATCAAGACCTGGCTCGGGGAGGTCAACGCAGCATCGAACCCGGGACTAACCCGCATCGCGATGAAGATGGCGACCGGCTCGGGCAAGACGGTCGTCATGGCCATGCTCATCGCCTGGCACGCCTTGAACAAGATTGCCGATCCCAAGGATCGCCGGTTCTCCGACACGTTCCTCGTCGTCACTCCGGGCATCACCATCCGCGACCGGCTGCGGGTGCTCTGGCCCCACGAAGCCGAGAACTATTACCGGCTCCGCGACCTGGTCCCGCCCGACCTGATCGGGCAACTCGGCCGGGCCAAGATCCTGATCACCAACTTCCACGCGTTCAAGATCCGCAAACTGATCGAGACCAACAAGCTGACCAAGGAGATTCTCGGCACCGACTTCGACGAGAGCCCCGCCCAGATGGTCAACCGCGTTTGCCGGGAGCTCGGCAGCAAGCGGAACATTGTCGTCATCAACGACGAGGCCCACCACTGCTACCGGCGCAAGCCCGACGGCGAGGCCGAGACGCTCAAGGGCGAAGACCGCACCGAAGCCGAGAAGCGAAACGAGGAAGCCCGGGTCTGGATCTCGGGGCTGGAAGCCGTCCGCGATAAGATCGGCATCCGCGGCTTCTACGACCTGTCGGCGACCCCCTTCTTCCTCCGCGGCTCGGGCTACCGGGAAGGGGACCTCTTTCCCTGGGTCGTCTCCGACTTCTCGCTCATCGACGCCATCGAGTCGGGCATCGTCAAGATTCCCCGCGTTCCCGTCGCCGACGACACGATGCAGGGGGATCAGCCGACCTACCGTTACCTCTGGCCCCGAATCCGGGAGGAGCTTCCTCGCAAGGGCCGGCGAACCGAAGCGGTCGGAGGCGAACCCAAGCTGCCGGTCGAGCTGCAAGGGGCTCTCCATAGCCTCTACGGCAACTATGAAACCCGCTACCGCCAGTGGGAGCAGAGCAAGGCGGAAGGGTCCAGCAACCAGACTCCGCCCGTCTTCATCGTCGTCTGTAACAACACCAACGTCTCGAAGCTGGTCTTCGACTACGTCGGCGGATGGCAGCGAACCTTGGCGGACGGCTCGGCGGTTCCTGTTCCCGGCCAGCTTCCCCTTTTCAGCAATGTGGAAGACGGGCGATGGAAAGCCCGGCCGCTCACGATCCTGATCGACAGCGAGCAACTGGAATCGGGCGATGCGATGAGCCCCGAGTTCAAGCAGATCGCCGCGCTGGAGATCGACGAGTTCAAGTCCGAGTATCGTGCACGGTTCCCGGGCCGGGACGCCGAGAATCTGACCGACGAAGACCTGCTCCGCGAAGTGATGAACACCGTGGGCAAGCCCGGCAAGCTCGGCGAGCAAGTCCGTTGCGTCGTGAGCGTCTCGATGCTGACCGAGGGCTGGGACGCCAGCACCGTGACCCACGTTCTGGGCATCCGGGCCTTCAGCACGCAACTGCTCTGCGAGCAAGTCGTCGGCCGCGCCCTGCGGAGGATGAGCTACGCCGCCAACGCCGAGGCGAAATTCGAGCCCGAGTACGCCGACGTCTATGGGATACCGTTCTCGTTCCTGCCTTGCTCGGGAACCACGAAGGTTCCGAAGCCTGGCCCGACGCCGACCCGGGTTCATGCCCTCGCTGATCGGGTCGCCTGCGAGATCACCTGGCCCCGCCTGCAAGGATATCGCTATGAGATGCCGGGCGAGCGGCTGGCCGCAAAGTTCACCGCCGATGCCAGGTTCGCCCTGACCAACGCAGACCTGCCGACCAAGACCGAAATCGAGGGCATCGTCGGTGAGATCCGGGTCGATACGCTCGACGACCTGAAGAACCTCCGGCTCAATGAGGTCGCCTTCCGGCTCGCGAAGCTGACCCTCGAGAAATACTTCCGCGACGACGGGGGGCACGACAAGCCCTGGCTCTTCCCGCAACTGCTGGCGATCACCAAGCGCTGGCTCGACGAGTGCCTGACCTGCAAAGGGGGAACGTTCCCCCAACTGCTTATGTTCATCCGGTTCGCCCACGAAGCCGCCGACCGGATCTACCGCTCGATCGTCGCCTCGACCGAGGGATCGCCAACTCTCAAGCCGATTCTTCGGCCTTATGACACCGTCGGCACGACGCGTTACGTGGACTTCCACACGATCCGGGAAACTTACAAGACCCGGGCTGACAAGTGTCACGTCTCCCACGTGGCCGGGGATAGCGGCTGGGAATTCAAGCTGGCTCACGACCTCGAAGACATGAGCGAGGTTTTGTGCTACGTCAAGAACCAGAATCTCGGCTTCACGATCCCCTACTCGATCAGCAATGTCGAGCACCAGTATTACCCCGACTTCCTCGTCCGGATCGACGATGGGCATGGGATTGATGATCCGCTCA
>JBEKTN010000567.1:0-3331 GCA_049516015.1 Isosphaeraceae bacterium | reverse complement strand
GCGTCATCAACGAGGCCGGTTGCTGGGACTACTTGGTTGGCATGACATCGGGGGCCATCCACGTTGCCCAGGTACCAGAGAGTGGGTGGCCCTGTCCGCTCCCCCCGGCGGCCCCGTCCGTACCCCCTCATGAAGGCTATCGACGAGGAACCCCTCTCCCCGCGCAGGCGCTTCCGGCAATGAGACTCGTGTTGCTTCAGTCCGCAATCCAGAATCCAAAATCGAGAATCCAAAATCGTGTGTCGGCCCTTCGGCGATCCTAACTGGGTCACGGACACGGCCAAGCGATTGGGGCTCGAATGCACGGTTCGGCCCAGTGGAAGACCCAAGAAACAATCGTCGGCTTGCCAGGTTTGCTTGTACTCTATGTGTTCTCCAGATTTGGTGGCTGTCACCTTTCCACCTTCGCCTGTCACCTTTCCACCTTCCGATCAGCCTGGCGCTACTAGGGTGCTGACAGGGCGAGCGCGGACCACAGCGCGACCAGAACTGCCACAGTCGGTATTGCAAATGCGAGCCCGAGCATTATGGCTTGTACAACGTCGGGCAAGACCTTGAACCATGCCCAAGGTCCGGGCTCAACTCCCTTGGCACGATATCTCATATCTCGCTCAGCGCGTCTTTCAGCCCGGCGTGCAACCGCAAGCGCGATCCGCTTCTCGGCTCTTTCCTTGGCGGCTAACTCTCCGAGCCGAAGGCGTTCCTCTGCTTCCTTCGTGCTCTCGGCTTCGAGGCGACCAGCCGTGTGATTCGCTGCGGTGCGTGCGCTCTGTTGGGAATCGCCGTAAGTCTTGAATCGATAACCGCAAGCCCGGCAGTGATCGCGTTTCAAGCTGATTTGTCGATTGCATCGCGGGCAATAGGGCAAGCTGCCCTTCCTGACTATATGATACTGAGCCGTGGACTCACGAAGAACGAGTGCAACGACAACGACCAGAAAAACGACCGCCATAATAGCTCCCACGGCGGGATTTGCTTCCGAACGTGCGGCCAGTAAGATCATGGACATGATTGGTGGCCCTTATTCAGTGTGTACGGTTCCCCAGAGGCCCCTTTTGTGTTGCATTGCGGCTTTCTCCGCCTGCCTTAACTCCTCCATCCTGGCCGGATCGAAGGGGTACTTCGTGTAAGCGTGCCAATAGCCCTGGCGGATGATTTCCTTGTTGATCAGCAAGTTGTCGCTCTGACGGAAGACATACGCCAGTAGCCTGCCGTACTTGTCCCGACTCGTCGGGTTGGTCTGGATTTCGAGCGCACTTGCTGGCCCTTAAGCAGACTCGCCGTGAATCGGCTGGCTTTCTTGCCGAAGTATTCCACAGGCTTTCTTGGGTCTTTGGTCTCGGGCGTGTCCACGCCGAATAGCCCGACGGTCTCCGGGTGCCCGTTGACTTGGACCACGATGGTGTCGCCATCGATGACCCGGACAACCATGTTGTCGGGATGCTGGCAGGCTCCGCAGGTGCCGCCTTCAATCTTGCAGTACTTGCAGCGGGAGCAGGTGGTGCAGGTCGTGCAGGGGGCCAGGCCGGTGCATTTCTTGGGCGGCGCTCCCGCAGGGAGCAGGAGCGCTAGAGTAAGGAGAATCTTGGTCATCATTTGGGGGCAGCATTGTGCCCCGTTCACGATGATGTTCATTGTCAGATCACTCCAGAAGATCTTCCCTCGCAAGGATTCCTATCTGTGACCACCGATATGACCGACGTTGCCGCCCACATAGCGGCCACCTATGTGGCTGGAGCCAACACCGCCGATCAGATGGCGACGTCCGGTTTCTGGGACTGTTGAAGGCCGCCAGGGGTCAAGACTCGCTTCTATTTGTGCGAATTGTTGCTCGGCTGTCAGCGGTGGTGAGACGGCCTTGTGGCGCGCGGTCCCTTGCAACTCCCGGTCATACCGCTCCGAGAGCGGCTCACCGTAGTAACCAGTGGAGTTTCGGTATTCCACGTGCTGCTCGGTCTCCTGGGTCATTTTAACCTGTTCTGACCAAGGCTGCACGCAATTGTGATTGGGAATGAATGAGCCAGAATCTCGGCCGTAATTACCAGCATAATGATCACGCTCAGCAAGCTGATCAGACAATTCGTAGTCAATCGCGGTCGGTGGCCGCGACAGCCGCAGAGACTCAACTACTGGTTGGCGTGGTGCCTTGTGTGGCTGTGGCGTTGGTTTTGCTGGAATGATTTGTGGCTCTTGCTCCGGGGCAATCGCCTGAACCAGAACGGACGGTGATAGCTCTCGCTCTGGAGTTATCATTGGTGGTGGATTCGGAACTGGTGGCCGAGGGACTGGGGCTGTAAATTGAACAGCCGAAGCCACTGTGAGTAAGAGAGCTGAGCTAATCAGGGCGATAATGCTTCTCATTTGTTAGACTCCTGTGCGCACCCCTGCGCACGACCCAGCAGCATGCCGAGCCTCATTTTCTTGGGCGGCTGGTGTTCGTGCAGGAATTCCCACGTTTGGCCGTACCTGTAGATATGCAAGTTGAATCAAGATGAGCGCGAACAGGACTGCGATGCTGAAGACTCCGCTCAGAATGCCGATGGCGACTTTCTTGGCTTCACTCATGGCTTGGTCCTTTTGTTGTCTCCCGAACCCCCGAGGCGTTCCGCGCCGGCATCCTGGCGATGGTCAAGGCCGGCGCCGGCGCGTGGGTGCGTTTGCTCGCGGGGGTGGCCGGTCCGGCTGTTCGACAGTGAAGTCGACGTTCTTCTCGTCAGGGAAGCCGGCGGTGAATTTCAGGTCGTAGTGGTCGATTTCAGCGAGGTTTTCGCCGTTGTCCATCGCTTTGATAGTGGTCGTATCTCCGGGCTCGAGAGTACGCGCGTCTGCCATTCGGGCTTCCGTGCCTATCATGGTGTTGTCGGCGCGCCTGAAGATGACGGTCATGGTGAGCAATTTGAGGGGTACACTCGAGGTATTGCGGACCATGGCGATTACCTCGTAACTGGGAATCATTCCTCCAAACTTTATGTGTTTTCCTGTTTGCTCGAGGATGGCGATTGTCAGCCTTTGGTCCTCGGGTTTGACTGGCGTTTTGGCCTCCTTTGGCCGGGGGCTGCGGTCGGGTTTGGGTGTGACTTCCGTTGCAGATTGGTCTGCGACAGGTTCGGATGACTCGGACTGAGGAGCGGAATCCGTGGCCCCAAATGGACTTGATCTCGACCGCATTTCAAGAAGCGAGATCATCTTCTCGTCACCCTTGGCAGCTCTCTTAGGAACCGCGAAAAAATAAATTAAGCAAATTCGTCTTGTAGGAATTCGAGTTTTTGATGATCGTCGGTGCATGCAGGACGCAACAACGATCGAACGGATACGGCAAAAGTACTTGGCT
>JBEKTN010000566.1:0-3334 GCA_049516015.1 Isosphaeraceae bacterium | reverse complement strand
CTCAAGCAGCTGCCGCACCAGGGAAGTATTTTCTGCTTCAGGAATCTCGGGCAGAGTCAATCGCATGGCCCTATTCTACCAGCTGCCATGCCATTCGTCCCGATATTTTTGAGAAGTTACCTACGTGCCTTAAGTTTGGCGTATGGGGGCTGTGTTACCCAGCCCACGGGTCTTCTTTGGCCCCGGCTTGCCGCGATGCTGCTATCCGGGCGAGAAGAGTGCGGGAGTGAACGGGAGGGGGTATGCATCCTCGACCGGGCCGGGCGGGCACATAGTTGAGAACCTTGCCACGATCATGGGGATGCGTGACCCCCTTCCTTTATTCTGATACACAAACTCTCCGAGATCGCATTTTTCCATTGCGCCGGACAAAGATTCGCCAAATTTTTTTCAAAGCCCGCTGAGAGAGGATGTTACGCCGAGATTCCAGTTAAACTCGGTGATATTGCAAGAACGAAATAACAAAATGTGGCGCATTCTGAGAACAGGATTCGACCGAGGCCGGGCGGCTGAGGAACGACCAAGATGGCCAGTACAATCAGTACGGTGGCAAAGTGGAGCGAGTTCGCGCGTGCCGACAAGGGCCAGTTAGGAGACGTAATGCGTCCGCGTCCGCGAACCAAGTCCGAGATTTCCTTGTCGATTCATGCTCGCGAGCTGGTCTGGCTCGACGAGATCCGCCGAGGCTACAGCATCAAGGAAATCGCCAGGCGTGAGGGACTGGGCTGTCGGCGAATTCAGCACGGCGTGTCCCGAGCTCGCGAACGAGGAAACCTATCCCGTACACGTGAATGCCGTTTCAACAACGATTTGCACGAACGGAATGGCAGGATTACTGCAAGTGCGGGAAGAGTGGGCCGGGACGATCCGAATCGCCCGCCGCGACTAGTTCCTCTCTTTCCAATCGGAGCGTTCACTCCCGGATCGGCATGCCCGCATCACGGGCCGATCCGGGCCGGCTCCGTCTTCTGCTGCATGGTCTGTTCCCAGTCTGGGGTCGACGATCATCCGGCCCTGAAACGCGACCCGCGCACCGATCCTCGTCCCGAGCGCAAGGCCGCACTGGTAAGGGTGGCCGGTGTTCGTGAGACCCGCAAGCAGCGTCGGCAGCGGCTGAACGCAGCCCGGCAGGCCGGCCCGAGCATGGCCACCCTTCCCACGAAAGACCCTGCCTGTCCGCCGTCGCGGCCCTTGATTCCGAATCCGTGACCACCCGTTGGCGGTGTTTGTTTCTGTCGGCTGAGAGCCTGTGAAAGAATCTCCAATTATCCCAAAAGTATTGTTAAGTGATGAACCCACCGCTATAATCTCTTCATGAAAAACCCAGACGATTCCCAATCGCCTCGCCTCGAACAGCCCCCGCTCTTTGAGACGCCTGCCGATCCGGCAGGCCAGGCCCCTCCATCCGAGGCTCCATCCTGCTCTGGATGCCCGCGGCTGAGGACCGCTAACCGCCAGCAGATCGTCTTTCGCACTGCGTCCCTCGATGAACTGATCCCTCTCGATCATCCCGCGCGGATAGTCTGGGACTATGTCGAAGGGCTCGACCTCAGCCCTTTGTACGACCGCATCAAGGCCGTCGAGAGGGCGCCGGGACGTGCCCCCATCGACCCCAAGATCCTCGTGGCGCTCTGGCTTTACGCCACCCTCGAAGGAATCGGTAGCGCCCGTCAGCTCGACGAACTGTGCCGCACACACGATGCTTTCCGCTGGATCGCCGGCGATGTGAGCACCAACTACCACACGCTCTCCGACTTCCGTACCGGGCATGTTGAGTTGCTCGACAAGTTGCTGACTGACAACGTCGCAGTGCTGATCGCCGAAGGATTGGTCGACTTGAACCGAGTGGCCCAAGACGGGATGCGCGTCCGTGCCAGCGCCGGGGCTGCGTCGTTTCGCCGTCGTCCGACCCTGGAGGAAGCTTACGCAGAGGCCCAGGCGCAGGTTGAGGCATTGCGGGACGAGTTGGACGAGGACCCAGGGGCCGAGAACCGCCGGCAAAAGAAAGCCCGTGAACGAGCCGCGCGCGAGCGCGCCCAGCGGATCAAGGAGGCTCTGGAGCGGTTGCCGGAGTTGGAGGCCAAGAAGAAGCCCGAGGACCGGGGCAAGGCGCGGTGCTCGACAACAGACCCGACGGCGACCGTGATGAAGATGGCTGATGGCGGCTTCCGCCCGGCGTACAACTTCCAGTTCTCTACGGCCACGAACAGCCGGTGATTGTGGGAGTGGACGTGGAGACCACCGGCAGCGACGCAGGCCAGGCTCTCCCGATGGTCGAGCAGGTGGAGGGGCGATACAAAACCACTCCGGGCGAAGTGTTGATCGACGGAGGCTTTGCTCAACACGATCAGATTGAGGCGTTGGAGGCTCCTGAAAAAGGCTGCACGGTGTACGCGCCTGTGCCTGCGCCAAAGGATCCGAAAGTGGACCGGTATGCTGCCAAGCCTTCGGACAGTCCAGCGGTGGCGGCATGGCGGGCGCGGATGGCGACCGAGGAGGCCAAGACGATCTTACAAGGAGCGAGCCGCGACCGCCGAGTGCGTCAACGCCCAGACGCGAAATCGAGGCTTGTACCAACTGCAAGTACGCGGCCTGCTGAAGGTCAAGGCGGTGGCGTTGTGGTATGCTTTGGCTCATAACTTGATGCGTGCGGTGAGCCTGCGCGCTGAGGCAGCCGGGACGGCGTGAAACGAGGGAAAATAGGTAAAAGGGGAGGTTTTGGAGGCGGACTACAGGGCTCGGGGAGGACTTGCCCGGCCGGTAACCCGAGATTGGGACGGAAATCTGCCGAGGTTGGGTCCAATCGCTAGATCTAATGGAGTCCAATCAACTGTCCACACGGGGTCACGAAATTCGATTTCGTTCACAGGCTCTCAGTTAACCAGGGTTCTCAGCGATGTTGATCTCATGGTTCCAACGATGAGCCTCTCTGTTGATTCCCGGGAAGACCCTGCTACTCGTTGCGGCTTCCGGCGCTCTGGGCGCGGGGCTGGTGGTTGGGGTTCCAACATTGCACACGTGGCTTGGGGGCGATGTTGTGGGGCGACACCAAAACTGACCCCCTTGACGACACTAAAACTGACCCCCTCCTGGACACTTGTTAAGGAGGGAATATGGACAACATCGACCCCGATTTGGTTAACCTGCTTGACACGCAGGCGGACCAAACTGGTGTAGCAAATGTCCACCTGCGATCGACGCAGGAGGACACCAGGATGCTGGAACCGGATGTCGTGGATCGGATCCGCGAGCTTTCCGGCCAAGGTCTCGGGAGCAAACGGATTGCTCGACAGTTGAGGATCTCCCGCAACTCCGTCCGCCGTTATCTCGCTGG
>JBEKTN010000565.1:0-3348 GCA_049516015.1 Isosphaeraceae bacterium | reverse complement strand
GGAACACATCGGACCAACTCTCTTCTCACAGAGAAAGGAGGCCTTCGCCATCGCCGGAACGGCGCAACAAAAACTGGCAGAAGTCCGCTCATAATTCGCCGGCCCTTTTTCATCAGCCCACCATAACGCACTGGAAAACCGACCATTACAAGTGTCGTTCTAACACTTCGTGGCCCCAAGCACCATGAGCCCACACGCCGACCTTGCCCGCAGTCCAGTGGGACTTGCAGACAAGGTCTGGCTGGAAGCCGTGGGCCGCGAGCCAGGCGAGAACAGCCCGTGGTATCGTGGCTTCTTTCGCCCCATGCCAGGTGCCCCAGTCGCCATGAATCAGGATCCAAATCCACTTGTCCGGTGACTTTGGTGATCCGCCTTGTTAAGATTGCTTGATGTCATCAATGGGCAATGTTTCGTGTCGCAGGCAGCGTTGATTGCGAGGGCGGAGTCGGCCCAAGGTCAAGCGGCCATGACAATCGATGAGATCCACGTCGGTTCGGTGATCAGTGGGCCTCTGTTGCCGGAGGCGGTCGAGGTTCTGGCGGTTATCGCACTCGGCGACTCCATCAAGTTGATCGGCAAAGGGTGTAAGACCGGCCTGGTGCGCGATCCGGTTCTCACACCCACTCAGCTCTCCCAGCTCCGATGCTCGCCAGTACACGAAAGCTTCGATGGGGACCCGGCACTGTTCCGGCTTGGCATCGAGGCCTATCGTCTCGGGCTGGCCTACGAATACGACCCGTTCTTCTCGCTCTCGATTGCCCGCGTCGATCCTCTCCCCCACCAGCTCGAGGCGGTCTACGACTACTTCCTCAAGCTTCCACGAATCCGGTTCCTCCTGGCCGACGACCCGGGCGCCGGCAAGACCATCATGGCGGGGCTGCTGCTCAAGGAGCTGAAGGCGCGGGGCCTCGTCCGGCGCACCCTGGTCGTCGCCCCGGCGAACCTCACGTTTCAGTGGCAACGTGAGCTGAAGGACAAGTTCCGCGAAAACTTCGAAGTCATTCGCGGGGAGACCCTTCGCAACACCTACGGCCAGAACCCCTGGCAGGACCGCGACCAGGTCGTCACGTCGATCTCATGGGTCTCGCGCATCGAAGACGCCAAGGAGAGCCTCCTCCGGTCGCACTGGGACCTCATCATCGTGGACGAGGCCCACAAGATGAGTGCCTACGCCGATGACAAGAAAACGTTGGCCTATCGTCTCGGTGAATCGCTCTCGGACATGACCGACCACTACCTGCTGATGACGGCAACCCCGCACAAGGGCGACCCCGAGAACTTCTGTCTGTTCCTGGCGCTTCTGGACCGCGACGTTTACGGCAACATCCGCAGCCTCGAAGATGCCATGCGGCGCGGGAGCGCGCCGTTTTACCTCCGGCGGACGAAAGAAGCGCTCGTGAGTTTCCCAGACCCGGAGACCGGGGAGGTCAAGAAGCTCTTCACCAAGCGTGAGGTCAAAACCTCCACCTTCGAGCTGAACGAGGAGGAGTTCGACTTCTACGATGCCCTGACGACGTTCGTCGAGGAGCAGTCCATCCGGGCTTCGGCCGACGATTCGGCAGCCGGCCGAGCCGTCGGCTTCATCATGGCGATGCTTCAGCGCCGGATGGCCTCCAGTGTCTACGCAGTGCGCCGATCCCTGGAACGGATGAAGGAGCGCCGCGAGGAGATCCTCAAGGATCCCGAAGCTTACCGCCGCAAGCGTATTGAACGCCGCATACCCGATGACTTCGACGAGCTGCCCGAGGACGAGCAGAGCGAATTGCTTGAACGACTGGAGGAAGAGGTCGTCTCCGTTGACCCCGTCGTGCTCCGCGAGGAAATCGCCCGGCTGACCGCCTTGATTGCCCAGGCCAAGCATCTCGAGACAAAAGAGAGTACCAAGATATCCAAGCTGCGCAGCGTCCTGACCGAGCACGGGATCTTCGACGATCCTCGCATGAAGCTGCTGATCTTCACCGAGCACAAGGACACGCTCGACTACCTGGTGGGCGACGGCAAGGACAGCCGTCCTCTGGGCAAGCTTCGCGAGTGGGGGCTCTCGGTCACGCAGATTCACGGCGGCATGAAGATCGGCGACAGGGACACGCCCGGCACGCGGATCCATGCCGAGCGCGATTTCAAGGAGCAGGCGCAGGTGCTGGCCGCGACCGAGGCCGCCGGTGAAGGGATCAACCTCCAGTTCTGCTGGTTCATGATCAACTTCGATATCCCCTGGAGCCCCGTGCGGCTGGAACAGCGCATGGGACGCATCCACCGCTATGGCCAGGATTACGACTGCCTCATCCTCAACTTCGTCGCGGTGAACACCAACGAGGGGCGCGTCCTGGCCAAGCTGCTGGAGCGGCTCCGCGAGATCCGCAATGAGCTAGGAACCGACCAGGTCTTCGATGTGGTCGGCGAGATCTTCCCGGGCAACCTGCTGGAAAAGCTCTTCCGCGACCTCTACATCCGCAAGACCAACGTCCCGGACATCGAGGCCCGGATCGTTCGCGACGTCAATCCCCAGCGGTTCCGGGCGATCACCGAGTCGACCCTGGAGGGACTGGCCAAAAGAGAGCTGAACCTCTCGTCAATCGTGGGAAAGTCGGTCGAGGCCCGCGAGCGGAGGCTCGTGCCGGAAGTGGTCGAGGACTTCTTCGTCCAGGCCGCACCCGTGGCGGGAATTCAGCCCAAGACCCTCGCCAAGGGCATTCACGTTTACCGAATCGGCAAGGTTCCTCGCAGCCTGATCTCTCTTGGCTTGAAGCTGGAGCCTCGATTCGGACACCTCGGGCGGGAATATGCCAGGATCGTTTTCGACAAGGCGCTTCTACCCTCGGACCCGGCACTGGAATGGGTGACGCCGGGGCATCCGCTCTTCGAGGTGGTTCGGGAAGACGTTCTGGAGCGTGTGGCCGACCACTTGCGGCGGGGAGCGGTGTTCTTCGACCTTCAGCGCAACCAACCGGCCCAGCTCGACGCCTTCGCCGCCTCGGTCAAGGACGGCCACGGCAACACCCTCCATCGGCGGCTGTTTGTGATCGAAATCGGCGCGGGTGGGGCAATGACCGCTCGACAGCCGACGATCTTCCTGGACGGCATGATCCCCGCACCCGCGGGAACACGTGCGCCCGTGAACGGTCACTGTCCCGAACGGAGCGAGGTCGAGCGAATCTTGCTGGAGCAGGCGTTACAGCCCTTTCTGGCCGAGACGGCGGGCGAGCGTGAGCACCAGATCGAGACAATCCGCCGGCATGTGGAGATCTCGCTCAACGCGCTCATCGATCGCCAGAACCGGCAGCTCGCCGACCTGCTCGATCGCCAGATCCAGGGGCAGACGATCCAGGGCCTCGACGGGTTGATTTC
>JBEKTN010000564.1:0-3378 GCA_049516015.1 Isosphaeraceae bacterium | reverse complement strand
CCTGGGGCATTCTGCCCCAGCCACCCGACCGTTCGCCCTCGAAGCGGCGAACGTCTATGACCGAATTACCGGCCGAACACTAGGTCGGGTGACACGTAGGGAAGCCCCAGGGCCGAAGCCTGTGCGTCTGGGGCGTCGCCTCCGGCTCCGCCGCCAGCCACCCGGATCCTGGCAGCTCTGGAATGGTGGAGTTCAGCGAGGAGTCTCCAAGAAGCCACTCCGCTCCGAACTCCATTGTATCCAGCCGGCAGAAGCTTGAGTGATCTGGGATCTCGGCCGAGGGTTCGGGTCGAAGTGCCATTCGCCCCATTCATTCCTAGCCTCCTTTGGTCTTCCGGCGGTCGCGTGTGCCGCATCAGCGCGGGCAGACAGAATCGCGAGTACTCGGGCTGGTTCCAGCAGGGGATGATGATCAAGGCGAGGCGATCTAGTGCGTTCACTGCCATGACTGCCCTCTGTCCGGGCATCCCTCTTCAAAACCCGCATCCCGCCGTCAGGCTCTCCAGCTTCCCCAGAGCGCGGCCAGAATCAGGAATGTCCCCTTCGGCACCCTGGAATGTCCCCTTCGGCACCCTTGATATGGCTGATTTCCTTGGGTTGATCCAGATCGAGCCATTCAACACGGGAGGTTGAGCCGGGGCTTAACTGTATTTTCTGTTCCGTTACTCCCTATACCCCGGCTCCATCCACCTCAACTTTCTCTCGACCAGGGCAGCCTTGGTCGGAGTTGGCTCACGGTACTCCTTCAATCAAGGGTACCGCCCAGGTAGCTGCAAAAATATGCTCCAAGGGCGTGCGCGTGGGGCGAGCAACCCACCGGGCTTCTTGAACCAGGATTTGAGATTCGGCTTCGCGAACTCAAATCCATCGAAGGTTTTGAAGCGCCCCGTGACACCACTGGCTTTGCCAGTGCCACACGGACGTCGCACCCGCGAACGAGGTCGAGACAGGTCCTTAGATACGGCTGACGAAGCAAGAGTCCGGTGGAACTGCTCAGGCGAGTTCGTGGATATGCGCCGGCAATTCACGCTGGCTGAGGGTCAGGAAGTCGTCCTTGATGATTTGGTCCATCTCTTCTTGCGTGTGCCAGAACGCCAGCACCTCGAGGGCATCCTCGGGACTCGCGCCATAGGCCAGCTTACGACCACCTCCACGGAGGGCAAACAGGTAGAACCGGTGGGTTCGATTGAAACTACTCATCGGTTCACGCTCCGAACATCTCGCTCAAGCTCAGGCCCGCGTGGGTCTGGACGGAGCGCTGCCGGTCTTCCGGCGCGAGGGGACGATTCACTTCTTCTTCGTACTCGCCACGCAACAGCGCGCGGTAAAATGCGTAGTCGATCCCTTTGATCGGCTCGCTGCTCGCATCCCGTACGTGGAGGTGCTTCTGGTCCTTGCCCTCGGCGATGATCTGATACCCAAGCGCGGAGCCGGGATACGCCGTGTAGAAGGCGACCGAGGGATAAGCCCGGCGCATCTTCTTCATCAGTCGGTAGGTCTCGAACGCCTCGTCCCGCGTCTCGCCCGGGATCCCGAACATCACGTTGGCCCACATCTTGACAGGGTTTTTCCCGGCCTTCTCCTGATCGTCACCGATGCGGTTGATCAGAGCGACGACCTGCTCATTCTCCTGCTTGGTGATCTCCTTGTTGAGAACGCGGAGCATCCGGTCGCTGTTGGCTTCGAAACCGATCGACACGACGTTCCAGTTGGTTTCCTTGACAATGGCCTCGAAGAGCTCCGGCCATTGAAGGACGGTATCGGCGCGCGCGGCCGCCCAGTAGGGCCAGAGCCGCCTGGCTCGCTTAGGGTAGAGGTCAAGCCACGTCTTCAGCCACTTCGGGTTCTGGAAAAACATCGAGTCGTGGATCGTGACGGACCCGAAGTCGTACTTCTCGTCGAGCTCGTTGAGCTCGTCGATCACCATCTCGACCGGTCTTCGCTCGATCCGCGGGATGTAAGACGCTTCGTTGCAAAAGGAGCAAGCCCAGGGGCAGACCCGGCTCGTGAGCATCGACACCTGCGGCTGGGGGCCCCAGCTTGTTCCTCGTTCCAGAGGCCATTGAAAGCGGAAGCGCGTCAGGGTGTGCGACGGCTTGGGCCAGAGCGTGCGATCGATCATCGGCCATTCAGCCATCGACTTGGCCGACTTTCCCTCGAAGACGCGCGGGAAAGCGGCCGGATCGCGTACCAGATCGAGGATGACGCCTTCCCCCGGTCCCTTGCAGATCCGGTCGAAGTCGGGCGTCGCCTCCATCTCCTCGGGTGAGACCGTCGTGTGGGTCCCGCCGACCAGCACCAGCCCATTGGGATTCTGCTGCTTGAAGAGTGCGGCCGACTTCACGGCGACATCGTAGTTGTAGCTCCGTACGTTCATCAGCAGCATGTCATAGCCACGGATCTCGCGTGTGACCTGATCCCAGTTGCGCGCATTGCGAACCGATGCCAGCTCGGTCGGCAGACCGTTCTGGTGCATCATCGTGCGCAGCAAGCCGAGGCCGTGATCTTGCCAGTCTTCTCCTTGGTAGCGCGCGAGCGATCCGAGCTCGCCGAGGTCGAGCCAGAGCCGGCGGGAACGGGCTGACCTCGACAGCGATGGCCGCAGTTCCCGCGTCAGGCTGCGGAGGTGGTGCCCGATCATGCTGGGACCCTGATCTCGCCACTCACACCTCATGTCCCGCGCGAACTGGCGAGAGGTTCGTAACCTGGCCCACAGAGCGGGGTGCTTTGTCTTGATGACCGACCGCAAGTGTTCCCATCTCGATGTTTCCGACCGACCGGAAGCCCGTCGCTGCCTGGGAACGGCATCGTTCTGCATATCGATTTACCTTGATTGTGCCGACATTTCGCAGATGACCGGAGAGACCAAGCGTTTTGGTCCCGTTCCTGGCCACCTGAAGCAATATGGGGTCACCTCACCAAATGCGAAATATTGCACGCTAAGCGAATCCACCTGATTTATCAGTGGCTTGTGGCAATCTTATCGGTGAATGATTTTTAAGCATGTTGTTACGTCCCAGAAATGGCCAAGGGGATATTGAGAGGCTCCTCAATAAATGGACGTTTTGGGGACGGGTTTCGGCGAGATTTCGGGTTCCCTTCAGGCATCGTCCCAAAATGGAACAATTAAGAGACGGTAGGACGTCGGCCTTAGCGTACAATATTGTGCAACTTCTGAAGCGACCCCAATATTCCAGCAGGCCGGAACGGCCCTGTCAAGTTTTCCAGAACCGTTTCATTCTCATTTTGGGGTTGAGCTTGAAGGAGCCGCTCTCACGGCTGGCCAACCGCGAGGAGCAGACCCGCGGCGCGTTCTTCGAGGGCCGGTTCAAGAGCGTGGCGATCCTCGATGAGGAGTCGTTGCTGGCGACCTGTGCT
>JBEKTN010000563.1:0-3381 GCA_049516015.1 Isosphaeraceae bacterium | reverse complement strand
AGAGCCAAGTACTTTTGCCGTATCCGTTCGATCGTTGTTGCGTCCTGCATGCACCGACGATCATCACAAACTCGAATTCCTACAAGACGAATTTGCTTAATTTATTTTTTCGCGGTTCCTCAGAGCCGAAAGCATCGACCCACGGGTTCCTTGGCTCTATGGGTTTGAAATCGATTTTCGCTTCCGATGATGTCAAATAAACCCACCCGGAAAAATCGCTGTTGCGAAGGGGGGGCAGGGGGGTGATGCGGGAGCCTTGGAAATCGAGAACGATTCTTCTCGCCTCGCGAGAGGGATGCGACAGGACTGAGAGGGAGAGAGCGTGGGGAGACCTTGTGACTGGTCATGCCGGGATCACCCCCCTGTCACGCGACATGACGTTTGATCGCGAAATCCCGACACCAGGTTTGATCGCGCCACAACATCGGTACAGTATGGGAATGGTTGGTTTCATGGAAATGCTTCTGCGAGGTTTCATCATGCCACATCCCATCCCCGTCCCGATCCGTCAGGCGATGTTCCGGCTCTGGCAAAAGGGCTACGGGACTCGCCAGATCGCCGAGTCGTTGGGCTTGCCGTGCTCTACCGTCCGCCGTCTCCTCCAGCGGTTTCGTCTCCACGGCACCGACGGCCTCTCACCTGATTACTGGCACCCGTCGGTTCCCGAGGCCGCGCCCTCCGAGTTGGTGGAGACCGCCATGAGCCTGCGCCGTGAGCACCCCACCTGGGGGGCTGGCCTGATCCGGGTGCAAGTCCTCCTGGGGGCGCCGGGACGACCCGTTCCCTCGGAGCGAACGCTCCAACGTTGGTTCGTACGAGCCGGCCTGTCTCCGGCCCCGGCGGGACGACCACCAAGGACCCGCCTCGACCGGGCGACCGCGCCCCATGAAATCTGGCAGATGGATGCAAAAGAACATATCCGAATAAAAACGCGTGAAGAAGTAAGTTGGCTTCGTCTGATCGACGAATGCAGTGGCGCAGTGCTCTGGACTGCGGTTTCCCCCCCTCGGAGCTTGGCAGAAGGTCTCCCTCGAGGCCGTGCGGGAACAGCTCCGCCTGGCCTGGGTTCGCTGGGGCTTGCCCGGCCGCTTCCGAGTCGACAATGGCTGGCCCTGGGGCTCGCGGGGCGAGTTCCCTACCGACCTGTCGTTGTGGCTGATCGGCTTGGGCGTCGGGATGCACTGGAACAACCCGCGTCGCCCCCAAGAGAACGGGGTCGTCGAGCGTTCCCAAGGGACGTCCGCCCGGTGGTGCGAGCCGTGGACTTGCCGGACACCCGCGGAATTGCAGGCCCGCTTGGAGCGAATGGACCGCATGTACCGCGAGGTCTACCCGTACCAGAACCGCCGCAGTCGCCTCGAGTTCTTCCCGGGCCTGGTGCATTCCGGTCGGTTCTACGATCCGGCATTGGAGACGGCGCGGTGGGAGTGGTCCCGCGTTGCCGAGCACCTGACGACCATTGTGCCCGTGCGGCGAGTCGATCCAACTGGCCGGGTTTCGCTTTACAACAGGCGCCATTATGTGGGGAGGCTCCATCAAGGAAAGGATGTCAGCGTGCTCTACGACCCCGAGTTTAACGAGTGGGTTTTCGCCGACCGCCAAGGCCGACAACTGAGCCTCCGGTCAGCTGATCAGCTCAGCAGGGAGAGAGTCATGAACTTGGACGTGACTAATCGCCGATAGAGATCTTTTGAACAGGCGCGATCAAACCTGGTGTCGGGATTTCGCGATCAAACGTCATGTCGCGTGACAGGGGGTGGTTCCGACACGACCAGTTACAGGCGCTTCCCACGCTCTCTTCCTCTCAGTCCTTTCGCATCACTCTGGCCACGGCCGCGGCGGCCGAAGGAGTCTTCCGCCAGGAGACGGGCCGCACGGCGCTCGAGGCCATCCTGGTCGGTGCCAGGCGCGGCTTTGAGGTGGAACTCGCGCGGTGCCTGCAAGAGCGGCTGGACGACTCGGGCCTGGCGGTGATCGTCGACCGACTCCGCATCGTTGATGCCCACCCGGCTCGGGAAGTCGTCCCGGCCTATCGGGATGTCTCGACGGCCGTCTCCGATGCGGAGCGCAGTCTCAACCAGGCCCGCGCAGCAGCAGCCCAAAGAAGATCGTCGGCCCAGGCGGAGGCCGAGGCAATTCGCGACGCGGCAAAGACCAGGGCGGCCCAGCTGGTCGCCGGCAGACTCGGCGAGAAAGGCGCATTCCCGGCAAAGGCCACAGCCCACGGATCGCAACCCGCCCTGACCGAGTTCCGCCTCCTCTGGAACACGATGGCCACGACCCTGGCCGGTCGGCCCAAGCTGATTCTCGACCAACGCGTCGCCGGCCGGCGCCACCTCTGGCTTGCCGATCCCGAGCACTTGAATCCGCTCTTGAATCCGCTTCCGGACCGCGCCCTGCCTCCGCCTGAACTTGGCGATTGAGCCAATTACATGGATCACCTTGGTACATGATGACAAATCGAACGTTTCCCCGGGTCTTCCTGCTCGTGATGCGACGCATTACGGTGCTTCCCATGTGTCAGCAAGGAGTATCTCAGTAATGAGACTCTCGACTCGACGTGTTCTCGCGCTGCTCGCGATCCTGGCCGTGGTCGCCCTCGTGCGATCGATCGTGATCGTCGACCAGTCGGAAACGGCTTTCGTCACCGCCTTCGGCCGCCCGGTGCGGTTGATCGAGGAGGCCGGCCTCCACTTCAAGTGGCCGCACGAAGGCGTTCGCTCCTTCGACCGCCGGCTCCAGCTTGACACGCCTCCGGCGCGTGAGATGTTGACGAAAGACAAGAAAAACCTCAAGGTCGCCTGGTATGCGAGCTGGCGGATCACCGATGTGCAGAGATTCCTCCGGGCCGTGCGGACGATGCCTGACGCTTCGGCCCGGCTGGAGGACATGGCCGCCGCCGTCCTTGCCGCCGAGCTGGGCGGGCGGGAACTCGGCCAGCTCGTCTCGGTCGGCGATCAATCGATGCTCGATGCGCTGACAGGCGACGTGACCCGGCGCGTAGCCGAGCAGGCGGCGCAGGAATATGGTCTTGAGGTCGTCGCGGTGCGGCTACGCCGGCTCAACTACCCAGAGGAGGTCCGCGCGGCCGTCTTCGAGCAGATTCGCAGCGAGCGGCAGAGGGTCGCCGCGGCGACTCGGGCCGAGGGCGAGAGCCAGGCTCGAATCATCCGCAGCGCAGCCGATCGCGACCGTGCGACGGTTGTCGCGCAGGCCGAATCTGACACCGCCCGGCTGATCGGGGATGGGGAAGCCCAGGCAGCCCATTGAAGGTATAATTATGTGCGCTTATGACGAGCCTTCAATACCCTCGCGGTGGCAACATGCTTGATCTTCGCTCCACTCTGTTTCTCCGGTTTCGGTTTCTTAGGGCCACGAGGC
>JBEKTN010000562.1:0-3401 GCA_049516015.1 Isosphaeraceae bacterium | reverse complement strand
ATATAGTCCAATCAGCGATGTAGGTGATTCCGAATCCCTTGTTCTCGTTGA
Source organism: Isosphaeraceae bacterium (assembly GCA_049516015.1). GTDB lineage: Bacteria > Planctomycetota > Planctomycetia > Isosphaerales > Isosphaeraceae > Aquisphaera. Next base: position 3,350 of record JBEKTN010000562.1, on the reverse strand, counting down.
TGAGATCGGCGAAGCTCGTCTTATCGACGACGTCGGCAATCGCCTCGCGGACCCGGCCCCAGAAACCGAAGAACGGGCAATTGCCAGGATATTTGCATTCCTTGGGCCGCGAGACACTCACGCAGTCCACCGGGGCAATCGGACCGTCGATGAAGCGAATGATCTCACCGACCTTCAGCCGGTCCGCCGGCCGCGCCAGGATATAGCCCCCCTCAGCGCCTCTGCGGCTGTTAACAAATCCGCCACCCCTCAACTGGCTGAGGATCGACTCGAGAAACTTGATGGGGATATGCTGGCGCTCGGCGATATCGTTGGCCTTCATCGGGGTCGCGGTACCGTGCTCGGCCAGCGCATAGATGGCACGCAGCCCATAATAACACTTGGCCGATACGGTCATTGAGCTCGCTCTGCCTGTAAAACCGGTGTGATCGTGGTGTCAGGTCCTGGCCCTGCATTCTCTCGTTCGCACGCATCGACTCTACTGACCATCGCTCAAATCGCAAGCCGCGTCAAGAGATTGAGCGTTCGCGCCGGCCCGCGCAGTGAGGCAAGACATTCGGCTGAGATAAGGGGACGGGCGTCGATTGTGGGCTCATCGTACGGGCTGAGGATAGCGACGGTCGCTCCGACAGTGAATAACACGACTCCCGTCCCCTTATCTTCACACGAAATCGGGAAGCGGCGTGGCGACATCCTGCTGAGTCCGACCATTCGGGATCGTGCAAGCTACAGGGTTTGCCGGCTGCCCACGGCGAGTGGGTCCACGATCTCCTCGCCAAAGGCCCCGATCAGCGCGTGGACGGCGCGCCAGCCGGTGCAGTGTCCCGGGATGATCACTCGCAGGCCGAAGGTGCGCAGCTCGGCGATCGTCTCCGGGATGATGCCCTCATTGGGATAGACCAGGTGCAGCCCGCCGACCAGCGCGTACAGCGGGATGCCCGGAAAGACCTCCTGAGCGTGGCGGCAGATGTTGACCACGCCGGCATGAGAGCAGCCCGTGAAAATGGCGATCCCTTTCCCCTGCACGTGGGCGGCCAGGAAGCGCTCGTCCATGATCCACGGGTCCGATTCCCATTGCCCATCGGCCGCTTGCCGGTAATGGGTCTGGAAACCCCGCTCGAAGCTCCGTCGGGGGATCTCGCCGCTGAGGGAGAACAGGCCGTCGAGGATCTCCTCCGCCTCCGAGGAGACGAGCACGCGAGCGCCCTGGTTTTCGAGGGCGTGCCGGGGTGGCACGTCCTGGAACGGTAGGAATTCGCCGCTGGGCAGCCGCACGCCCCGCTTGACGAAGACCCCCGGATGCACGTGCAGAGGCACGGGCTGACCGCCATTGGAGACGCGGATCAGCTCGAGCGCCTTGAGTAGCCCTTCGGAATGGTCGAAGTGGCCGTGCGAGAGCACCACGGTCTCGATCCGGCCGAAATCCAGGTGCATGGCCCGGCCGTTGCGTTCCAGGGCATAGGGATCGGGGCCGGCATCGAAGAGTACGGTGCGGGCTTCGGCGCCACGATGCGCGGTCACCGCCAGGGACAGCCCATGATGGGCCGAACAGAGGGCCTCGCCCGCGAGTTCCGTCATGCCCGCGGCCATGAGCACGCGCAGCTCGGAGGTGACGTGCTCGGGACGGCTGGACAGCATATCAGTCGTGTTATCCACCACGACGTGGACCGTCAGCTTGTCAACGGGTTGCATGGGTGTGGACTCCTCCCGGCAACGCGATCCGACAAATCCCAGATGACGCGAGAGACCTACGCTTCGGCCCCTCCTCTGGCCAACCTGAACACTCATCTGAGCAGCCGGAAACGGTGCGGTCAAGCGAGCACAGGAAGCCGATGGGGTCTGACCCCGGAGTCCGCGCGCAGGGGGCCATCGAGCAGTTACTCCGACACGACACCCAACGGCTCGGCCCGGTCCGAAGCCGACGGGAGGCTGATAACCGGTTCGCGTTTGGGCTCTCGATCGCTCCACTACCCAACGGACGGCCACGAGTAGCCGACGGGGGGCTGATAGCCGGTTCGCGTTTGGCTCGCCTTCTGCACCGCGCCATAACTCTCCGCAGGCGAGAGCAGAAGAGTGGTCGACTGAGTCTTGTTGGCACCCGCTCCGGCAAGGGTGAGGCTACAGGCAGCGCAGCTCTCGATGTCGGGGAATTCGAGGACGGCAACGCCATCGTACGTGCCGAAGACAAAGAAGAATTGGTGGACCTTGCCGCCGAATGCCTCGACGGCTTTGCGCAGTTCCTCGGGGCGATCTTGAGGCTTGTCGAGCATGGCTTGGATTGAGGAATCCTTATACGTCCACTGAAACAGAAAATGGGCCATGATACCGTTCCTCCCTCTCGCGATCTCGGACGGCTCTTGGAAAAATGCTTTGGCGGCAGCCAAGCGGTAAGCATAGCACGGTAGCAGTAAATCCTCAAGATCGGTCGCGAGCCGATGGGGTCAAGCGAGCCGATGGGGTGAAGCCGATGGGCCGGGCAGCCGATGGGCCGGGTAGACCTGGGTGGTCGTCCACCCAGGTCCCCCACTGATCCGGGCGTGCACGTCAAATGCACCCGGTTCGTCACGCTGTGGAATCGCTGTCCCTCACACGACTGGGTGGTTTCGCGGTGACACGCTGGTGAGGCGCGATGTCCTCGGCGTGGTTCCAACTCCCCGTCCACAACGCGGCACCCCCTTCGCTCCACGGGGTCCGGGAGGGCCGTTCCCCCGCTTCAACACTACTATGGGGCGCTGCGACTCCTTGCCGTCCGTCTCGCCGCGCTTCGTTTCCTTCGCTTGGCGATACCATCGGTCGTCCCCTGTTCGTCCCCACCAGCTCGGGACAGAGCTGTGGATCAACCTGGAGTTGGTAAGCCGGGGCTCCAACCAGCAGTCACGATGGAGACGGCAAGGTCTCCCAAGTTCCCGTGAAACCCGTTTGATCATTCGCCATGTTCCTCCGACCCCGGTGTGACCAGGCACGCTGATGGGTCCAAGTGTCGCTAATGCCTGGCGCGGCCCCCGCGGCTGACCAAGACGAAGGCTCACGACAAGGAAATTTCGGGGCTCAATCACACAGCGTTTGCTCTCGCTGTCTACGCTTCGCAGTGGCGGTCACCCGCCACCACGCAAGACTCGCTTCCGGCTGCTGGCCCGGCTCTGCCAGACGGGATTGGTTACCCGCAGGGTTTCAATGAAAGGTTTCACATTTTGAGATGATTCCCCTTTCCCGAGCTTCTTGGCGCTAGGTCAGACCTAGTTATTATTTATTTTCCGCCCTGAAAACGGGAGTTCGTTTGGGGAAAGGTGATAGGTGTTAATAACGTTCATTGATAGTGGAAGGTCACTCCCATCCGTCGGGTCATAATT
>JBEKTN010000561.1:0-3415 GCA_049516015.1 Isosphaeraceae bacterium | reverse complement strand
ACCCCGACGGCGGCGCGGGGGGGTTGAACGCCGGGTCGGGTCTTCGGTGTTTGGTCTCCGCGCTACGGTTGCGCGCGGAACGACTCCGAGGATCCTATGTCCGGTGTTTTTGAGAAGTTACGCCACAGCTACCTAAAGCCATTGGAAACAGGGACTTGTCGCTGGTTCTTTTCAAGCTCCCTATCCGTCCCAGACTATCACTCGGGACTTTTGTCGGTAACGTCTGTATTACGATATGGGCCAGCCGAGCCAGGTCGCGGTTCCGTTGTTCAGCGGTGTGGGGAACGGCATCAAGACGGCCGATTTCACCAACACCGTTTTCGATGACAACGCGGCCACGCCGATTCAGAACGGCAGCGCTCCGTTCTTTGCGATATTCAACCCGCAGATGCCGCTTTCCGCGTTCGCGGGCCTGAACGCCGCCGGAACCTGGACGCTGGTCATCCAGAACGCGACCACGGCCAACGGCGGGACCGGGGGCCACTGGCTCGCTGACGCGCTGGTCGCTGAGCTTCCAGAAGCCGTTGCCGACCTCGGGCCTCGGCGAACCGGGCAGCGACGACATCAACGCCAGTTTCCGCATCTTCACCATCGCCCAGACCGCGGCGCTCTCGAGCGAAGCGTGGACGGCTGTCGGACCGGCGGCGATCACCGGCGGCTCCGGCCAGATCAGCGCGATCGCGGTCGACCCATCCGATCCCTCGGGTAACACTGTCTACGTCACCGCGGCCAGCGGCGGCATCTGGAAGACGACCGATTTCCTGACCACCAATCCCAACGGTCCTACCTACATTCCCCTGACCGATTTCGGCCCGAGCTCCGGCATCTACATCAACAGCATCACTGTTTTTCCCCGCAACAATAATACCAACGACTCGATCATCATCGCGGCCACCGGCAGCAGCACCGGCGGTAAGAGTGACGGGCCGACCCCGGGCGTCGGTTTCTTGATCTCTCAGGATGGGGGGGCGACCTGGAACCTCTACGACAGCACCGACAACGTTGATTCGAATGGCAACCTGCTGCCGCTCGAGTCTACGAGCCGCAACCGCGAGTTCATCGGCATGACCGCGTACAAGGTCGTCGTCGATCCCGAGCTCACGCCGACCGGCCAGGTGATCATCTACGCCGCGATGAGCGGGCCCAATGGCGGCATCTGGCGGAGCGAAGACACGGGCAAGCCCTGGTCGCTCATGCTGGCCGGCAATGCGACCGACGTGGTCCTCGACCAAGATAGCGGTACGGTCCTCGATCCGACCACCGGCACCGAAGTCTCCGGCAACCTCCAGATCGTCTACGCCGCGATCGAGGGGCAGGGGGTCTTCATCAGCCCGAACCAGGGCCAGGTCTGGAATCTCATGGCAGGAGGGGTCGGCAATCCGCTCATTGTTGATGTCTTGAACGGCAAGGATACGAACGTCAACCCGCTTACGTCTCCTTCACCCAACGGCGCCGAAGGCCAAATCGTTCTGGCCGTTCCACAGCCGACCGGCAAGGCCGATGAGGACGCCATCTACTCAGGTTGGCTCTACGCCGCTGTCTCGACCCCCACCGGCGGTTTCGACGGCCTGTTCTTGACCAAGGACTTCGGCCAGAACTGGACCGAGCTTGGGCTCAACACCCTGCCGCCCGTCACCGCCAATCAGCAGGCCATACCCACCAACGACATCACCCAGCCCGCGTACCCGATCACCTTCTTCGATCAAGGCAACAGTTATCTCACCCTGATTGCCGACCCCACCAACCCCAACATCGTCTACCTGGGAAGCTATGGCGGCGACAATATCCTGAGCGACACCGGATTGATCCGTATCGACGCCACCAATGTCTGGGACGCCCACTCCCTGGTCGCGTACGACAACTTCGCCGCTGATGGCGGTCTGCTGCAGCAGAACACCACGGCGGGTCCGGTGCCGATTGACGGCATCCAGTACGGTGCCCCGTCTTGGCTGAACGCATCCAGCCCCGCTGCAGCGGAAGCTTCGTATCTCGACTTCATCCGTAACCCCGAAGACCCGTTCCTGGCCAATGCGACCCTGGAGGTCTACAACTACAATTCGTTCACCAACAACGGGGCTGGCGTCACATGGATGCCGTTCGACATGCCCGGGACAGGCGACATCTCCGGAACAGGCTACCAAGCGGCTGTCGCGCTGACCGACCCGACGACCGGCCTGCCTCGGCTCATCTTCGGCAACAGCCAAGGGGTCTGGAGCGTCCTGGATAACAACGGAGTGATGGAGTCGTCGATCGGCGGTACTGACGCTCTCCCTGCCACAAACCGCAACGGCAACCTCCAGATCACTCAGTTCTATTATGGTGCGGTCCAGCCCAGCAACGCGGCAGCCCAGATCGCCGGCGCCCTCTTCTACGGCGCTGCCCAGGACAACGGTGGGCCGTTCTCGGACCCCAACATCCTGACCGACGGCGATTTGCAATGGAGCGTGCCCGCCGGTGATATCAGCGCCTACCTCGACAGCAGCGCGGTGGCCGTCGATCAACAGGGCGTGGGAACAGTCGACCAGTACTGGTTCCCCGGCCTCCCGCACGACAGCACGTCTTATACCGATTTCTTCCAGGTCGACGGCACCGGACGCACCTTCGGCTTGCTCCAGGCAGCCGGCGGTGGGCCCACTCCCGACCCGACGAACTGGCCGACCGGGGGCGTTGCCAACTTCGCGGTCGACCCGGTGAACGGCAGCGACATGGCGATCAGCTCGCATACGGGCGCGGTCTTTGCGACCTTGAATGGTGGCGAGACCTGGTTTGAGATCGGCGGGCCGACGGTCTTCGGCAGCCCCGGCGACAACAGCCTCGCCCTGGCCTACGGCGCGCCCGACCCCGTCGCCCCGGAGGGCGTCGGCAACCTCGGCAACTTTATCTACGTCGGCACGTCGATCGGTCAGATCTTCGTCACCCAGGACGGCGGCGGCAGCGGTACAAGCAACAACTGGATCAATATCTCCACCGGCCTGGACGGCTCGCAAGTCGAGTCGATCACCGCGGACCCCAGCCGTGGCAGCCACGCGGTCTACGCCGTCACCAAGCAGGGGGTGTACTTCCTGCCCAACTCGATCCCCTCGGCGACCGATCCCACGCCGACCTGGATCAACATCACCAGCACCAGCAACATCCACAACCTGCTGTACACCATCTTCGGCCAGACCTACGACCCGACGACTGACCCGAACGCGATCACGCTCAACCAGGCCGTCACTCTGTCCTCGATCGTGGCCGATTGGGAATACACCATCCCCAACAGTGCCAACGACCCTGCTGGCCCGGGGTATCACCCTACGCCCTTAACCCTTTTGATCGCTGTTCCATGGAAAGCTCTTTCGCCCGTTTGATTTGAGACTTGGTGGCGAGGTGAATCTTTGGGGCACCCGCGGGCGTTTCTTGTTTCTTTCGAGGG
>JBEKTN010000560.1:0-3434 GCA_049516015.1 Isosphaeraceae bacterium | reverse complement strand
CTTGCCTACAATCTCCATCGGGAAGCTCCTTCTTCCAGCACGAGACCCATTGTAACACGTGATGGAATAACGGCTTCCCGTTTTTCATGCTAGACCAACTTCCTTTAAGTTGAGCGTATGGGGGACCTGGGTGGGCAACCACCCAGGTCTACCCGGCCCAAAGGCTGTTAGAACGACTGGACAAGATTATCCTGGAAAAGATGACCAGCCGATTCAGAATTCCGCCCTTCCGCCTTCATCTCGGCTTCATCCAAGGCTTTCCACACCAGTTCTCCTGGAATTCCTGAATCCCGTCAATCGCCGCACCCGATCAAGATTCGCGTGGTGTGTCAAGCGTCGATCCGTTGACGGATCAGGTTGCCTCCCGGAGGGAGCATCCCGAGGCCCTGGATCCAGGTCGATCGACCATCAGCGACCCGGCCTTGGTCAACGTTGCATGTGAGGATTTAAACGTGGACCGTTCCGAATCCCTCGGCGGGGCGTAGCCCGCCGGCAATTCCAAGGAACAGGGAGGTTAAATCCATGTTTTCGAGAGCTAGACGGGAAACGGGTCATGGTGGGCCACGCGTCAAGTCGGACCGGCGTCGGCCCTCGTCGAAAGCTGTGGTGGGGGTCGAACCACTCGAAGGGCGGATGCTGCTGAGCTATCTCGTTGTCGTGAAGAACGGCAAAGTCATACCCGTCCATGGGGGCGATGCCCGCGTTGGCGAACCTTTGTTCAGTAACGGCCTTGCGTTCAAGAAACAAGCGCAATTCTATCCGTTTTACACCGGGCCGAAGACGCCCAACTTGGACGGGGTCAGTGCGAGCGCGGTGGTCTCCGGAAATCGGGTCACCGGTGGGACCCTGACCTTGTCCGGCACCGTGGCCGGGCCGATCATCCAGAAGCCGACGAAAGCCTCCCAGGAGGCGATCTACACCTTCGCGATCGATCGCGGCGGCGCCGCGAAAGCCGGGCCGTTCCCGGGCCGTAGTCACATCCGCTTCGACGCCGTGGTCGTCGTCCCACTCACGCTAGGAGGCATCACCGCCGCCAATCCCCCCTACGTGCAGATCAACGACGCATCGATCAATACGCCTCTGGCGACGACCACAATTAAACTGAGCCCCGCAAGCGTCAAGATCAAGGGGGATACCATAACGATCGCCGTCCCACTGGTCACGAAGTCAACCTCGACGTCAACCTCGACCACAGGCACGGCGACAAACACGACGACAACCACGACGACAACCACGACGATCCCATCGACCGGCAGCGCCATGAACCAATGGAACGTCAACTTCTTCACACGCTTCCCGTCGAAATACGGTTCCCACAAGAACGGTTACCACAGCATTGCCAGCTTCACCCCTGAGGAGACGATGTTTCAGGTCTATATACAGCATGTCACGCCTATAAGGGCGACTAACCCTTGAGCCGCGTACTCGCCCGCACTCCCGGGCATGGGCCGCATCAATACGGACATGACTCGTGACAAACAAGCTTGGCTGCAGTCGAGCTCCCTGGCTCGATTGCAGCCATTTTTTTAACACTTCCGGCGAACAAACCCCCGCCGACATCTCGCTTTTCCGCCGATCCTGGGCACTCCGCTGCATCATCATTCCCGCTCGAGTTGCCAGTACGGACATCGAGGGGCGTCCCAGGCCAGCAGGGGGCTGCACGACCGGGGGATCCGGTGCATTGGCTTTCTGCGTGACGGTTTACCAGTCCGGGCTGTCCTCGTTGTCGCCACTAACATACGCGCCGCTGGGGCGTTCGTCGCCGCCCTCATACGCGCCGCCGCCGCCGCCGCCCTCCGTGGAAGCCCCACCGCGGGGATAGTAGAAGGAGGAGTAGGTGGACCCCTGGGCCGGGGCAGGGTTGACCGGAGCCGGGACGGCGTAGAGCGGCACGTTGTAGTAGTAGCCGGCGGCCGGGATGTTAACCGTCCCCTGCGTCGTGGCGTAGTTGCCCGGCGCGGAGTAGTAGAAGACGAGAGGCATCTGGGCCCGGGCAGCGGAGGTTCCGATGGCCAAGATGCAGCCGGTTGCCAGAATCGTCGTTCGCAAGTTGAAGCTCATGGAGCAACTCCTTTTCGGCTCAAACCCCGGTATCTCAACCGTTGCAAGCGTGAGCCGCTCCCGCTCGCAATGTCAGGAAGGGGAGATCACCTCACTCTTTGTACGCTAATATATCATAGCCGATAAAGTAGCGGATTTCACCATACCTTAATAATTTCTTCACAGACCATTGAAATCATCGGTCAAGCCTCGGCCGCGCCGCAACTTCCTTTGGATTAAATGCTTGCTTCTATTGCATCGAAGCAACAAAGTTCCCGGATTTCACCATGTCTTCCATACTTCTTAACACAGGGACGAAATCCTGAACGACGTCTCCCCTGGTCCATGACGCGGTTCGGCGCCGGCACGGGGCGCTGGTCAGCTTTGGCCTGGACGGCGGCGCTTAATACTACAGCGCTGGGTCGAAGCTCCTGACTTCCCGTCCGAGTCGGCAGGAACCGGGCTCACAAGCCTGAAGCGCAAGCGAAGGGCATTTAAAAATGTATATCGTTCAATGCCCTCCCCATGAACTCCAGCCCTGCGTTGGCGGTGTCGGTCGACTGCGCGGAGGCTGTTTGTGGCTCGAGTGTTCGACGACACCGACAACCCCCCTGACCCCCAGTATCGCAAACCGATGCCGGAGGATTTGGTTTCTCAGCGTTGTGCGTGGCCACAGGCCTGTCGCGCGATGGCGACCGCCTCGATGGACTCTCCTACTGCGTGGGCAGCGGACTGAGTTGGAAGCCCAGCGCCGCCGCCTTCCGCTTCAGCGACTTCAAGATGTTGGCCTTCACCTTGGCCTCGTACTCTTCCATCGACTGCGTCACGTACTCTTGGCCGTACTTGAGCATCCGGTAGACCAAACACGCCAACTTGTGCGCGGTCGCCTTGGCTGCTCCGAGTCCGCCGATCCGACTGCGGATGCGGCGGTAGAACAGGCCCAACGGCGTCATTGTCCTGCCCAGTGACTGCGCACACATCCGCAATGCGATGGTCACCCGGTTTGTAGCCTTCCGATGACCGCGGCGTCGGTTCGTCTTATTGCTCTCATCCTGCGGGGGACACAGCCGCAGCCAACTCGCGAAGTGCTTCTCAGTGGGAAAACGGCTGACGTCCACGCCGATCTCGGCCAAGATCACCAGGGCCGTCCCCACGTCGATTCCTTCGATCAAAGTCAGGTCCACGCCCAAGGCCTTGAACAACGGGCCCGCCGCCTCGAACCGGACGTCGTTGCTCTTGCGCCCGTGCTTCCGCGGCCTGATAGTGCGAGTCTTCTCTCCCGCCCGGTTGGGGAAATTGGCCAGTTCTGCTTCGACCTGCTGGTCGCACTCGGTGATCTGCCGATGATGGAACTGGTACAACTCATAGGCCTGCCGAAGCTCGAAGAGATGTTC
>JBEKTN010000559.1:0-3444 GCA_049516015.1 Isosphaeraceae bacterium | reverse complement strand
CGCTTGGCCGTGTCCGTGACCCAGTTAGGATCGCCGAAGGGCCGACCGCGATTGACGCAGCAACGCAACGCCGCCACTTCGGCTTCCGTTTGCGGTTGGTTGACAATTTGCAGCCAATCGGTCGGGCGTGGCAAAAACCACGTCGAGAGGATGGGAAACGCCGGGTCTTCGCGCTCCACACGGCGCAAACTCGACCAACGCCACGATTTCGCTCGCTCCACGAGGTTTGCACGCAGGGCGTTCCGCTCCACGTAGCGAACGACCTGGTAGAAGTAGTCTTCTGTTTCCACCGGGAAACACTTTTAACGCCCTTGATAGAGATGGCCGTACCCGATCTCGTGCCGATGCTCCTTCCACCGTTTCACATGCGTGTTGGTCACTTGCTGCATGAACGCGGGAAGATCGCCATCTCGCTCGGGCCAAACGACAAAATGCCAATGGTTGGGCATCAAACAGTAAGAGCACAACCGCATCCAGCGAGTTCGTAGCGTTTCCTCAACGACCCGCTCGAACGCCAAAAAGTACTCGTCTTTGGTGAAAAGCAGTCTCCGGCCCACGCCTCGGTTGAGCACGTGGAAAACGATCCCCCCCGGAAAATGTCGCCTCGGTCGTGACATTCACGGCTTCTTATCAAGATATCCCAGCTTTGTCAATTTGGTGGCTGTCACCTTTCTACTGCCGGAGCACCCTTTTAGTTGCTGGATCGGTCGGCTTGGATCTCGCGGGAGAGCTTGTCGACGGACTGTTCCAGACGGAGGAGTCTCCGATTCAGGTCATCCAAAGTAGGCTGTCGTGGCCTGGTAGTTGTCCCCCTGATGTCGTCGGCAGGCGTGCCGCCGCTACGATAGTCAAATCGCCCCGAGGGACGCGTGTTCCTGGCCGCTTGATCCACGTCCCTTGGCGTCGACTGCATCACTCGAGGGAACCTCTTGTTCACTTCGTCCAGAGGTAAACCGAGACGGTTCAAGGGCTTCGCGAAGTCGGGAATGAACGGCTCCCCTGGTACCGCTCCATGGTCCACTGGTCTAGCAGGCCGGAAAGGCCTGACGTCGCCTGGAGCCACACCCGAAGGCGCCCGCCAAGCAGTTGCCGTAAGTATGCTCGCGTAACTCCAGCTCAAGTCGCCAAAGCTCATCGAATACCCGTTGTCCCGAAAGTATTGCTCGGAAAGCGATCCATCAGAAGCAGCATGATACTTCACCCGCCTCAACTGGGCGTCCCCAGCGGCCCGCAGAGTTGAGAGGACGTCGTCGAACGCCGGGTCGCTCCGCGACAAGGTCTGGCCTGACTGGAGTGACGAGAACCTCGAGGAAGCGAGGGACGAGAAAAAGGCTTTGCTCGAGTCGCTGACGGTCAGCGATCCTTTCGATTCCCATAAGTTGGCGGCCCGGAAGTACAGCTCCCCCATTGCCGCAGTGCAGAGGAACCAAGGGTTGCCCCCAAAGTAACGATCCTCCGGATAGCGTCCGATCGCAGTGCCGAGGACCTCCCCTTGATCATCTTGGGTCGTTCGGTTGATCTTGTAGAATCCGAACGACGCCGTGAGCTTCTGCGCTGTTGCGAGTACCTTGTCGTCCGTCGGTGAGAAAAAGTCGTCCCCGGGCGTGTTCGCGTGCAGAACGCCGAGCGCGACGGCAACGTCCAGCCCACTTGTCTTGTAATTATTGTTGTTGTTGTCCCTCGGCCCTTCCATGTCCAGCGTCCCAATCAGGAGTCCCCGGCCTGGGTCCCAGTGCCCTTGAATCGCGTTTTCGAGCGCAGCGGCCTGCGCGCTGTAAAAATCGGCTGCACCGCCGTCTGTCAGTCTTCTTGCCAGCACGGCACCGTCGCGCAGCGCCCTTCTCTGGACCATCCTCGTGTAGAAATGATGTCCCCCGGACTCCTCCCAAAGGTCGATACATGAATCGCCCCAGAAATGGGAGACGTACTCGAGATCTCGCTTGATGAGTGAATTGGTTGGCAGGACGCTGTCGTAGAGCTTGGTCTTTACCAGCGTGACCAGGTCCGGCTGCCCGCTATCGAGCAAGCGGTTGGCAAGCCGACAGAGGCTCGCGGCACGCAGGGCCGGTCCGTCATTCTGCGGCCTGCCCCAACCGCATTGGATCGGTGAACCGTCTGTGATGAATTTCGGCTCGCCGAGCCCTCGACCGAAGACCGAGCTCAAGTTGTTGGTTTGCTGGAGATTCAGCGAAAAGTCGATATAACTCATCAACTGTTTCAAAGAGCGGTCACGGATCGACTGATCGGGGCTGTTTGCGTACAGCGATACCAGAACATCCATTGCCAGCGACCCGTCGCGCACCCAGTGGTAGTAGTAGTCTGGATGACAGGGATCGTTGAAAACCCTGTTTGCCGGAGAGGCGATGACAGCACCGTTTGGCAGGAGGTTATTGAAGAGTCGAGTGGTCGCAACGCCGTTCTCACTCTTGAGCCACGGATCCAGATCGTCTGCTCGCCCCCTCGAAACGAGCGTCGAAACGAGTAGCGTGAACACTCCCAGGAACACGAAGCCGGTGATTGTGGGGTGTTTGTGCCGGTCATGACTTTGAGTGTTCATCGCAGCTCTTCCCGATGATTCGGATTGGGTGTTTCAGCACAACTCGCGGAGCTCTTCGCAACGGCCTCATTTGCCGCATGGCTCGTGTTTTACCAGCGCTGCCTAGGTATTCCAACACTTTTCTAGAATAGAAAACGAAATGAGAGGATGGATGGCACTCCCGGGCTCAGCGGAATCGAGTCCTGCGGCGTCTCAGGAGGGCAGAGAACGCTCGCGTCAATGAGAGGCTTTTCATGTCACGACTCGCGCTCGAGGCAAAGAGTCTGGAGCTGCCAAGGGTCTTCTTGAGGAAACTAACTCATCGCGCCACACCTTGTTCTGTGTCAGTGCCCTCAGAGGTCCATGTAGTCGCGGATGAATTGTCTCGCCATCACAGCGTTCTGGAGCGGACTTGACTTGGCGGTGGCGAATGGGGAGGAACGGATTGATTTATTCGCAGGAATCGCCCGGTTCGGTGACATACTGAAATAGAGGGGCCTCTCGTCGAGATCGGGCCCCGTTCGGTCTTTGGCAATTTGGCGGTCGGTGGGAAACTAGCCAGCGGGGGTGGTCTGCGCACGACCTGGCCCCGCTGGTCCCGGCGCTGGGAACACCATGAGGTCAGTGGCTTGGGTGGCTTTGATTGCTCCTGCTCGCGGGCGAGCTTCCAAGAAAATCACCAATATCATGCACGCAGGCGCCTCGCGTTTTTTGTGGAGGCCAAAGTGGCCGTGGGTAAAAACAAAGCCACCAGAGCCAGCAAAGCCACCCCAGCCATCAACAACTGTAAGGGAAATCCCCGATAATAATTTCATCTTGATTCGCGATCTTGGTTCTCCGTGATCCGAGGTCCGTTAGATCGATTGAGGTTGGATGAGGATTTCATACTTGGGGAGGATCTTGTCGCG
>JBEKTN010000558.1:0-3449 GCA_049516015.1 Isosphaeraceae bacterium | reverse complement strand
AGAGCCAAGTACTTTTGCCGTATCCGTTCGATCGTTGTTGCGTCCTGCATGCACCGACGATCATCACAAACTCGAATTCCTACAAGACGAATTTGCTTAATTTATTTTTTCGCGGTTCCTTATTCAACAAAAAATTCTAAATCGGTCTGACCCCGATGCCCCGCCGATGCCCCGGATCTAGCGACATAAATACGTCCCACTGTTCAAGAACCGTTGGCGTCGGCTCGGGCCGGTGGATCGCTTCCTGCCAGCATATCCACCTCGCCTGCCGCGCCGGGGATAACCGCTGAGAGTGGCTCCGTACCGCTGGGGAATCGCTCAGACTTCTGAGCGACATCTCCCGTCGTCGGGATGGCCGGCCCCGCCTTCGGATCGTACAGCAGCGCTGCCAGGATCAAGAGCAAGAGCGTGTTCCGGAGATTCAGGAGCACGATCGCCCCAGCTTGGTGCTCGAGGGCCATGGCAAAACCGGGTCCGGGATAAAACAACGCCGTGGTCAAGCAGGCAAGAAGGAAGATCTTCCGTGCCACGCTGCCCGTGCAGCCGTCCAGTACTGCCATGAAAGGGAACAACCAGATCAAGTATTGCGGCGACAATACCTTGCCGAAGACGATGAAGGCGAGCACGGCGGCCGCCGAGAACCGCGGACCGTCGGCCATCCCCGATCGCCGGAAGCTCCACATGACCACGAGGAGCGCCACGGCCTGGAGCGGGAAAGCAAGAATCGCCAGTCTTGCTCCCCACGCCGACGCCACGTGGTACGCGTTGTAGTTCAGGATCCACGGCACTTTCGCGCCCGTGATCGTGCCCACGAGAAACAGTGCTCCGCCGAAGAGCGACTCGACTTCCAGGCCCCGAGCGGCATGGTAGCCCAGCGATTCCAGAACCCGCCTGCCCCCCAGCAAGAACCAGCAGGCAACGCCGGACGCCACCGTCCCCAGAAATGCGGTCATCCCCCGGGCCCGCGTGGTCCGCAGCCGCGAGGCTTCCCAGACGAGGGCAGGCGCCGCCACCACGCCGGGAAAGATCTTCATGAGCGTGCCCAGGCCCGCCGTGATCCCTCCCCAGCGGGCCCGGCCTGAAAACCACCATCGGGCGGCGGCGAAGGCCAGGACCATCGGGGCCAGCTCGAACCGGCCGATCACCAGCGGAGCCAGCAGGAAGCAGTAGAGCGTGTACCAGCCGAGGCGCCGGGCAACGGTCGCGATTCGTTCGTTTTCGCCGCCATGGCGAGCGGTCAGGACGATCGCCGCGACATCGAAGAGGAACATCTCGGCCATGAAGGCGAATCGATAGCTATCGAAATCCGAAACCAGCAGGCGGGGAACCAGGAAGAGGGGATACGACAGGACAGGGTATTCGAACGCGAAGTCCCGGTAAGGGACCTTCCCCGCGAGCGCCTCGGAGGCATAGTCGTAATAGTACCGGTGCGACCATTCCACCGAGCCAACATCGCCTGGGCCGTAGGCCTTCAATGCCGCATTGGCCGACCTCAGCCCGGCATCGGTCGCAACGAAGATCACGGCATGAACCGCGATCGCGATGAAAATGCAGGCCGTGAGCTTGGAGTTCCTGGTCATGACTTCCCGTAGCCTGCGGAACTGCTCGAAGGCGAACCGCGCTGCTCCGACGCGGCGTTGAGACTGGCTTGCCCCGGAATCGACAACACCCTTCTCTACTCGCCCCCCGCTTAGGACTTCCCGAACGGTCTCGATACAGTCAGAGAGGTCGGGGTGCGTGAGCATGGCCCGCAGAACGCGCTCTCGCTCCTCCCCGGTAGCGCTGCCCGCCACGAAACGGGAGAGGGTCGCGTCATCGACATCGCCCCAGCGCGCCCGTTGGGCCTCGCGGTAGGCCCTGAGGTCAGCCGCGGCCTGGGTCCAGCGCTGATCAGGGTCGTCGCCGCCGTCCCGAGGCTCGTCCCGGTTCATGGCCGCACCTCACTACTGCGAAGCACCGATAACACCGAGATGTCATCCTGGCCCGGTTGAGTTCCTACGACATCCTGCACGATCTCAACCAGGGCATTGTGCAATAGTCTCCCCGGAGCCAAGTGCAGTGCGATATACTCTAGGATTCGGTCTTCCAGCTGACGTCCGTCGACATCCGGCTGTTCGTAGAGGCCATCGGACGCGATAGTTAGCTCATCATCGGCTAGCAGACTCCAGTTCGCCTGATCGTGGTCGTTACCCCAGAAGCTGCCGAGTAGGTGCCCTCCGATGCGACGAAGGTTCGCACATTCGTGACCCGCGCGGCGCAAGATCACGCGGCAGAATCCCGCGCCTGCGACCGAGGCCTGGCCGGCCGCCGTGAATCGCCCCAGAGTTGCCTCCACGAAGACCTCGTCCGGGAGCACCGGTTCTAGCTCCTCGCTCATTACGCAGAGCACTTCTCGAGGTGACTTGCCCGAAGCACGCAGTTCAACGATGGATCGGGTTTGCCACAGTTGGGACACCCCATGGGCCGTGATATAGGACGCGTAGCCGTGCCCGGTGACGTCGATCATTAGTGCCCAGAGATCAATGCCACTGGCATGGTCGACGCCCAGCCAGTCGCCGCCGACTTGCTCGCACGGCAGGCAGAACCTCCAGACCTGATAGCCGTTTGGACACTGTAGAGGTTCGGAGTCCATCGAGGTTAGCTCCCGAGGGCCGTCGAGTTCGGGAGGCGTGAGCATCTTGTAGGCGGACGACAGAATTAGCGCGAGGAACGCCCGGGTGTCCATGCCATCAAAAAAAAACGGGGGTCGCGATCGCAGGTACATCTCGACCCAGCGCAGCGTGCGATCGATCACCGCGTTCCGCTCAACGTTTGGTCGATAACCTACAATGACCCGATCGACGAGGCGTTCGATCGGTCCTAGGCAGAGCTGGCGCAACTGGTCTCGGGCATCCTTGTCGCTTCGACGGAGGCATTCGACTAGGTCAATTGGGTTAAGGCTGTCAGACATAATACGTCCACTATAGCAACTCAGAACTCAGAATAGGAGCCTGTCCGAGTATTAGGCTTCATTCGTCGTAAGTCCTTGTCAACAAAGGAACTACTCTAATTAGGCTTAACCTCCATAAGATCATTCGCGGCAATCACTTGTGGCTTTTTGGTTCGAATACTCGGACAGACTCAATAGGCTCAATAGTCCTCACTTGCCACGGACGCGCCACGCAGGGAGAATGCGGCTCGAGATCGATGCTTGACTCCGACTGGCGAACAAAGTGGACATTCTTAATTGTCGCGGAGGTGAAAGGTGACAGGAGGTGAAAGGTGACAGCCACCAAATCTGGAGAACACAGAGAGCACAAGTAAACGTGGCAAGCCTACGATTGTTTCTTCGGTCTTCCACGGGGCCGAATCGTCCATTCCAGCCCCAATCGCTTGGCCGTGTCCGTGACCCAGTTAGGATCGCCGAAGGGCCGACCGCGATTGACGCAGCAACGCAACGCCGCCACTTC
>JBEKTN010000557.1:0-3452 GCA_049516015.1 Isosphaeraceae bacterium | reverse complement strand
GTTGATGGATGTTTCGAAGATTTCTACGTCATAAAGTCATTAGAGACAAAGGTTTGCTTCTCATCTTTCCCAAGCCTCCTCTCTTCCCCAGGCTACTACCCGGGACTTTTGTCGGTAACGTCTACAATGGTTTCAGAAGCGGTACCACCAAATGCATAGGGAACGGGGGCGACAATGACGTATTGTTTAGGCATCGTTCTGCGTGAGGGGCTTGTGATGGCCTCCGACTCTCGATCGAACGCCAGTCTTGACGACGTCAACGTTTGCCAGAAGATGCACACGCTCGTCGATCCGGGGGAGCGCGTCTTCATCCTCCTGACCAGCGGGAACCTCTCCTGTTCGCAGTCGATCCTCACGCTGTTGCGCCGCGATTTTGACCAGGGCAAGGGTCTTGCCGCTGCCTCGTCCATGTACGACGCCGTCCGGGTCGTGGGCGAACAGGTGCGGTCGGTCGCGGACATGGACCAGCCGCATTTGAATAAACACAATTTCCGGTTCAACGTCCACCTCCTCGTGGCCGGGCAGATCCGCGGGCAACCGCACGACCTCTACCTTATCTACCCGCAGGGCAACCCCCTGCGCGCGACGGAGGACGCCCCGTTCCTCCAGATCGGCGAGTCCAAGTACGGCCGCCCCATCCTCGACCGTGGAGTCCGTTACGCGAGCTCGTCTCTGGAGGACGCTGCGCGGTATGCCCTGATTTCACTCGATTCGACGATGCGCTCGACCGTGGCGGTCGGCCCGCCGCTCGACCTCCTGGTCTACGCCCGCGACGAGTTGCAGATCACCCGGCAGCGGCGGTTCAACGCCCAAGATCCAGATCTCCTGGCAATCCAGACCCGGTGGGAGCAGTCGCTCCGTAAGGCGGTCCAGGAGTTGCCACGAGTTCGGTTCGACGAGCCCGGTACGAGATCTTGATGTGGTCCTGACCAGTGATTGCCTCAGTCGCCTCGGAGCACTATGATGAACGACAGGCTGGGCGGAGAGGAGGGCGACGTGGTAGTACGCGCGCACCGGCCCAAGGACCAGGACTGAAGGGGGCCGCACGATGCCGCCCCTATCTTCCGCTTTGGGATTGGACCCAACGAGGTCCACCGAATTCTCTCGAAGCCAACACCGGAACCAGTTCTCGCCAGCACTCGAAAG
Source organism: Isosphaeraceae bacterium (assembly GCA_049516015.1). Classification (GTDB taxonomy): domain Bacteria; phylum Planctomycetota; class Planctomycetia; order Isosphaerales; family Isosphaeraceae; genus Aquisphaera. The sequence continues at coordinate 2,306 of JBEKTN010000557.1, read as the reverse complement.
CCCATTTCACGCGGAATTCTCTTACTGTCCTCCATCCCCGTACGTCAGGAGTCCCGGCTTTGCAGAAACTCACCGAACAAGGACGGCAGAGGATCAACGAACTGGCTCAACGCTACGGGGTCAGTACCGATGCCGTGATGGCTTTGCTGCATGCGTTGGTTAAGGGCAACAGGACCATGGCACAGTTCAACCATCCGGAGCTGGGCGGCAGCGGCCAGTGGTTGCAAGGCGGCATGACCATGGTCGGCGATATGTTCAATCACGGCCTGAAAGCCAAGGTCGACGGTTTGTGCACCGAGCTTTCTCAGATCCTGGAACAGCAGCCCTTCGTGCCTTTCCCCCTGTCTAGCCAGTCGCAGTCGCCGGGGGGACAGCAGCAACAGCAACAGGGAGGCTATGGCAGCCCTGGCATGGTTGGCGGCGGCCCGGCGGTCAGCTTGTTCGTCCCCGCGGCGCAGGGGAGTTCCGGCAACTGGTGGCCGGCGAACCTGGGTTTCCCGAGCGGGACCGGTTCCCAGAACAACATTCGCTACGCGTACTTCGCCAACGCGCGGCGGCTGGCCGTGGAGATCAATGGGCACGTGACCGTCTACGACACGCTCGACCACCAGATCGGCGGCGTCTCGCAGCAGCAGGGGGCAGGAGCCTCGCTCACCTTCACCAGTCAATCCGGGACCGTCCCTGTCTCGAGCTTGCCCGTCGTCTCCATCGATGGCGCAGCCCAGAGCGCCCCGGCACAGACGGCGACGCCCGCCGAGCCGTACCGCGCCGAGACGGCCCAGGAAATAGATATCTTCGCAAAGATCGAGCGGCTGGCCGAACTGGAGCGCAAAGGCATCCTGTCCCAGGAAGAGTTTACCGCCAAGAAGTCCGAGCTCTTGAGCCGGTTGTAACGAGCAAGAGAGATGGTCAGGGTGGGGAGGTAGGCCAGGATGGCGGGGTCAGGTCACTTTCTTAGTTTCTTCGGGGGATTATTCGTTACGGTTCTTTATTCGCCGAAAAAAGAGAGAGTCCTCGCTGAACTCCACCGCGATTCGTCGTATCTCACAATGGGGAAAGGTGGTTGGGTGAAGGCCTGGGAAACTGGGGCGTCGCCTACGGCTCCGCCGCCAGCCACCCGGATTCTCCCATTTCTTGAGTGGTGGAGTTCAGCGAGGAGTCTCGGGAAGTCCGTCATGATCGAGTCGCCGTTGATCCGAGAGATCGTCGCGGAGGTGAGGCACAAGGACATTCTGAAGTTCCTGACCCGTTTCGGCCCCGTGCCGCCCGAGCTGGAAGCCCAGGTGAAATCGATCTTCGACGAGTCAGTCCTGGACGCCGTCGTGGAGTTGTCGACATCGTGCCCCGACCTCGAACACTTCCAGGCGGAGATGCGGGCGATTCCCAGGCCCCCGGAGCCCTGGGACCCGGCTGACGAGCCCGAGCCGAAGGCTTGAGAAACGGTGCGATAACGGCCGAGCGGCCCGATTATCTCAGTGTGACGCGAGCGGGGGATGCTGAGTCATTGGCCGGGCCGCGAATGCGCTACGTCCCCGTTTTTCACCCCGGGAGTGCAGTGGACCATGCCCGAGCCGGCCAAAGACAAGGACAAGAGCGCCAAGTGGTTCATCGAGCACCACGGCGACGCCATCCTTCGCCTCGGTGGCGTCACCGACCTGGTCCGTTGGCAAGCGGCGCCGGCTGAGCTGGTCCTGCCCACCAAGCTCCCTGACGGACTGCTCTTCGCTTGGCGCGCCGGGCGCGATCACCCTGAGCCGTTCGTCGTCGAGATCGCGACCTACCCCGAGCTCCGCGCGGCCGAGCAGGCACTACGCGACTTGCTGCTGGTCTACCTCGTGCGCGGCGAGGTCCCCAACGTCCTCGTGTTGGTACTCCGCCCCAAGGGGCAGCTCCGCGTCCCCGACCACGCCCGCCGCCCCAGCTCGGACGCAACGACGGAGTTGGGAGGCCGGTGGCGTGTGGTCGAGCTGTGGACGATACCCGCTGAGCCGGTGCTGGCGACGGCGGACCCGGGAATGATGCCGTGGGTGCCGCTGATGCAGGCGGACGAACCGCCCGAGATCGTCCTGCGGCGGTGCCGCGAGGTGATCGATCAGCACGCGCCGGCCGAGGAGCATGAAAGCCTCATCACGGTCACACAAGTTTTCACCCGCCTGCGGTACAAAGACCCCAACTTACTGTCCATCCTAGTACTACAGCGCTAAGTCGCTCCCCAACGGCACCGGGGGGTCTCGGTGAGCTTGATACCTAACATGTGAAGTCGTTTTATCGTTCGCTTGGTGTGGCTTTTGCGGGCCTCGGCATTT
>JBEKTN010000556.1:0-3479 GCA_049516015.1 Isosphaeraceae bacterium | reverse complement strand
GAGCCAAGTACTTTTGCCGTATCCGTTCGATCGTTGTTGCGTCCTGCATGCACCGACGATCATCACAAACTCGAATTCCTACAAGACGAATTTGCTTAATTTATTTTTTCGCGGTTCCTTAGTGACACGACCCTCGTCTACGACCGAGGGCGCAAGGCCAGCCTCTACGCCATGCGCGGTGTCGCCGATTACTGGATCGTGAACGTCAACGATCATCAAATCGAAATCCGACGCGATCCGGGAGCTGACCTCGCACAACCGTTTGGATATGGCTACGCCTCTCTGACGGTCCGCCATCGCGGCGAGGTGGTGACTCCTCAGGCAGCTCCCCACCTGTCCTTCTCCGTGGCTGACCTGCTGGGCTGAGACTGTCCACCTCGCGCGGTTCCCGTCGGCTCTCGTCCTATCCTCGCGGCGAAAGCCGGGCCGGTTGCTGATCCAGACGGGGTTATTCCTTCGCCAGCGACCGGGCGCTGACGTCGACCTCGGGATCGAGCCAGGCAACGTCGCTGGAGTCGTTGGCGAATCGCTTGATTCCGACCTCGCGGATCAAGCGGTCGTCGACCTTGAAGAGAGGCGTGTAACGGGGGTGATGAGCCTCCTTGTAGGGGTCGTTGTGGCGGGCGTTGTAGCAGCAGATCATGCTCCAGCGGGGATGATCAGACGTGTTGCGGTCCGACCGGTGCAGCAGGTTGGGATGGAAGAAGAGCGCATCGCCCGGCTTCATCTCCACGTGGACCAGGGGCAGCCGCTTGACGACCTCCTCGACCCGCTCCCGATCGGCGCCGGCTTGCTTTCCGCTGAGCACGTGGTCGATCCGTCCCAGGCGGTGCGAGCCCTCGATCACCTGGAGGCAGCCGTTCTCCCTGGTGCTAGGGTCGACGGCCAGGAAAACGCTGACCAGGTCGGGGAAGAGGACGCCGTTCTGGTACCAGTAGCCATAGTCCTGGAGCCAGGTCCAGGCACCGCCGACCTTGGCATCCTTCATGATCATCTTCGAGTGATAATGGTAGACCTCGTCGTCGAGGATCTGCTCGCAGGCATCGACGATGCGCCGGCACCGCGCGAACATGCCGTAGATCCCCTCGCCCGGGTGGTTCCAGAGCGACAGCCGAACCGTTCCGCCCTCCCCGTCGTCCTTGGCGAAGGCATGCTCGTCGAGTGCCCTGTCCTGCTTGGCCGACCGGAGCAAGAGCCCGATCTCCTCGGCGTCGAACAGCGCATCCACCAGCAGGTAGCCGGCGCGCTCGTAGCGGGCAAGTTGTTCGGCTGAAAGCGGACCGTGGCGCATGGGAGTGGCTCCGTGGTCAATGACCAGATGTTGCGTCAATCAAGCCGAAGAGAAGCTTTTTCGCATTGCCGTTGTAAAGCTTGGCCAGAACGTCGTCGGGCAGAGAGATGCCGGAGATCATCCAGAACCCCTGCCGATGATGACCCCCGGCCGGGTCGAAGTACTCGTCATCGGTCTCGAGGAAGCGGAGGTACAGCCGGTAAGCATCCCGGCTCGGGGTCGTTCGCCTTCAGGACGTTCGTCGTCCTGGACACCAGCATCGATCGCGGCTCCCAGTCGCGCAGCTTCAGGTCGCGGATGTCTACCGGAGTCTGTGCATGGACGTGACTCGCCATCCGTAGACTCAGAAATAGAAGCGAACAGCCAAGGGCCAGCCGGCTCATTCCGGAACCTCCGCGTCAGGATTGCGAGAACCTCTATGATGTGTTTGCACGACGCCCATGCCCCATGTAATGGCTTGCCTGATCTTAGTCAACAGGCCGCCGCGCCGCAATTCCTTGCTCGCCCGGGGACATGGGTCGCGCTGAACCGCTCGATTTGCACCCCCCTTGACGGATTCGAAGATCGACGGATCCCCCGGGTTACGCTGGGGTCGGTTGGTGCTGATCCTGATCCTCTCATAGAGGGATTCGGAGTGAGGCGCAGGCCGGAGACTCTGCCGCCGGGCCCGCAATTGATTACATTTAAGAAATACTGAAGAATTCCAGGGATTGATACTTGACACGAGCCCACGTTACAGTTCCAATCCACGCAAGGCCGAAATGCAACAATAAGCAGGATCAAGGCGAACCGGCTTTTCCTGAGCAGGCACTCAGGGGAAGTCCACGACGATTCTGATCCACGTTTCTCTTTGTAGTTCCGCAACCTGAAAGCCGCCCATCCACGGTAAGGTCGTCATAGCGCCTCTTGCTGCTCCACGTGGTGGCCCGACGATTCAATGCGCTAATCGCTCCCCGATGGTCCAAGGTGACCAACGCAAGGGAGGAGAAGCGAAGTGGACAAGAACAGCACGGGAACGAACGGCCGAGCGCCGGGCGCTGAAGCTGACAAAACCTTGGCACCCGCCATCACGCTCCCAAAGGGCGGCGGCGCCATTCGGGGAATTGGCGAGAAATTCGCCGCCAATCCGGTCACAGGCACGGGGTCCCTGACTGTCCCGATCTACACGAGCCCGGGTCGCTCCGGGTTCGGCCCGCAACTCTCCCTGTCCTACGACTCCGGTGCCAGCAATGGGCCGTTCGGCTTCGGCTGGTCGCTCGCGCTGCCGTCGCTCAGTCGCAAGACCGACAAGGGCTTACCCCAATACGCGGATGCGGAGGAATCCGACACCTTCATCCTGTCCGGTGCGGAAGACCTCGTGCCGCTCCTGGTCGAGAACGACGGCCAGTGGACGCGCGACGTCGCGTCGCGCACTGTTTACGGCCAACAGTACGAGATTCACCGTTATCGCCCGCGAGTCGAGGGCTTGTTCGCCCGCATCGAACGCTGGGTGAATCAATCGGACCCACAGGACACCTTCTGGCGCTCCATCTCCAAGGACAACATCACCACCTGGTACGGCAAGACGGCGGAGAGCCGGGTCGCCGATCCGGCCGATCCCGCCCGCGTCTTCACCTGGCTCATCAGCGAAAGCTATGACGACAAGGGCAACGTCATCGTCTACCAATACAAGCCCGAAAACTCCGATGGCGTCGATCTCTCCCAGGCCCACGAGCGCAACCGGTCCGACACCACCCGGTCCGCGAACCGCTACCTCAAACACGTGTTCTACGGCTACCGCACGCCCTATTTCCCGGATCTGACAGCCGGCCAACCCGTTCCGCTGCCGACCGACTGGTGTTTCGAGCTGGTGTTCGATTATGGCGAACACGACGAAAAGGCCCCGCTTCCGCAGGAGACCACCCAGCCTTGGGACTGCCGGGACGATCCGTTTTCAACTTACCGGGCCACGTTCGAGGTTCGCACTTACCGCCTCTGCCGCCGGGTGCTGATGTTTCATCATTTTGCCAGCGAGCCAGGTGTCGGCTTGAACTGTCTGGTACGATCCACCGACCTTGTGCATGCTCAGGCTTGTTTTTGACAGTATACAGTGGCATCTTCTTACAGAACCGTGAGTTGCGCGATCACACAGGCGGCGTGGCACCAGGCGCAGTATCCCCGCAGGGAGCCGACGGTTCGACTTGTTGAA
>JBEKTN010000555.1:0-3484 GCA_049516015.1 Isosphaeraceae bacterium | reverse complement strand
TTGTTTTGGAATAATGAGAACGTGTTCTCTTCTACATTATTCCAAAAACCTGCGGGGTTTTCAAGCTTTTCTTGAGAAATCTTGCCCTCCGGGTTATATATCACGCTTGATTCAGGTCTAGTTGCTTCTGATCGGAGTAGGCACCGATCGAAAGGTCTTCTGGGACATCGATTTTGCTCTCAGCCGGCTGGCTCTCGTTCGCGCCTGGGACTTCTGAAAGTGCCTCGAGAGCGATGGATTCGATGGAATCAAGCTCCGGATTCGCGACCTGGTCTGCCAACGCCCCCGACGGCTGCTCGTCGGTGCCATCGTTCTTGGGAACATTGCGCAGCCGGGCCTCGACCTCGGCTCGCAGGTTCACATCGCCGCCACAGGCCGCGTCGAGAAACCGCCCGCGCCGCTCGGCCATCATACCTCTAGCCAGCGTGGCGATCGTCTCGATCGGGTCGTCGCTCGAGGCGTCCATCATGGCGGATGCTCCTGATAATGCTGGTCGGGCACACCGAAGGGCCAGCGAGTCGATTAGATCGGACCTTGATGGAGATTGCCAAGAGTTTCCTTCCCACTTTCCATGCATAGCGGCCGTGCTTTTGATTAGATGCCTGACAACCTTGGTTCGTCTCACGCGGCGATTGGCAAAACGGTGTGAGACCTGTACACTTGGGTAGATATCATGCGGTTCGATCCAGGCTGATGACGTCGTGAGCCCGATAGGATCGAGGGACAGCATCGAGCCGCTGGCAACATTCCGAGTGCTCGCTCATGTTCAGGTTTCTGCACGCTGCCGACATTCATCTCGACAGTCCACAGCGCGGGCTCGACCGTTATGAGGGAGCCCCGGTGGTCGAGTGCCGCGGGGCGACGCGGCGGGCACTCGAAAATCTGGTCAATCTGGCTTTGGCGGAGAGAGTCGCCTTCGTGGTGATCGTGGGCGATCTCTACGACGGCGACTGGCCCGATTACAACACGGGCCTGTTCTTCGGCAAGCAGATGGTGCGGCTGCGTGACGGTGGCATTCCAGTGTTCATGATCCGGGGAAACCATGATGCCGCTAACAAGATGACCAAGGACTTGAAGCTCGTGGACAACGTGCACGTGCTCTCCAGCCAGCAGGCCGAGACGCTCGTGCTCGAAGATCTGGGCGTGGCCATCCACGGCCAGAGCTTTCCAACGCAGGCTGTACTGACGAACCTGGCAAGGTCCTACCCCGCGCGGCGTAAAGGTTTCTTCAACCTCGGGCTCCTGCACACCTGTGTGGACGGCCGCGAGGGACACGAGCCTTACGCACCGTGTTCGCTCGCCGACCTCCGCGCGCGGGGATACAGCTACTGGGCGCTGGGTCATATTCATTCCCGCGAGATCTTGTATCGGGATGATCCCTGGATTGTCTTTCCGGGAAACCTGCAGGGCCGGCACGCGCGGGAGCCGGGTCCCAAGGGTTGTATGCTGGTGACCGTCGATGACCATCATGACGTGGTCTCGGCGGAGACCCGCTGGCTTGACGTGGTGCGGTGGCAAATCTGTCAGCTCGACGCGCGGGGTGCTTGTAACGGCGATGAAGTGGTAGCACGTTTCCGTGATAGGCTGATCGAGCTTCTCCCCTGCTGTGATGACCGCCTGCTGGCGCTGCGGGTCGAAGTCCGGGGAGCCACTGAGGCACATGCGTCGCTCAGCTCCCACGCGACGCACTGGACCAGCGAGTTCCGTCAGGCCGCACTTGACACCGGTGCCTGTCGCGTCTGGATCGAGAAGGTTCTGCTCCGGACGTCGCCACAGCGTAGTCTGACGGAAGACATTCTGAGCGATGCACCGCTCGCGGAGCTTGCGGCCTTCCTTGACGAGCTTCGTGGCAACGATGCCCGGCTTATCGCCTTGGGCACTCGCGCCCTCGATGACCTGATCCGCAAGCTTCCGCCCGATCTCCTCGACGGCCTCGATTCCCCCCAGCGGTTGCGCGGTCTGCTCGACCAGGTGGGACCACTTCTGTTTGAGCGGTTACTCAAGCAGTAAACGACCCCATAGCTAAAGCTAGGGGCTTTCCGGATCATCGTTTGGAGTACCGACATCCCTGCCAGCCGATGCTAGTTCAGGCCGGCTTACGGCGGGTCCATCCTGCGGCCTGGGCTCGACCTTTCGGTCGCGCTGCTTGGAGGCGATTAGCTGTTCTCTCCCACGCAAGGAGTGTCTGTACGCCTTCTTGCTTTTATCCTGTAGGCTGGCTTTTTACGGAGGGCCTATCCCTCCAACCCGGCGTCCACCCTGCCGAAGCCAGTTCCGACAACCTAATTGTGCCAAAGATCACTCAACGTTTCAAGATAGGGTCGGCCGTTCATCTCCATGGCTAAAGCCAGGAGCTTCCCGGCCGAAGATCTGTGAAGGATTCCATGAAGATCCTCGAGCTTGCCCTGCACGCCTTTGGTCCGTTCAGCGACGCCGTGCTCGACCTATCCGCCGGTCAGGAGGGGTTGCACCTGATCTACGGGCCCAACGAGGCTGGCAAATCGTCGGCTTTACGGGCGCTGCGGCAAGCAATTTTTGGGATCCCCGCGCAGTCGTCCGACAGCTTCGTCCATCCCTACTCGAAGATGCGAATCGGGCTGACCTTGCGAGCGGATGACGGTCGCACGCTCCAGCTCATCCGCCGGAAAGGGAACCGGAACACCCTGCTTGGGGCTGATGGCACAACACCCTTGGCTGACGGAACGGTGGAGCGGTTCCTGGGCGGGTTGACCGAGACCGAGTTTAAGAGCCGGTTCGCTCTTGACCACGAAGAGCTGATCCAGGGAGGCAAGGCGATACTACAAGGGGGCGGTGAGCTGGGTGCCGTGCTCTTCCAGGCGGGAGGCGGTCTCAAGAACCTGGTGGAGGTACGGCGCGAGCTTGACCGCGAGCTTGACGAACTGTTCAGGCCTGGGGGTTCAAAACGCCGGATCAACGCCGGGCTTGCAGAGCTGAAGGAAGCCAATGAAGCGAAGCGCAAGACGGCGCTGCACAGCAGCGAGTGGCTTGAGCACGACTCGGCCCGGAGAGAAGCCTCCACGCGGCTTGCCCAGGTTGAGCTTAGGCTGAGAGAAAAGCATGCCGGGAAACGCCGGCTCGAGCGGCTCGGAGAAGCCTTGCCACTTCTGACCCGGCAGCGGACCTCCGAGCAGGAACTCACCCAGCTTGGGGACGTTGCGCTGCTGTCGGAGCCGTTCCAAAAGACACGTCTGGAGGCCCAGGTCCGCCGTGATGCCGCTCGGGCCGCGCGGGAAAGCACAGGGGAAGCCATCGCCAGGCTTGATCGTCAAATCGCCAATCTGGTCGTGGCCGATGATCTGCTTGCCGAGGCTGACGCGGTTGAACGCCTGCGGGAGGGACTGGCCGCGGATCGCAAGGCCCGGAGAGCCCTTCCCGGCGAGGAAGCAAACTTGCTGCAAGCTCTGGCCGGCGCTCATGACCTGTTGTCGGAATCCTGGCCCCACCTGCTGCGAGGATTGAGGGA
>JBEKTN010000554.1:0-3496 GCA_049516015.1 Isosphaeraceae bacterium | reverse complement strand
AGGATGCCACGAGAGGGGCGAAGCGAGAAAACGCAGGGAACCGCAGAAGTTCAGCCCGCGGCGCGCCTAGCGGCGTCCTAGGCACTGGTGCCGCCCCGCCGGCTTACGTCTGAATTGCAGCTCACAGCCCGCCTCCAGGGGATTCGCGGTCGATGGAAACGCCTCTCGCATTCTCGCGGGCGCGACATTACCATTGAATCCTGGCGAGAGATTCCCGCCTGGTTCTCAGGGCACCGACAAAAGCCCCGGAACAAATGGATCTAGCAGGGCTTCCTGCCAGGGGGTCTCCTGCCAGGGGGTCTGCCAGGGGGTCAGACTTTGTTCTTGGTTTCTCGCCGGGGATGAGAAACCAAAAACAAAGTCTGACCCCAACACGGAGCGGCCGATTTCCTCAACACGGGCCGGCTCGACCTGTACGTGGCCAACGTCGCGATGGAGAGCTACTTCTACCGCAACCTGGGCAAGGGCAAGTTCCAGAGCGACGGCCTGCCCTACGGTCTGGCGTTTGGTGAGGGTGGCCAGGGCGTCTCATCGATGGGCCCGGTGTTCGGCGATGTCGACCGGGACGGAAGGCTCGACCTGTACATTCCCGACATGGGATACGGTTGCCTGCACATGAACCGCGGCGAGTTCTTCGAGGACCAGACCAGTGCCTCCGGGCTGGCCCTCATCTGCGGCCAGTACACCGGCTGGGGAGCGGTGCTGCAGGATTTCGACAACGACGGCTATCCCGACCTGTTCATCGCCAATGGTGATGCCCACCACGAATACGGCGAGGGAGCCGTGATGGCCCACAACGACGGTAAATGCCATTTCGTGGATGTGGCCAGGTGGTCTGGACCGTACTTCGCGCGGAAGTTCGTCGGCCGCGGCGCGACCTGGGGCGACTTCGACAACGACGGCGACCTCGACCTTCTGGTGGTCAACCTCAACGACTCGCCACGGTTGCTCCGCAACGACGGCGGCAACACGCAGAACCACTGGCTGACCGTCGCTGCCCGGCTTCCGGGCGGTAAGATCGACGCGATCGGCGCGCGGGTCACGGTCACGGCGGGATCGCTGGTGCAGATCGATGACCTGGTCCCGGTTCGAGGATACCTGGCCCAGGGCGACCCCAGGCTGCATTTCGGCCTCGGCAAGGCGACAAAGGCCGAGAAGGTGCAGATTCGCTGGCCCAACGGCAGCACCACGCTGCTCACCGATGTGCCGGCCAACCAGTTCCAGAGCGTCGTGAAGCCCGTCCGCTGATCGGAGTGATCGAGCGATGCGCGGAGCATCAATGCCTTTCCGAGGCTGGCTGACCCTGACGCTGACCGCGGTGCTGTTCGCCGCCGGGCCGCCTGCCAGCGCCCAGCCTCGCCGTCCCGTCCACGTCGGAGCGAAAATCTGCGCGACCTGCCATGACGGCGAGAACATGGGACACCAGACAACTCTCTGGTTGTACTCGCGGCATGCGAACGCCTATGCCAGCCTGGCCACGCCGGAGGCCCGCGCCATTGCCGCGATCAGCGGGGTGCCGATCGAGCCGCCCAGATCACCGCTCTGCCTGGCGTGCCACGCCACGGCAGCCGAGGCCGAGGGCTGGGAGAAGGACGAGACCTTCTCGATCCGCGATGGCGTCCAGTGCGAGAAGTGCCACGGGCCGGGCAGCGAGCACGTCGATTCCTGGTCCGCTCCGAACGATCCGCAAAGCGGACCCAAGTGTCGATTACCTCAACAGTCAGCCCCAAGGTTCACCTACGTCCTGGCGCCCTGCGACCCCGAGATCGGGGCCGTCGTCCGTCAGGTTGTATCAGACGATGTGTCGGCGGTGGTGATCGCCGCGGGCCCAGCCGATTCGGCCCAGTTCGTCCGAGAGCTGCGTTCCGCAGGCTTTCGGGGACTGATTCTGGGCGGCCACTCCATGGGCCGCCGCCAGTTCCTCGCGGCAGCGGGCCCCGCGGCCGAGGGCGTGCTTTTCCCCATGCTCTGCGAGCCCGCTGCCATGCCGGCCTCGTTCCGCCTGGAATTCGAAAAACGGTACCGGGTGCCGCCCGATCACGCCGCGGCCTCCACGTACGATGCCCTGAACCTGTTGATCGCCGCAATCCGCCGCGGCGGCCTGAACCGGGCGAAGATCGCCGATGCTCTCGGCGAGCTTAGCCCTTACCCGGGAGTCACGGGCACGATCGCCTGGGACAAGCTGGGCAGCAACACGCGCCCCGTGGTGCTGGGGACAATCCGCGCGGGACAGGTTGTCAGTTTTGAGGGCACGAATGCTGGATCCAAGTGAGTAATCAGCGCGAGCGACGAGTGTTTCGATAGAGCCATCAGAAAAGTCGTCGAGTGTGGCGCCTTGTTCCGAGCGCCGCTCTAAAGCTGTTTTGTCTCTGCCTTGTTCTCAAAGCGCCTCGTGACATTGGGACATTGGGGGCCATCCACGTTTTTTGAGGTACCAGAGAGTGGGTGGTCCTTTCCGCTTCCCTGATTCAAGCCGCTCAAGGCGAGGAGGCCGGCGGATCCAGGAACGCAAGGTCATGGCAAGTCTGCTCCCGGAGAAGGGCTGCCTGTCACGGGAACGACGCCTCGGCTACAATGCTCGGGGAGGGTAGCCATGCCGCTGCGCGATCACTTTCGCCCACCACTCGATGATGCAAGGTCATGGGAGGAGCTTCACGGCGGTTGGCCAATGATGCTTGTGGCCGCCTTGTCCAAGAAACTGCCGCCCCGCTACGTTGCCGGACCGCGCGTCCATCTGGGGGCCTACTTCGAGATTGATGTGGCATCCTACGAAGAGGACGTGCCCACCCCTTTCGCGCCGGAAGTCAGCGCGGAGGAAGGCGGGGTCGCGACTGCCGTCTGGGCACCGCCCCGGCCAACGTTCGAGGTGGCGACTGACCTGCCGGAGCAAGACGAGTACGAGGTGCGGGTATACGACACCAAGCGGCACCGTCGCTTGGTGGCCGCCATCGAGATCGTTAGCCCAGCGAACAAGGACCGCCCGGTCCATCGCCGGGCCTTCGTGGCCAAGTGTGCCGCCTTGCTCCAGCAACACGTATCGGTTGTCATCCTCGATCTGGTCACCACACGCCAGTCCAACCTGTATAGCGATTTGCTGGAAATGTTAGGCCAAACCGATCTATCTCTGGCCTCGACTCCGCCACCCCTGATCGCAGCCGCCTGTCGTTGGAGGCGCGCGGGCGACTCCTGGCGCCTGGAAACGTGGGCGCATGGACTCGCCATTGGCCAGCCTCTGCCGACACTACCGCTGTGGCTCGCCGATAATCTGGCTGTGCCCCTGGAATTGGAGGTAAGCTATGAAGAGACGTGCCGCATCCTGCGCATCCCGTGATCCCTAACTGCGATCCGAGGAACGAAACAGGAAACAGGGACGCAGCTAGTTCCACAACACGGAAACGGGGTTTCAAGAAGTCGGGAATTCGCGTATACCTCCCAAACCCTCGATTGTGAGGCCAAGGAGGTGACGAATGCCAGGGACAGCGGCAAAGGTCAGGGT
>JBEKTN010000553.1:0-3507 GCA_049516015.1 Isosphaeraceae bacterium | reverse complement strand
GCGACAAGATCCTCCCCAAGTATGAAATCCTCATCCAACCTCAATCGATCTAACGGACCTCGGATCACGGAGAACCAAGATCGCGAATCAAGATGAAATTATTATCGGGGATTTCCCTAAGCTGCCAGCCCGGTGGCGAAGGTTGTGCGGCTGCCGCCGGTCAAGAAGGTGAAGCCGACAGAGTCGGTGTCGCCCACTTGCGGCAGGACGTCGGCGGCCCCGATGCCCAGCGTCTCGGCCAGTTGCATGGCGATGCTCGTGCGCGTGCCGCCGATATCGGTCGAGCCTTCGACGAGCGTCACGACGCCGTCGCCGTTGACGCTCCCTGAGCAACTCGACGCCAGGCCAATGTTGAACCAGAATCCGGCGGCGATTCCCCGGCCGCGATTCGCCCCGGAAAGGGGTGACTTCCAGTGATCGCTGTTCTTCGCCGCGTGCAGGCACTCGACCAGGCCAACGCGAGGATAGACCGGACCATCGACGCGCCGAGTTCCCTCGCTGGCCGCGTTCTTGAGGCGAAACTCGAGCGGATCGATGCCCAGCGCCTCGGCCAGTTCATCGATCACCTGCTCGCAGGCAAAGGCTGCCTGGGTTGCGCCGGGAGCGCGATAGGCCTGGGTCTTGGGCTTGTTATCGAGCACGTCGAAGCCATCGACCCGGGCGTTCGGCAGCTCGTAGCAACTGAAGACGCACATGCAGCCCGGAGCGATCACCCCGCCCGGAAAGGCGCCGCAGTCGTAGGCCAGCCATGCCTCACCGGCTGTCAGCTTGCCATCCTTCGTGGCACCGAGCTTGACGCGCAGGGAAGATCCGGGAGTCGGTCCCGTCGCCTCGAAGACCTCGTTGCGCTGCATCACCAGCTTCACGGGCCGCCCGCATTTGCGGCTCAAGAGCGCCGCGACCGGCTCGAGGTAGACGGCGATCTTGCCCCCGAACCCACCTCCAATTTCACACGGCACGACCAGGCATTGCGACACGGGAATTTGCAGCAGTTGGGCCACTTGCTGACGGCAGTTGAACGCGCCCTGGGTCGACGCCCAGATCTTCAAGCGATTGTCCTCGTTCCAGAGCGCCACCGTCGCGTGCGGCTCGATGTAACCCTGGTGAACGCTGGCCGTCCGGAACTCGCGCTCCACCACGATGTCCGCCTGCTGGAAACCCTCGGCGATGTTCCCCTTCTCGAACTGGAGATGGAGCGCGACGTTGGTTGGCCTGTCGCCCTTCTTGCCCATGGAATCGGTGCGCAGGTCCTCGTGCAAGAGGGGCGCGTCGTCCTTCATCGCGTCGAGGACCCAGGTGACGCTGGGCAAGACCTCGTACTCCACCTTGATCTTCGCTGCCGCCTCTTCCGCCAGGTGGACGTTCGCGGCGGCCACGGCCGCGACGGGGTGGCCCTTGTATAGGACCTTGCCCATCGCCAGGCAGTTCGCGGCCATGTGCGCGAGGTTCACGGGGCCCCCCTCGCCCATGACCTCGCTCCGGCTTTCCAGGTTGGGGAAATCCGCCGCGGTGACCACGGCAAACACGCCGGGGATCTTCACCGCTTCGCTGACATCGATCGACTTGATCCGGGCATGGGCGTGCGGGCTGCGGACGATCTTGCCGTGGGCCATGTTGGGCAACTGGACGTCGGCCGCGTAGACCGCCTTGCCGGTCACCTTGTCGGCTCCGTCGTGCCGCACCGGGCGCTTGCCGAGAACCTGATAACTCGTCTTGCCGAGATAAAGCTCGTCGGTGTGAGACATGGCGTGGCCCTTTGATCTTCATTCGTTCCGAGTGCGGCGATGTCACGGAAGTCATACGGAGCAGAGCAGAGCACAGCAGGGCAGGGCAGCCGCTGTCATTTCGCCAGCGACTGCAATTCCCTCGCGGCGGCCTGGACGGCCTTGACGATCTTGTCGTAGCCCGTGCAGCGGCAGAGGTTGTTGGCCAGGCCGAAGCGAATATCGTGCTCCGTCGGATCAGGGTTGTGGTCGAGCAGTGCCTTGGCGGCGACCAGGAAACCGGGCGTGCAGACGCCGCACTGCAACGCGGCGCCTTCCAGGAAGCACTTCTGGATGGGATGCAGATGGCCGTGATCGGCGAGCCCCTCGACCGTCTCGACGGTCGCTCCCTCCGCCTCGACGGCCAGCACGAGGCAACTGTTGACCGGCACACCGTCGAAGATCACCGTGCAGGCGCCGCAGTTGCCGTTGTTGCAGCCCTCTTTGGCCCCCGTCAGCCGCAGGGTGTCGCGGAGAACTTCCAGCAAGCTCTGCCGCGGCTCACACAGGAACTCGACCGGTTCGTGATTCACGCTCGTGGTAACGTGCACCTTCTTGGACACAGTGATGATTCCTCGTGTTCTCCGGGAGAGTGACCCATAACCTGGTTTCGGTGGGCAGGCAACGGCGACGATCAGCCGCGGGCCCACTCGACGGCCTTCGCCAGGGTCCGGCGGGTGAGGACGCCGGCCAGGTGCCGGCGAAATTCAGCGGTGCCCCTCATGTCGCTGATCGGCGAGGCGGCCTTTCTGGCGAACTCTCCCGCCCGCTCGAAGGTCTTATCCGTGGCCGACTTTCCCGCAAGCCACTGGCTGGCCTCGGCGGCGAAGAGCGGCGTCGGGGCAACGGCCGCCAGGCCGATCCGGGCCTGCTCGATCGTCGTCCCGTCGGCGCTCAGCTTGACCCACGACCCCGCCCCGGCGACCGCGATGTCCATCTCGTTCCGCGGAATGAATCGTTCGTACGCCGAACCACTGAAGGGAACGGGCGGCGCGAAGACGATCGTCGCCAGGATCTCGCCTTTGTGAAGCACATTCCTGCCAGGCGCTGTGCAGAAGGATTCCGCGGGAACCTCGCGCAACCCTTGCGGGCCGGCGATCACACATTGCGCGCCCAGGGCGATCAGTGCGGGGATCGTATCTGCCGCCGGCGAGGAATTGCAGAGATTGCCGCCCACGCTGGCCCGGCTCTGGATCTGCCAGCCGCCCACGATCCGCGCCGCGTCGGCCAGGGCAGAATAAGCGCCCGAGATCTCCGCATGCTCGTAGATGCGGTAGCAAGGGACGGACGCCCCCAGCCGCAGGCCCAGTTGCGAGCTGTAGGTCAGCTCCATCAGCTCCGGGATTTTCTTGATATTCACGACCAGATCCGCGTCGCGAAGATGCTCCCGCAACTGCACGATCAGGTCGGTCCCACCCGCCAGCACCCGCGCTGTTCCGTGAGCCCCCTCGAGCAGGGCCGTGGCCTGGGCCAGCGACGTCGGAGCCGCGAAATCGAAGTTACTCACCTTGTGCCCTCTCAAGACCGATTCGCCACCTGCATTCTCAACAGAAAAACCTACCCTCGCGGCCAAGCCCGTGTCCAGTCAAATGGATCTGACCCCCGTCACCCTTTTAGTGGATGCCGTAGTACTACAGCGCTATGCTTGACGTAACTCCAAGGTCAACTGCAACAAGCAATCAGCATCGCGAATTCATTAGGAGACGCGAGGATCTTCGAAAATAGGCTGCTTTTCCCGTCTTTC
>JBEKTN010000552.1:0-3528 GCA_049516015.1 Isosphaeraceae bacterium | reverse complement strand
GTCGTTGTCGGCTCGAGCAATACGGATATGACCGTGCGCGTGCCCGTGCTTCCGGCGGCCGGGCAGACCGTGCTGGGAGACTCGTTCGCGACCACGCCCGGTGGCAAGGGCGCCAATCAAGCCGTGGCGGCCCGGCGAGCCGGCTCGGAGGTCGTGTTCGTCGCCGCGGTCGGCGATGATGACCTGGGACGGCAGGCGGTTGAGCGTTACCGGCGAGAAGGGATCAACGTCGATCACGTTCGGACCGTCGAGGACGTTTCCTCCGGTGTGGCTCTGATCTTCGTATCGCATGATGGAGAAAACATGATTGGCGTGGCGTCAGGCGCCAATCAACGGCTCAACCCCACCGACATCGACCGGCTTCCCGACTCGCTCTTCCGTGCCGGCGACATCTTGCTGGCGGGGCTCGAGATTCCGATTCCGACTGCGATCCGGGCAATGCGGCGCGGGAAATCGAGCGGGATGACCGTGATCCTGAACCCGGCGCCCGCTCCCTCGCTCGCGGCGCAAGAAGTCGCCGTGCTGCTCTCGGTGGCTGACATCATCACGCCCAATCGCGTCGAGGCGATCATGCTGGCGGGAATCCGGCAGGGAGAAAGGCCGGAACCCGCGTCGTGTGCCCGGCGATTGCTCGAGCTGGGGCCCAGGGCAGTCGTGATCACGCTCAGCGCGGAAGGTTGCCTCGTCGCGCAGGACGAGGAGATTCACCACGTCCCGTCACCACGTGTCGAAGCCGTTGACACCGTCGGGGCCGGCGACGCCTTCAACGGGGCTCTGGCCGTCGCTCTTGCAGAGCGCCGCCCGCTTGCCGAAGCCGCGGGTTGGGCCGCCAGGGCAGCCGCACTTGCCGTGACAAAGCCGGGCGCTCAGTCGGCCCTCCCGTTCCGCGAGCAAATTGATCAGCTTGCAGGAACACGACCATGAGTACTCGCCTGGAATCGATCGCTCCGAGTCTTCTGGTGCTGGCGTCCTTGCTGTGGCTTGGCCTGGGGAGTGAACGGCGAATCTCGGCGGCCGACCGGCCGTATGGGCCCTTGCACAAGACCAGATCGGCGGTGCTGGCCCGGCAGGGCATGGCGGCGACCAGTCAGCCGCTGGCCACGGCGGCGGCGATTCGGGTTCTCCAGAAGGATGGCAATGCCGTTGATGCGGCAATCGCAGCCAATGCGGTGCTCGGGGTCGTCGAGCCAATGTCCTGCGGCCTGGGCGGCGACTTGTTCGCAATCGTCTGGGATGCCCGGTCCCGCAAGCTTTACGGACTCAATGCGAGCGGCCGGTCACCCGCGGCGGCTAGCCTGGCTCTGTTCCGCGCGAGGGGGCTCAAGGAGATCCCTCTGCACGGCCCGCTAAGCTGGTCGATCTCCGGGTGCGTTGACGGCTGGGACGAGCTGCGGCGGAAGTTCGGATCGCGCTCCTGGGGCGAGCTCCTGGAGCCGGCGATCCAGTACGCTGAGCGTGGCTTTCCCGTCAGCGAGATCATCGCCGCCGACTGGAACACCGCCGCCCCCGCGCTCGGGCGGATTCCGACCTCGGCGGCCTGCTTCCTACCTGGGGGACATGCTCCGCCAGCAGGGATGGTCTTCCGCAACCCGGAACTGGCGCAGTCGCTGCGGATGATCGTCGAGGGTGGGCGAGACGCCTTTTACCGTGGTCCGCTGGCCCGGTCGATCGTGAGCTACTCGCAATCGGTCGGCGGCCTGTTCACGCTGGCCGATTTTGCCGAACACAGCTCGACGTGGGTCGAGCCGGTGTCGACCAATTACCGGGGCTTCGATATCTGGGAGCTTCCGCCCAATGGACAGGGTATCGCGGTTCTCCAGATGCTCAACCTGCTCGAGCGTCACGATCTGAAGCGCCTGGGGTTCGGTTCAGCCGAAACGTTGCACCTCATGATCGAGGCCAAGAAGCTGGCCTACGAGGACCGGGCGCGTTACTACGCCGACATGGAGAAAGCCCAGGTGCCTGTCAAGGAGCTGATCTCGAAGGCCTACGCGGCTCGGCGGCAGGCGCTGATCGATCCGGAGCGAGCGAACCTGCACCCTACTCCGGGAGAGCCCCTTCAGGCGGACACGATCTACCTGACGGTGGTCGATAAGGACTTCAACTGCGTGAGCCTGATCCAGAGCAATTTTCACGGGTTCGGCTCACTTCATGTCCCTGGAGAGCTGGGCTTCCCGCTCCAGAACCGGGGGTGTCTCTTTGCCCTCGATGAGACTCATCCCAATCGCCTGGAGCCGCGCAAGCGGCCGTTTCACACGATCATCCCCGGGTTTGTCACCAGGGACGGCAAGCCCTGGCTCAGCTTCGGCCTGATGGGCGGCGACATGCAGGCGCAGGGGCACGTCCAGGTGCTCTGCAACCTCATCGACTTCGGGATGGACGTGCAAGAGGCCGGCGATGCCCCGAGGTTCCGCCATTTCGGTTCCTCGGAGCCGACCGGCCAGGCCGCAGTCGGTGGGGGCTCGGTGATGATCGAATCAGGCATCTCAGCAGAGGTGCGCCGGTCGCTGGAAGCGAAAGGTCATTACCTGGCGGCGACGAGCCCGGGCAGCTTCGGCGGCTACCAGGCCATCCGGATCGACCTCGAGCAGGGCGTGCTGATCGGCGGCTCCGACCCGCGCAAGGACGGGGGGGCAATGGGATACTGAGAGCGGCTGCCTCCGGTCAAGTCAAGCTCTCCAACCGCTCTAGCCATGCTCGAAAGTGAGGACACTCGGAGCGAATTCGATCGAAGCCGATCTCCCGTGCGGCGATGTTCCCAAAGATCGGCTTTTGATAGGCCGGGACCAGCTCAACGACTCTGCGGGACGGGTGTGTTAGCGGTGAATCGTTGATCTCTTCCGGCGAATTGAACTCGTCACGTATCGCCTGGAATCTCTCGGCGAGATTCCCCCGGCCGATGCCGTTCGCGAACCTGCCGCAGTCGCTGAAGAGCAAGGCTTCGAACTTGTGCATCACGACAAACGGGATGAAGCGTCTAGCGTCTCCCAGCTCGGCTTGAATTTCTGCGCTGAGAGCTGATTCCACCAGGGGAGCCTTCTTGGCATATTCCAGGTGTGTGGATTCGTTGCGGCCCGGCCAGGCTTTCGTCTTCTTGGGATCGCTCGGCATGCCGTAATAATCCACCATCGTGGTCACGAATAGCGCTGCGTCCGTTCGGAGGTGCCGCACGATCTCCGTTTTTACTTCCGTCCAGCCCCGAACCCCGCCGCGCTGTGCGCGCAAACGCGCGTTTTCCATGAGCCTGGCGCTCACGGACTCGAACCCCTTCCCATAAAAGTGTGGGGCGAGGAGGTCATTGACGAAGGTCTCTTCGGTTTCACCCTCGACGAGAATGAACAGCCTAGCCACGCGTAGGCCTCCCCCCGAACTCGTTCTTTTCCCAAAGTTGCCCGAGGCTGTACTCCTCTAGCCCTGAATCAAGCGTGATATATAACCCGGAGGGCAAGATTTCTCAAGAAAAGCTTGAAAACCCCGCAGGTTTTTGGAATAATGTAGAAGAGAATACGTTCTCATTATTCCAAAACA
>JBEKTN010000551.1:0-3535 GCA_049516015.1 Isosphaeraceae bacterium | reverse complement strand
GGAGCCATCCGGCCACAAGGTCTGGACGAAATGGGTGCCGCACATCGTCGTCGAGGTCGTCAGCCCTGGCGGCGAGCAACGCGATTTCGTCGATAAGCACGAGGAGTATCTGCGGGTGGGCGTGCGCGAATACTGGATCCTGGACACAGAACATCGACGGATGCACGCCCTCATCCGCGAGGGCGACACCTGGGAGGAGACGATTGTGCCCGAATCCGGTATCTACCACACCGTGTTCCTCCCCGGCCTGCAAGTCCGGCCCGCCGAGTTGCTCGGGCCCGCTTCGGTATTGTGAACTTCAGTATACAGATGATCGATACGGATGGTCCGCACAGCGGACCCTACCCAATTGGCAAGAACGAGGGTCCCGCGACCATGGCCGAACCCATCTCCTACGACGATTTCGCCAAGCTGGAACTCCGGGTGACCAAGGTTTTGGAAGCCCGGCCGCATCCCAACGCAGACAAGCTATTGCTCTTGCAGGTTGATGTCGGGGACCAGCAAAAACAGATCGTCGCGGGAATTCGTGAGCATTACACGCCCGAGCAACTGGTCGGCAGCGTGCTTGATGGCACGGAAGAAGAAGAAGGATGTCGCCCTGACGCCTTCCGGGCTGCCATGGCATGCGTCGGGTGGCCCCTTTTTTCCTCTTCTGGACTCTATCCCCGGAAGGGCAGGAAGACGACGACCTGGCCCCTGATCTCTTCCTCGGGCATGTACACCGCAACGAGCAGGATGTCATCAATGGCCGAGCCGACGGACTGCTCGTTGGTGGTGGCAATGAGGCCAGGCACTGGCTCTCCCGCCGCCACGCGCTGGTATGCGAAGCCGACCATCGTGTTCCTATCGTTGGTGATCAGCACCCGGTTCTCGGCCGCGGCCCAGGCCAGGACCTCGGGGTCGGGCGTTTGTTCGGGCAATGCATCCTGAACACGTACCAAGTCGATCTCAGGCAACCGGCGGTGCAGACCGTGGAGGATGTCGCCATGGACGTCGGCGTCACTGGCCAGTCGGAGCATGGTCAGTCCCTCTGGCACGGCAGCGCGCCAGCAGCTCTTCCCGCGGGACGCGCGGGCGCTCCGCCTCGATCTTCGCTCTCAGGGCCTCGGCTTCCGCTGCTCGTCGCTTCAGGTAGGCCCGCACTTCGTCGCGGTGCCGGAGGTAGAAGGCGATAACGGCGTAGACGTCGGCCAGTCCCAAGGTGTCGTAGGCGCGGACCATGTCTTCCGGCATCATGCCGTTCTCGTACTGCTCGATGACCAGGTCGAGGCTGATGCGACTCTTGCCGACGCGGACGGCGCCCCCTTCGTCCACTCGAAGCGGTGGATGCTCGGCGTGGAGGGGAAGCGGCCCGGCCGGGCCTTCCGCGACGGTCGCTTCTCGGTTCAGGACCACGACAGGGTACAACTTCGAATACGACTCCGTGAGTTTACTCCGGGCGGGAACCTGATGATTTCTGGTGCGCCCCACTGTTTTCGAAGTCCACGACCCCACCGCTTGGTTCACGACCGTAACGCCGAGGTCGTTGCACAAAACGCGATAATCGGTGAGCCAGGTGGGATTAGCCTCGATAGCCTGGAAGACCTCGTCGATGACGTCTTCGGAGTATGGCGTTGGAAGGGTCGCCAACACCTCCTCGACGAGGGTCTTCACGCCTTCGGTTCGATTCGGCATGGTCTGATCTCTGCGAGGTAGCCGCCTGACAAGAAGTTGACGCCCGAAGGCACGCGTTAAAGCACGAAGTTCTCAGGATACGATTACGTGGCGTAAACCATTCTCAGCCTTAACAATCCTGAATGCAAGAAAGAACTGGACAAGACGACAGGCGGATCGGCGCAAGGGGTCGGCATGTCGAGACTACTGGATAACGTGAGTGAGCGAATACGGACGTTGCGCTGGAGCACCTGGGCGGAAAAGGCCCATGTTGGTTGGGCCAGGAGTCTCGTCCCCTTCCATGCCAAGAAGCATCACCGGGAAGTGGGGAATCGGAGGTCCAGCAGGTCCTCACCCACCTGGCCACGGATCGCCAGTTGGCGGCATCGACCAAGGGCCCCCATCGCCTGGGCCCAGAAGGATGCCCAAAAGGGGCCTTCCAGCGCCTGCGCCCGGAAGGGCCTCTCATGGTATTGGCCGATTCCTACTCAGCCGCAAAGAATGGGTGAGCCTTTCTCACTGCTCCTTGACGACCCGCCAGAGGCAATCGGCGGCGCAGGCGTCCAAGCATTGATCGAGGCCCTGTTTGGTGACCTCGAGTTCGTCCCCCAGTTCCTCGACGGTGGCCCTGGGATCGTCGAGCCAGCCGAAGACCAGAGATTGCACGAAGCCGGCCCCGGACATCTTGTGCGTGGCCATTTCCTGCGTCGGCACGAAAGGTGGGCGCTGCTCACTGTACCGGACTACCGGGCTCAGGGTTGGACGTGGCCCTCGGTATCGGCGAGTGCAATATCGCTGACGGCATCAAAGGTGCTGAACACGCGAAGACGGCCCGAGATCACGTAAAAGTCGCGCGATCCCTCCCTCTCGTCGGAATCGGGGTCGAACGCGATGTTCTCGGGATGCTCGATTGTGATCCGGTCGCCGTTCTCGAGATTGAGCACGAAGGGGCGGAACGGGGCTTGGCGGATCAACCGTTGAATCTCCGAGCGCACGACTGCGGTTCGCATCCTCTTGACTCTCCTCATCCGGTGTGAACTTTTGGTCATTGTAGCGATCGGCTCGGGGAAGGACAAGACGAAGAGGGGAGAAGAACAGTAGCACCGCTCGGTGAGTCGGAGCGTTGGCGACATCGCCAGGGGAAGGTGCGCCATCGCCAGCTCGACGCACCCTACCGAGCTCTCGTGGACGATCCAGGACCCCGCACCGACCACGTGACGAAGAGAGAACCGAGCGGGACAGAAGAGGGGCAACGCGCACCACTGGCGTTGAGGCGCTCCGTTCGCTCGGAGCCAAGCCAACCCCTGCGGAATTCTCGATGTGCAGGTCAGCGGCCTGTTCCGCCAGAGATGCCCGATCCGGAGGAAGTGACGGGCGAATGAGTCTCTCGTAGGGCGGGCACCGCCAACCAATTCATATGTGAGGGAGGGTGGACGATGCCCACACGACGAGGCTGACTGCCTCTCTTGCGTAGTCTACGACAAGAATTAGCAATGTCCTTGCGTCAGGTAAGCTTTGGAAAGGAGGAAGAGACTAGAACTCTGAAACCTTTCGTTGAAACCCTGTGGGTACGAATCCCGCCTGGCAAAGCTGGACCAGCAGCCAGAAGCGAGTCTTGCGTGGTAGTGGGGCGACCCACTCTGCGAAGCGTAGACAGCGAGGTCAAAGGTCGTGTGATTGAGCCCCGAAAATTAAAGACGCTTGGAGCCCTCGTTCTGGACGTAAGCGGGGGCCGTGTCAGGCAACTGACTCTTGGTCCACTCAGCCTGCCTGATCCTGCCGGGGTCGAAGAGCACGGACAATGACCACCAGGGTTTCCAAGGAACCTGAGAGACCCCGACGTTTCCATCGTAAATCCGGATGGGAGACCGGAACCGACAAC